>JAURZS010000167.1 GCA_030653255.1 Burkholderiaceae bacterium | reverse complement strand
GCATCGACGAGGGTAAGAACCTGCGCCAGCGCATAGCGCGTCACCAGGGCCGAATCGCCGAGCAGACTGGCGATCAAGGGGCCGGGATGGGCCAGGCCGCTGGTCTCGACGATCACGCGGTCAAAGACCGGCACGCTGCCTGCGGCCCGGCGCGCCGACAGGTCGATCAGGGTGTCGCGCAAGGTGCCCGAGGCAGCGCAGCACAGGCAGCCCGAGTCCAGCAGCACCACCTGGTCGTCGGCGGTGGACATCAGCACATGGTCGAGGCCGATTTCACCGAACTCGTTGACCACCACCATGGCGCCCGCGAACGCGGGGTCGCGCAGTACCGCGTTGATGAACGTGGTCTTGCCGACACCGAGAAAGCCGGTCACCAGATCGACGGGAATGCGGTTTGCGGTCACAGGAAGAGCGGGAGTGAGGCTCGAAGATAGCGGAGTTGTCGTTACATTGAACGATACAAGGTATCATTAATCTGATCAACCATATTTTTGTCTCGCCAGGCGTAACAACTATGCCCAACAAACCGGCCAAAAAGCTCAATTCGGTGGAGGCGATCAAGGTCGCCGTCCGCATCCTGGACGGGCTTGCTCTGGCCCAGCGCGCCATGGGCGTGACCGAACTGGCCTCGGCTTTGGGCGAAACCAAGCCCCGCGTGCACCGCCATCTGTCGACCCTGCGCGAGATGGGGCTGATCGAGCAAGACCAGGCGACGGAGCGCTATCGCCTTGGCTGGCGCGTGTTCCAGCTCGGCGAGGCCGCCGGCACGCAGTTCGACCTGCGCGACCGCGCGCAGCCGTATCTGCTGCGGCTGCGCGACGAGCTCAAAGAAACCGCCGTGCTGGCTGTGCCCGTCAACGGGCTGTCGATGGTGATTGCGACCATGGACAACATCCATGCGCGCATCTGCATCAGCGTCAAGCCCGGCAACCGCCCTTCGCCCCATTGCTCGGCACTGGGCCGCCTGACGCTCGCGTTCTCGCCGGGCCCGTTGCAACAGGAGCTGCTGACACCGCCCCTGGCCGCGGAGACACCGCAGTCCATGACCGACCCCGGGCGGATCCGCGAGCGGCTCAGCATCATCCAGGAACAGTTCTACGAGATGTGCAGCGACGAGATGATGCCGGGCGTCAACACGGTGGCGGTGCCGGTCTTCCGCACCGGCGATGTGCTGGCTGGCGCGCTGGCCATCATCGGCTCGATACAGAACATTCCCTCGCCGCCCAAACGCCATCAGATCGAACTGCTGCATGCCTGCGCCGCAGAGCTTTCTGCCCAGTTGAACAGCGACGCCTATCAGCGCTGGCAACTACGTCGCAAGGTGCACGACGGACTCAACGCCCTGCGCTGAAAAGGACTCGGCTCAGGCTGCTACGGCCATCTGGGCAGCGGTGTAGACCGCTTCACGCGCGGGGCTGTGCATCGCGACGATCTGCGCACCCTGCGGCCCCGCCGTCAGCGTCACGGCGGGCTCGTCGCTCGATATGAACAGATGCTCCCACAGACCCAGTTCCACACCCTGGTGGCGCAGGCTGCCCGCGATCACAAACACGAACTGCCCCTGGCTGCCCGGCGCAGGCGGCGTGACCAGCGAGGCGTTCGGCGGCATGGCGCTCAGGGTCGCGGCCAGGCCATCGGGCGCAGGCGGAATGACTTCGCTTTGCTCGACGCGTTCGAGCGCACGCAACTCTTCGGCGCTGCGCAGCGCAATCGGCCCGGCCGTGGCATGGCGCTTGGGGCCGCGCACCATCTGGTCGCGCCCGGTGGACACCGGAATCATCCCCGACTCCAGGACGGTGCGGATGGTGAAATACTGGATGCCCTCGGGGCCGGCCACCAGCGGGCCGTAGCCGGTATAGGCGCCCGCATAGTGAACCGTCACCGTTTGCAGCGGACTGGCGCCGATGGTGCCACCGCCACCCACGAACAACTGGAACTGGTTCTGCCTGTGAAAGTGCGGCACCAGCGTCGAGTTCGCTTCCTGTTCGACAAAGAAACAGGTCGGCGACAGTGTTCTGTCGTCTGGCGTCTCCAGCCATTCAGATTTGAAGAAGACGGAGCCATCCACGTCCAGCGCGCGGCGACGCCTGTCTCCGTTTTGCCGTCTGCCCAGAACAATCATGATGCTCTCCCGATGTAGGTCGAAATCCTATCACCTAACGGTTGTTCAGCACAACTGCCGGCGGTGCGCGGACCAGCCAGTGCGCCCGCAGCGAGACGCCTCAATGGTGATGCCCGTGCTCTCCATGCACATGCCTGTGGGCGATCTCTTCGGCAGAGGCAGGCCGCACGTTCATGACGCGGGCGGTGAATTTCAAGACCTTGCCGGCCATGGGATGGTTGCCGTCGAGCATGACGGTGTCGCCCTTGATCTTGGTCACGGTGAACATTTGCGCATGGCCGCCCTCGCCCACGCTTTGCAGCTGCCCGCCGACTTTCACGCCGGGCGGAAATTCCTTGCGCGAGATGCTGGTGACAAGGCTCTCGTCGCGCGGGCCGAAGGCGTCTTCGGGCTGCAGGACCAGCGTGACACGGAAGCCGACGGCCTGGCCGTCAAGGGCCGCTTCGACTTTGGGAAAAATATTGTTGTAGCCGCCGTGCAGATAAACCATGGGGGTGCTGCCGCCGTCGAGCACTTTGCCCTGGGCTTCGGTCACGGTGTAGTTCAAGGTGACGGCGGTGTCTTTTTCGATGTTCATGTCGGAGGTGGTGGCTGGATGGTGGGTGCCCGAAAGGGGTCGGCCGTATTTTCGCTCTTCTCGTGGCGGGCATGCACCGCCATCTATTTGCTGCGCAGCGTTCGGCTCAGCAGCACTACGGGGATCAGCCCCACCAGCACCAGGGCCAGCGAGGGCAGCGCGGCCTCGCCCAGGCGCTCGTCGCGCGCGAGCTGAAAGGCCACCACTGCCAGGGTGTCGCTGTCGAAGGGACGCAGCACCAGGGTGGCGGGCAGTTCTTTCATGACGTCGACAAACACCAGCAGGGCCGCCGCCGCAGTGGAGCGCCTGAGCAGCGGCCAATGCACCATCGCCGCCAGCCGCGTCCCGCCGACGCCCAGCATGCGCGCCGAGTCGTCGAAGCTCTGGGGTATGCGCGCGTAGCCGCTTTGCACGGACTGCAGCGCTACAGCGCAGAAACGCACCAGGTAGGCCCACACCACGCCGACCACAGTGGCCGTCACCCAGCCACCGATCTGGCTATGGGGCGCCACCGATTGCAGCCAGCCCACGGGCAGCAGCAGGCCGACGACGATGACGGCGCCCGGAATGGCATAGCCCAGCCCGGCGAGCTGCACCACGCCGCGCGTGAAGGCATCTGGCGAGCGCCGCAGGCTGTAGGCCAGCCACAGCGCGATGCCTACCGCCAGCGCCGCGCTGATCACACCCAGGCGCAGGCTGTTGAAGGTCCATTGCGCAAAGCGGTCCCAAGGCAGCACCGACCAGTCGGCCGCCAGCGGGCGCAGCATGAACAGCACCGGCAGTACAAAGCCCATGAGCACCGGGAACACACACAGCATGAGCGCGATCCAGCGGGCGTACCCGCGCAGCACCATGGGCCGGCCTTCAGCCGATCCGGCATGGGCGCCACGCCCGGTCGCAAAGCGCATGCGGGCCTGGGCGCGCTGCTCCATGCGCAGCAGCACGATCACAGTGATCAGCAGCAGCGTGGCGAGCTGCGCCGCGGCTGTGCGGTCGTCCATGGACAGCCAGGCCTTGTAGATGCCGGCCGTGAAGGTCTGGATGCCGAAGTAGCTGGACACACCGAAGTCGGCCAGCGTCTCCATCAGGGCCAGGGCCGCGCCGGCGGCAATCGCCGGACGCGCCAGCGGCAGTGCCACCAGCAGCAGGCGCCTGCGGGTGGATGCGCCGAGCAGGCGGGCCGCCTCCATCAACTGGCTGGCGCGTTCGGCAAACGCGGCACGCGCCAGCAGATAAACGTACGGGTAGAGTGAAAACACGAACACGCAGGCCGCTCCGCCCAAGCTGCGCACTTCGGGCAGCACCCGCCCCTCCAGGCCAAAGACAGCGCGCATGCCGGTCTGCAGCGGACCGCTGTATTGCAGGAAGTCGGTGTACGCATACGCCACCACATAAGCCGGCATGGCCAGCGGCAGCAGCATGGCCCACTCCATCATGCGACGCCCCGGGAACTCGAACAAGGTCACCGCACCGGCCGCCCCTGTGCCCACCAGCACCACGCCCACCGCCACCATCAGGCACAACTTGACCGTGGTCCAGACGTAGTCCGGCAGCACGGTGCGGCTCATCTCCCCGAGGATCTGGGCGCTCACCGCGTTCCATTGCAGCCACGACGCGAGCACCGCCAGCACGGGCAGCAGCAGCACGGAGGCAAGCAGAAACAACAGGACGGTTTGAAGCCGAAGCACCGGCATGGTGAGGAAGAGCCCGGGAGAGCGAGGCAAATGAGAATTGTAAGCATCTACAATCGACCCCATGTTCCTGGAAGTTTCGCAACTGCGCGTCCGGTACCCGAACCGTCCCCAAAGCGCCGTCGATGGCGTGTCCTTCGGACTGCGCGCGGGTGATATCGGCGTGCTGATCGGCCCCTCGGGCTGCGGCAAGACCACGCTGCTGCGCGCTGTGGCCGGTCTGGAGCCCGTCGCGGGCGGCGAGATCCGGCTGGGCGGCACGGTGATCGGCAGCGCGGGGCACGGCGTCGCGGCAGAAGACAGGCGCATCGGCATGGTGTTTCAGGACTACGCCTTGTTCCCCCACCTGGATGTGGGCCGCAACGTGGCCTTTGGCCTGCATCGCCTGCCCGTGTCCGAGCGCGCCGCGCGTGTCGCGCAGGTGCTCGAGCTGGTCAGTCTGGAAGGGTCGCAGGCGCAATATCCGCATGAACTTTCAGGCGGCCAGCAACAGCGCGTGGCACTGGCGCGGGCTCTGGCGCCGCAGCCGCAGTTGCTGCTGCTCGACGAGCCTTTTTCCAACCTCGACGTCGATCTGCGCGAGCGCCTGGCCCACGAGCTGCGCAGCATTCTCAAGGCCGCGCACGCGACTGCGCTGTTCGTCACCCACGACCAGCAAGAGGCCTTTGCCATTGCCGATGTGATCGGCGTCATGCACGAAGGCCATCTGCACCAGTGGGACGACGCCTACACCCTGTACCACCGGCCGGCCACGCGCTTCGTCGCGTCATTCATCGGCCACGGCGTCTTCACGAATGCGCGCATCGTCGAGCAGGACGGCCACGTCACGGTGCGCACGCACCTGGGGCCGCTCACCGACATGCTGGAGTGCCCCCTGCCCAGCGCCTATCCCGAGGGTCGCTGCGATGTGCTGCTGCGCGCTGACGACATCGTCCATGACGAGAACTCTGCGGTCAAGGCGCAGATCATGCGCAAGTCCTTTCGCGGCTCGGAGTTCCTCTACACCCTGCAACTGAAAAGCGGCGACACGGTGATGGCCCATGTGCCCAGCCACCATATCCACAACGTGGGCGACTGGATCGGGATTCGCGCCGCAGTCGATCATGTGGTGACCTTCGCGCGCGAGGGCTGAACGCCTCGCCACAGGCCCGGATCAGGCTGCGGGCAAGGTCTCCTGGCCCAAGGCCTCGACCGCCGCACGCAGGTCGCGGGCCCAGGCCCTGCGATCGCGGCCATCGCAATGCTGCGGAACGCCGAACCGGACATGGGCCGCAATGGGCCGCGCGCTCAGCGTGCGCCACAGCGAGCCCACCAGCGTTTCGTCGCCTGTGTAGCTGGGGCCCGTGCTGGGCTCGCCGGACGCGATATCGATGAAGCGCAGCGCCATCGGCTGTACTGGCGCATCGGCCGATATCGCCGCCTGGATCAGGTTGGCATGGAAGGGCAGCACCTGCCGGCCGTCGGAGGTCGTGCCCTCGGGGAATATGGCGATCACTTCGCTCCCGCGCAGGCCTTCGGCCATGTGGTGCACCACCCGCATGGCGTCGCGGCGCGATTCCCGCTCGATGTACATGGAGCCCGCGCCGGTGGACAGCACGCCGATCAGCGGCCAGTGCCGCACGCCCGATTTGGAGACGAAGCGGCAGTAGCCCGCCGCATGCATGACGAGGATGTCGAGCCAGGAGATGTGATTGCACGCCAGCAGCATCGGGCCCTGCGCCGGCGGATCGCCGTGCACCACCAGGCGGATGCCGCAGATCTCCAGCATCTTGCGCGCCCAGGCCTGGACCGCCAGCTCGCGCATGCGCGGCGGCAGGCGGGGGAAAGTCGTTCGAATGATCCAGTAGCCATTCAGTGCATGCCCGATGGCGAGCACCAGGCGCCAGATCACGCGCATCAATTTCATAGGGCTTCGCGCTGCATCGGGAGACAGGGCGAGCGCTGCTCAGGCTTCGAAAGCCAGGTGTCCGCCAACGATGGTGCAACGCACCCGGCCCGGCAATTCGTAGCCCGAGAACGGTGTGTGCTTGCCCTGGCTGCGCAACGCGGTGGCCTCCACCGTCCAAGCCGCTCGGGGATCGAACACGCATACATCGGCCACGCCGCCCACCTGCAACCGGCCCAGGCCACCGTGCCTGGCCGCGACCGCGGCGCCCAGCACGCGCGCCGGCTCGCAGGTCAGGGAGGCCAGCGCACGCGGGAGGCCAGCGCCACTGTCCGCGCTCCACTTGAGCGCCAGGCTGAGCAGCAGTTCGACACCGGTGGCACCGGGCTCGGCCTCGGCAAAGGGCAAGGCCTTGCCGTCTTCCTTGACCGGTGTGTGATCAGACACCAGCGCGTCGATGGTGCCCTCGGCCAGCCCCTGGCGCAGCGCATCGCGGTCGCGCTGCTGGCGCAGCGGCGGGTTCAGGCGCGCACGGCTGTCGAAGTAGCCGATGTCGATATCGCTCAGGTGCAGCGAGTTGATGCTGACGTCGCAACTGACGTTCAGGCCGTCGGCGCGCGCACGGCGCACCAGCTCAACGCCCGCCGCGCTGCTCATGCGGCACAGGTGCACACGCGCGCTGGTGCCGCGCATCAGCTCGAAGATGGTATGCAGCGCAATGGTCTCGGCGGCCACGGGCACGCCGCTCAGGCCCAGTCGCGTGGCCAGCGCCCCGCTGGCGGCGACGCCCTTGCCCAGATGGATTTCCTGCGGCCGCAGCCACACGGTGTAGTCGAAGGTGGACGCGTACTGCAGAGCGCGCTGCAGCACCTGGGTGCTGGCCAGCGGGACTTCGGCCTGGGTAAACCCCACACAGCCGGCTTCGCTGAGTTCGACCATCTCCGTGAGCACCTCACCATGCAGTCCCCGCGTCAATGCGCCCAGCGGAAAGACCCGCGACTGGTGCAGCCGCTCGGCCCGATAACGCAGCATCTCGACCAGACCGGGCTCGTCGAGCACGGGGTCGGTGTCGGGCAGGCACACAAGGCTGGTGACGCCGCCTGCCACTGCCGCAGCCATCTCGCTCTCCAGCATGCCTTCGTGCTCGTGGCCCGGCTCGCGCAGGCGAACCGCAAGGTCGATCAGGCCTGGCGCGACGACGCAACCACCGGCGTCCAGGGTCTTGTTTGGCACGAAGCCCGCAGGCGCCTGACCCAGCCCGACGATGCGGCCGGCGGCAATGGCGAGTTCGCCGACCTGGTCGAAGCTGGTGGCAGGATCGACGAGCCGGCCGTTCTTGATGAGTATCTTCATCCCTCTCTCCGATCGACTTGCCGCAACGTGCCCGCCACGATGCCCATGACTGCCATGCGCACCGCGATGCCGAAGGTGACCTGGGGCAGGATCACGCTTTGCCCGCCGTCGACCACGGCGGAGTCGATCTCCACGCCGCGGTTGATGGGGCCCGGGTGCATCACGATGGCGTCGGGGCGAGCCCACTGCAATTTTTCCGGGGTCAGGCCGTAGCTCTTGAAGAACTCCTGTGCCGAGGGCAGCAAGGCGCCGCTCATGCGCTCGTTCTGCAATCGCAGCATGATGACCACATCGCAGTCGCGGATGCCTTCTTCCAGTGAGTGGCACACGCGCACACCCATCTGCGCCATGTCGGCCGGCACCAGCGTGCGGGGGCCGACCACGCGCACCTCGGCGCAGCCAAGGGTGGTCAGCGCATGGATGTCCGAGCGTGCCACCCGCGAGTGCAGCACGTCGCCGACGATGGCCACGGTGAGATTGGAAAAGTCTTTCTTGTAGTGCCGGATGGTGAACATGTCCAGCAGGCCCTGGGTCGGATGCGAATGCCGCCCGTCGCCCGCGTTGATCACGTGCACATGCGGCGCCACATGCTGGGCGATCAGGTAGGGTGCGCCGGATTCACTGTGGCGCACGACGAAGATGTCGGCGGCCATGGCGCTCAGATTGGCAATGGTATCGAGCAGCGATTCGCCTTTGGAAGCCGACGAGCGCGAGATGTCCAGATTGATGACATCGGCGGACAGGCGCGTGGCCGCGATCTCGAAGGTTGTGCGGGTGCGCGTCGAGTTCTCGAAGAAGAGGTTGAACACGCTCTTGCCGCGCAGCAGCGGCACCTTCTTGACCTCGCGGTCGTTGACGCTGACAAAACCGGCCGCCGTGTCCAGGATGTGCGTGAGGATCTCGCGCGGCAATCCCTCAATGGACAGCAGGTGGGCCAGCTCGCCGTTCTTGTTGAGTTGGGGGTTGCGCTTGTAGAGCACGTCAGCTGCCCTCCACATGAAAGGTGAAAACTCCGGAGTCTGCGCGTGCGAGCGCAAGCTGCTGCGCCTGCGGCAAGCTGACGCGCGCGGCAGCGAAATCCGCCTGGATCGGCAGCTCACGCCCGCCGCGGTCCACCAGCACGGCCAGGCGCACGCGCGCCGGTCGCCCGTAGTCGAACAGCTCGTTGACCCCCGCGCGGATGGTACGCCCGGTGAACAGCACGTCGTCGAGCAGCACGATGTCGGCTCCGTTCACATCGAAAGGCAGGACGGTCTGGCCGACACTGGCCGCAAGGCCGCGTTGCGCAAAGTCGTCACGGTGCATGGCCGAGGAGATGACGCCCGGGGCCTGGGCCAGTTTCAGGTCGGCCGCCAGGCGCTCGGCCAGCCAGGCGCCGCCGGAGGTGATGCCCACGAGCCGGGTATCCGGTCCCCGCATCTGCTGCACGCCGCGCAGCAGCTCGGCATAGAGCGCCTCGGCATCCAGGGTGAGATTCATGGAAGACTCCTCAGGAACTGTTCGAGAATGATGCAGGCGGCCTGCGCATCGGCATCCCGGGCGCCGGACTGCAGGGCCTCGGTCGTGCTGTAACGCTCGTCGGTCTCGAACACCGGCAGGCCGAAGCGGCCGTGCAGTTGGCGCGCAAACTTGCGCGCCCGAACCGTGTTCTCGTGGGCGGCGCCATCGGGATGGAACGGGACCCCCACGACCAGCGCATCGGGCTGCCATTCGCGCAGGCGCGCAGCGACTTCGGTAAACCGTGCATCGCCCTCGGCCCGGATGGTGGGCTGCGGCTGCGCGCTGCGCAGCAGCCGGTTGCCGACGGCTACGCCGGTGCGTTTCAAGCCAAAATCAAAAGCCAGAAATGTTTGCAGGTGGGAGGGGACGTCGGGCATGGCCAACGTCGTCATGCATGCCCCGCATCAGGCGACAGCATCCAGCTCTCCAGGCCCAGCAGGCGCAAGGCGCTGGCGTAACGCTGCTCGACCGGCGTGTCGAAGATCACGGACAGGTCGGCGCCGACCGTGAGCCAGCTGTTTTCGGCCAGCTCGGACTCGAGCTGCCCCTCGCCCCAGGCCGAATAGCCCAGCGTGACCAGCACCTTGCGCGGCCCCGCGCCGGTAGACAGGGCTTCGAGCACGTCCTTGGAGGTGGTCATCTCCAGGCCACCGGGGATGGTCATGGTCGAGGCATAGGCCGACTCGGACGACGGCGAGTCTCCCGTGAAGATGGGCTCGTGCAGCACGAAGCCGCGCTCGGTCTGCACCGGGCCGCCCTGGAACACCGGCGCGTCGGTCAGGTCGTCGCGGCGCAACGGCAGCTCGACCTTGTCGAACAGGCTCTTGAGCTTGATGTCGCTGGGTTTGTTGATGACCAGGCCCAGCGCGCCGCGCTGGCTGTGTTCGCACAGATAGACCACGCTTTTGGCGAATGACTCGTCCTCCAGCCCTGGCATCGCGATCAAAAAATGATGCGTCAGGTTGATCGGAGCAGAATCGGCGGACATAGTTCCCATTTTACCTCGCCCATGGAAAAGACCTATCCGCGCGGACTGATGTGGTTTCGGCGCGACTTGCGCGCGCAGGACAACGCCGCCCTGCATCTGGCGCTGCGCTCCTGCCGCGAGGTCCTGTGCGTGTTCGTGTTCGATCGCGCCATCCTGGACCCCCTGCCGCGCCGCGACCGGCGGGTGGAGTTCATCCGCGAGTCCCTGGTTGAGCTGGACGAGGACTTGCGCCGGCTGTCGGGCCGCGCTGGCGCCGGCCTGATCGTGCGCCATGCGGTGGCGGCGCACGAGCTGCCGCGCATTGCCGCTGAATTGCACGCGCAGGCGGTGTTCGCCAACCATGACGAGGAGCCCGGCGCCGTCCAGCGCGACGCCCATGTGCTGGGCGCGCTGGCGGCCGAAGGCGTGGCCCTGCACACCTGCAAGGACCAGGTGATCTTCGAGCGCGGCGAGTTGCTGACCCAGACCTCGAAGCCCTACGCGGTGTTCACTCCCTACAAGAACGCCTGGCTCAGGAAAGTCGACAGCTTCTATCTCAGGGCCTACCCCGTGGAGCGTCACGTCCAGGCGCTGATCGAGCGCCCCAAGCAGCACCGAGCGCCAGTGCCCACACTCGGGCAGATCGGCTTCGAGGCCACCAATCTGGCGAGCCTGCACATTCCAGCGGGCAGCGCCGGCGCGCGCCGGCTGTTCGAGGACTTCAGCACGCGCATGGACGCCTATGGCGATGCCCGGGACTACCCCGCCATCAAGGGACCGAGCTACCTCAGCGTGCATCTGCGCTTTGGCACCGTATCCATCCGCGCCCTGGCCGGCGCCGCCCATGCCCGCGCGATGCAGGGCAGCCACGGCGCGACGGTGTGGCTTGGCGAGCTGATCTGGCGCGACTTCTACTTCCAGATCCTGCATCACTACCCGCACGTGGTCGGGCACGCCTTCAAGCCGGCCTTTGACGCCATCCGCTGGGAGCACGGCAAGAAGGCCGAAGCACTGTTCAAGGCCTGGTGCGAGGGCCGCACCGGCTACCCCCTGGTGGATGCCGCCATGGCGCAGATCAACCAGACCGGCTACATGCACAACCGCCTGCGCATGGTGGTGGCGAGCTTTCTGGTGAAGGATCTGGGCCTCGACTGGCGCTGGGGCGAGCGGTATTTCGCCGAGCACCTGAACGATTTCGACCTCGCGGCCAACAATGGCGGCTGGCAGTGGGCCAGCTCCACCGGCTGCGATGCCCAGCCCTGGTTTCGCATCTTCAACCCTGTGACGCAGAGCCGCAAGTTCGACCCTGAAGGCAAGTTCATCCGCAAATACCTGCCGCGACTGAGTGAACTGCCCACGGCCGTGCTGCACGCTCCCTGGACCGCCAGCCCGATGGAGTTGCTGGCCGCTGGCGTCAAGCTCGGGGTCAACTACCCCTTGCCCCTCGTCCACCATGACGAGGCCCGGGCCCGCACGCTGCAGCGCTATGCGGTCGTGAAAAAACTATAGGACCGTCGCGCTCTTGCTATAGCGGCGCACCAGGCTCAGCAGCTCCTCGTCGGAGTAGGGCTTGCCCAGGTAGTGGTTCACGCCCAGCGCGAAAGCGTGGTCGCGGTGCTTCTGGGCAATGCGCGAGGTGATCATGATGATGGGCAGATCGCGCAGGCGCTCGTCATTGCGGATGTTGCGGGTCAGGTCAAAGCCGTCCATGCGGGGCATTTCGATGTCCGACAGCACCACGGCCGGACGCTCCTGCTGCAGCTGCTCAAGCGCCTGCAGGCCGTCGGCGGCCAGCGCCACGCGATACCCCTCGCGCTGCAGCAGCCGCTGCGTCACGCGGCGCACAGTGATGGAGTCGTCCACCACCATGACCAGCGGCACCTTCGGCGCGGCCATCAGCGCTGGCGGGCTGTCGAGCGCACTGCGTCCCAGCATGTGCGGCTGCGCGGGGTCCGTACCCAGGCTGCGTGCGCGTTCTCCATACACGGTGGCCAGGGCCACCGGGTTGTAGATCAGCACCACCGCACCCGAGGCCAGCACCGTCATTCCGGCCAGGCCAGGCAGGCGCGCGAGTTGCGGCCCCAGATGCTTGACCACCACTTCCTGGTTGCCCAGCACTTCGTCCACATGCAGGGCCACACGTTGCGCGGCGCTGCGGAACACCACCACCGGCAGGGTCTTGCTGTCGGTCTCGCTGCTGCGCGAGGACGATTGCAGCAAGGCGCCAGCCCAGTAGAAAGGGACTTGCTCGCCGCCGAACTCGAAGCGGCCGGCGTTGTAGGCCTGCTGCAGGTCACGCCCGCCGGCGCGGCGCACGATCTCCACCAGATGGGCCGGCACCCCGAAAGACATCTTGTCGACACGCACCATCACCACCTGGGTCACGGCGGTGGTCAGCGGCAGCACCAGCCGGAAACGTGTGCCCTGTCCGGGGGTGGTGGTGGTCTCGATGCGTCCGCCCAGCGCATTGACCTCGGCGCGCACCACGTCCATGCCAATGCCCCGGCCGGCAAGTTCCGTCACCTGGCTGGCCGTGGAGAATCCTGGCAGGAAGATCAGCCCGGCAGCGGCGGCGTCATCGAGCGCCTCGCCGGGCTTGATCAGGCCCTGCGCCTGCGCCTTGTCCCGGATGCCCTGCAGATCCAGTCCCGCGCCGTCGTCGCCAAAACTCACCGACACGTCGTTGCCTTCGTTGCCCAGCTCGATCACGATGGTGCCTGCGGCGTCCTTGCCAGCACGCGCACGCAGCACCGGATCCTCGATGCCATGAACCACGCAGTTGCGCAGAATGTGCTCGAAAGCCGGCATCATGCGGTCCAGCACGCCACGGTCCATTTCGATGGCGCCGCCCGTGATATCGAGCTTGACCTGCTTGCCGGTCTCTTTGGAAGCCTGCCGCACCACGCGGTACAGGCGCTCCGAGATGCCGTCGAATTCGACCATGCGGGTGCGCAGCAGATCGCGCTGCAACTCGCGCGTCTGCCGCGCCTGCGCGGCCAGATCATCCTCGGTCGCATCGACCGTGCGCTGCAGGCTGCGCTGCACCGTGGCCACGTCGTTCACCGACTCGGCCATCATGCGCGTGAGCTCCTGCACCCGCGTGAAGCGATCGAACTCCAGCGGATCAAAACCCTGGGCTGAATCGCGGGCCTGGGCCAGGCGCGACTGCATCTGCGACTCGGCCTGGACCTCGATGTCGCGCAACTGGGCGCGCAAACGATCCAGGTTGCCCGTGAGATCGCCCAGCGATCCGCGCAACTGCCCGAGTTCGGCCTCCAGGCGCGAACGCGTGATCATCACTTCGCCAGCCTGGTTCAGCAGCCGTTCCAGCAGCTGCGTGCGCACCCGCACCGCTTGCCTTGATCCGCTGCGCAGAGGCGCCAGCGCCGCGGCGCCAGGCAGCAACGCCGGCGGGAACGCGGTCGGCGCCTGGGCGCCGGCATCGGACACTGCGGCCGGTGCAGCCACGGCCAGAGCCTGCTCCTGCGCCCGCCGGTCAGCGTGGCGCACGGCGTCAAAGTTGGCCTGCAGGGCATCGAAGCGGCCCAGCAGGGGTTCGACCTGGGCGCTGAGCAGGGGCTGAGCGCCCAGGTGCTCGATCTCGGACTCCATGCGGTGCGACATTTCGCCCAGGCGCATCGCGCCGGCAAGTCGTGCGCTGCCCTTGAGCGTGTGCAATGCGCGCAGCACTTCGTCACGCGCGCTGTGGTTCTCGGGCCGCGCCACCCATTGGCGCAAGGCGCCAGAGAGTTGCGGCAACAGCTCGAGTGCTTCTTCCTCGAAAATCGGGAACAGGTCGACATCGATGGCATCGACCGCGTCGATGTCGTCATCGACGTCGCGCGCACGCTCCTGCGGCATTTCCTGCGGGGCGCTTGCGGCGGGCGCGGGCGCAGCAGCCCTCAACGGAAGATCCCTGAGCGCCTGCAGGACGGCGGCATCGGGCTCCTTCAGGAAGCCGGCGGCAAATTGGTGCAACAACCGGCGGATGTCGTCGGCCGCGTCGACAAAAGCCCGCCCCTGCTGCGGCGTTCCCTGGTGGGCTCCGTGCTGCAGGGCCTGCTCAAGCGCGCGCGCCATCTCGGACAGGGCCGTGAAGCCCACGGTAGCCGAACTGCCCGCCAGCGAGTGCGCCAGATTGACTGCGGATTCCGGCACCGGGCCCTTGAGCTCCAGCGCCCATTCGCCGAGCTCCTGCTGCAGCCGGCGCGACCACTCGTCGGCCTCATTGAGGTACACGTTGTAAAGCGGCAGTCCGATACGCAGTGAATCAATCACCTTGACGTTGTCGTCGGGCACCCCGATTTCGGCCTCGTCGTCATCGGCCTGTGCATCGGCGTCCCAGTGATCCAGTTCGGCTTCGGTCAGCTCGGACCCAACCGGAGAAGCCGGCATGATTTCGTCGTGCGCCGGGGACGGGGCGATTCCCTCGACTGGCATCGCATCCACCGCGCCGGACTCGATTTCGGCCAGATCCAGGTCCGACAGGTCCAGATCGGGCAACTCCTGCTCTGCGAAAGTCGCCTCCGACGCTGGCGGCTGCGCGGGTCCGGATCCGAAGACATCGGCAAACGCCTTGTCCAGTTCCATGAACACGGCGTGCTGCTGCGGCGGAATCGCCACCGCCCCCGCCCCCGCCTGAGCCGGTCCGGTCACCGCAGACAGACTTTCGAAATCGATATCCTGGATTTCGATTGGAGCCGACAGGTCGATTTCGACGGCTGGCACCGCTTCTGTGGTCGGCAGCTCGAAGTCGAAATCGAAATCGGGAACGGCAATTGGCTCGGTCGCGACCACAGGCTCTGCGGTGGCCGCAGGCACGGCGCCCAGCTGCACGCCGCTGGTGCCATCGCGCAAGGCCTGCGCTGCGTCCTGAAAGACCTCCGGCGTCCATGGCGTGGACTGCCCCGCAGCCACCGACTCCACCCATTGGCCAAAAGCCTGCAAGGCTTGCGCCGCCAGCGCACGCAAGTCCTGGTCCACGGGCTTTTGTTCGGCCAGCCAGCCATTGAGCAACTGCTCCATTGTCCACGCGGCTTCGCCGAAGTCGTTGAGCCCGACCATGCGCGAACTGCCCTTGAGCGTGTGGAAGGCGCGGCGCAGCGTGGTCTGCCCGGACAGGCTGCCCGGATCAAGCGCCAGAGCGTCGACGGCGTCGAGACCGGCCCGCACCACTTCGCGCGCTTCGTCCAGAAAAATGTCGCGCAGATCGTCCTCGACGACCTCTTCGGCCGGCTCGCTGCCTAGCGTCGCACCCGGCGCTTCAGCCGGCGCATCGAGCGCGCCCGCCAGTTGATCGAGCGCCGCCTGCGCCGCGTCGGCATTGCCCGAAGACAGCGCCTTGGCCGCTTCGCGGGCGGTCCGCGCCAGCCCGGCCTGGTCCGCCAGCGCCGCGCTGGCCGCCAGCGCATCAATGCGCGCCGTCAGTGCGGCATCGGGGGCGGCGGCGGCAGCCCGCAGGTCTTCGGGCAGTAGATCCTGGTGGATGGTCACTGCCGCGACGGCGTCGCTGATGCTGTGGCCGCTGCGTCCCATCAGGGGCTTGAGTTCGCCGCGTTCCTCGTCATAGACGAACAACTTCTTGGCCAGCGCGGGCTGGTAGCTCAGCATGTCGATCAGGAATCCCAGGGCCCCCAGGTTGTTGCCCAGGTGATCGAAAGTGCCCGCAGCCCTGGCGCGCTCCTCATCGACTTCAGTGACCAGGATCTGCTCGACGCTTTCGCGCATGCGCTGCACCGCCTGCGCGGCCTGATCCAGACCCAGCACCGACAGCACACCGCGCATCTGCGACAACTGCGCTGGCGCCTCGCTCAGGCTGGCCACGTCTTTCGGATTGCGGAAAAAGTGGTCCAGCGACTTTTCCAGCTCGCCCAGCGTGGCGCGCAGCTCGCCGACCACACTGCCCATGGTCTGCCGGTCACTGACGTGGCGGTAAAGCTCTTCCACCCAGGGCTCCAGCGGCTCCGGTTCCGCACCAGCTCGCGCATGCGAGAGCCGGTCGGCCAGTCGATTGGTGCGCGCGGCCAACTGGGCATCGTCCGGGTCGAGATCCTCAAAAGCGGCCTCGATATACAGGAGCGCGGTAGCCACCTCCATGGCCAGCGCGGTGCTTGGCGGCTGTCCGGATTGCGCCACGGTCGTGACCACATCGCTCAAGGCTTGCGCCAGAGCGGCGCTCATGGGGTGCAGCCGGTTCAGGGAGTCGCCGACCAGGGACAGCTGGTCGCCGGCCGCCTTGACCTTGCCCATGTCGCCGCCTGCCAGCGCCGACCAGGTCTCCTTGGCCGCGCCGATGCGCTTGCGCGCCTGGGCCAGCAGCGCCGGATCGAAGCGACCATACAGGCTGACCTCGTAGTTGACCGGCTTGACCGCCGCCAGCCCCCAGGCATTTCGGACTGCGGACAACGCTGGCGAATCGGCGCTGCGCGGCGGGACGGCCTGCGCACAGAAAAAGAGCAAGTCCTGCGCGAGGCGCTCGGACACGGTCGCATCGCCTCGCGCCAGGCTTGCGTACTGCAAAAGCACGCGCGAGGTCACGCGCTTGGCGTAGACATCCATCTTGCACAGACCCTGCGCCACCGCCTCGAAAAATCCGGCGCACAACATCCAGAACGCGCGCGGCTGCGCGGCCGATGCCGCCGCCGCCAGTCCCAGGCCGACATCGGCGAGATCGCGCGCAGCCACCGCATCGCCAGTCTTGATGACCTTGAGCACCGCCTGATCAATGCGGCTGCGCAACGCCGCGTCACCAGTCAACGCAGGTACAGCCGCTGTGGGCGGGTCCGCCCAGCGCCACACCAGGGGCCACAGATCGGCCGGGTGCACGCGGTCGCCGCCGGCCAACTCCTGAACCTCGCGGTATTGCGGAAACAGCGCCACCGGCGAGACCGGCTTGCCCAGCAGCACGCCCTCCAGGTATTCGGTCAGTGCAAAGCCCGCTCGCTCGACCTTGGCAGCACCTGGCTCCGTGCACAACTCTGGACGCTGCACGAACTTCTGAACTGCAGCCTCCATGGCCCTGAGCACTTGCGCGGGCGCGCCCAGACCCACCATCTCCAGCGCGCCGACGGCCTGGTGCAAATGCTGCCTGGCAATGCGCAAGGGCCCGGTATCGACGGCGGCCAGCTCCGAGCCGCGAGCGGCGTCGGTGTCCCGCACAAAGCGGCGCAAGGCATGTGTTGCCGTATCCAGCGATTTGCGCAGCTCATCGAGCACCCAGGCCAGGGGACCGAGGTCGTCAAGCGCGATATCCGTGTCGGTGACGTTGGCTGCCATCGGGGTTCAGGCTGCGTGGCGCAACGAAATGCACGGCAGGAAAAGCGTAGGGGTCATGTCAGGCAATCTTGAAACGCGAGACCGACTGCCGCAGTTCCTCAGCGATGCGCGACAGCTCGCGCACCTGCTGCGCCGTCGAACGTGTGCCTTCGCCGGTCTGCTCGGTCACCGCAAAGATGTGCTGGATATTGCCCGCAACCACGTTGGCCGATTCGGCCTCGCGCGACGCCGCGGTCGAAATCTGCTCGATCAGATCGGCCAGGCGACGCGACACCGCGTCGATCTCGCTGAGCGCCGTGCCGGCGTTGTCCGACAGCTTGGCGCCTTCGACCACACCCTGCGTCGACCGCTCCATGGCCGCCACCGCGTCCTGGGTGTCGGTCTGAATTGCCTTGACCAGCGCGGCGATCTGCCGCGTCGCGTCGGCCGAGCGCTCGGCCAACCGCTGCACTTCTTCGGCCCCCACCGAGAAGCCGCGCCCCGCCTCACCGGCCGAAGCCGCCTGGATCGCTGCATTCAGCGCGAGCACATTGGTCTGTTCGGTGATGTCCGAGATCAGCTCGGTAATTTCGCCGATCTCCTGCGAAGACTCGCCCAGTCGCTTGATGCGCTTGGAGGTCTCCTGAATCTGGTCGCGGATTGAATTCATGCCGCCGATCGCGTTCTGCACCGCCTGCAGACCGGACTCCGCAGCCATCCGCGACTGGCGGGCCACCTGGGCCGACTCCTGCGCCTGCCCGGACACCTGGTTGATGCGGCCTGCCATGTCCAGTACCGACTGGCCGGTTTCGCGGATCTCGCGCAACTGCTCTGTCGAGGCGGCCAGGAGTTCGGTCGATGTGCTCTCCACCTGTGCGGTGGTCTGCGCCACCCGGGACGCCGTGCTCTGCACATTGCCCACCAACTGACGCAACTCTTCGACCGTGTAATTCACCGAATCGGCGATAGCGCCGGTAATGTCTTCGGTCACGGTGGCTTCCTGCGTCAGATCGCCCTCGGCCACGGTCTGCAGCTCATTCATGAGGCGCAGAATCGCAGCCTGGTTGGCGTCATTGACACGCTTGGCCTCTTGTTCCTGCCGCTCGGCTTCAAGCCGCTGCGATTCTGCCAGTCCTTGCCGCGAGCGACTGTCCTGGAGTTGCACACGCACCAGGCCCAAAGCGAACAGGAGCGCTGCGGCGGCAGACAGCGCCAGAGCCACCAGCAGGCCGAGCCCAAGGCCGGTCTGCGAAGACAACTGCCCCTGCAGATCTTCCAGGCCCCGGCGCAGCGGCTCGCTGTCGGCAATGATGGCCGACTGCGCCTCGCGCGCAGCCACCAGGCCCTGAAGATTGCCCAGAATGACCGTGGCCTGGGCGCGCGTCTGCTCATACAGCTTCATGAGCGCCTCGATGCGTTCGCGCGTCTGCGAATCGGTGGTCGCCGCGATGCGCAGTTCGGTGCTGCCGTTGAGCATGCCCTGCGCAATGTCCCTGAAGGAATTCAGGTCCCGGCCCAGCAGGAACACCGCTTCGGGGCTCACACCCTCCATCGTCAGGAACTCATTGGCCGACTTGCCTATGCGCTGCGTCAACATCACCATCTGGCCAGCGGCCGAAAGTTCGCTCGGCGGAGCATTCTGTTGCAGCTTGAGCGAAGAGATGGTTTCTGCGATCTCCAGCAGATCGGAGGACTGGCGGTTGATGGCCCGCAAGGCGTTGCCCACCTGGGTCAGGATGCGCTGCTGCGCCAGCACGACGCCGGCGCTCTTCTCGGCCCGATCGATCATCGGCTTGACCTTGTCGATGAAAGGCTGCGCGTCGGCCGACACCGGGTCCAGGCGGTCGTCGCCGGACTTCAGGCCGCGCAGCATGCGCGCCAGCACCTCGGCGCTTTCCTTCACGTCAACGAAAGCCTGCGGACTGCCGACCATGGCCTGCGACACCGACTTGGCCAGACGCTGCGACTGCATCAGCGACTGCCCCGAAGCCGCCACCTGCTGGCCGACTCTGTCGCCCTGGATCAGCGCGTAGCCCGTCACTGCGGCCAACGCCACAATGGACGCGCCCAGCAGCGCCAGCAAAATCCGCTGATGCTGCGCGGCGGGCCGCCGCCCGAGCAGCGGCAAAGCGATCATGTCCGAGGTGTCGTCGCGCAAATCCTGCTCCAGGATGAACTGCGTGCCGCCCACTTGCATCGCCACCGTGCTTTCACCGTTGAGACCGATCGATTCGGGATCGAGGGTTGAGGGCTGAGGCACACGGTCGAAGCCGGAATCCGACACATCAGTCGGCTTGCGTGAAAACAATTTCTTCAATGAGTCAACGACGGACATGGTGTTGCCTTCCAGGAAACGCTCTCAGGCGCTGATGCTGAGGAAATCGGGTTGACGGGACAGGGCCTGCAGATCAATCTCCTGCCAGGCCTCGCCTTCGGAATCGGTATGGGACGGCCCCAGCCAGTCCGGTGCGCCGGCGGGCGCGGGGGCCGAATCCCTGAAGGAATCTGCGCTGCGCAGACCTGCAAGGCGGTCGATCAGCAGCGCGCAATTGACTTCCAGGGCGGGGTTGAGCGCGACCAGGCGGGCGTCGGCGCGGTTTGCATCCTGATTCGCTGGCCCGCCGCTGACGAAGCCGGCCAGATCGACCACGCCATAGAGTCCGCCGCGCAAATTGGAAACGCCGAGAAACCAGGGCTGCGTATAAGGCACGTGCTGGACATTGCCCCAGGTGAAGATTTCGCCGGCCTGCGCCAGCGGCAGCAAGAAGCGTCCCGCGCCGGCGCGCACCGCCAGCCACGCCGCAGACACCCCCTCGGTACGAGCGGCCTGCAAGCGGCTGGCCAGCCGGGTCTGGAATTCTCGGAGGGCTTCGCGGTTGGCCATGCGCTAGCTGCGGCTCAGTTCAGTGCCCTGATCTTGGTGATCAGTTCGACCGCATCCACCGGCTTGGTGACATAGTCCCGCGCGCCCTGGCGCATTCCCCAGACCCGGTCGGTTTCCTGGCTCTTGCTGGTGCAAATGATGATGGGAACGCCAGCGTACTGCGGGTCGCGGCTGATCGCGCGGGTCAATTGAAAACCGTTCTGTCCCGGCATCACGACGTCCATCAGGATCAGATCAGGCTTTTCTTCGCCCAGGCGGCGAAACACCTCTTCGGCGTTCTCCGCCGTGCGCACAGACATGCCGTTCCTTTGGAGCAGATCGGTGAGAAACATCAGCTCGGTCTTGGAATCGTCGACCACGAGCACCTTCTGGATGGGCATCAAATCACTCCCTGTTTGGCGGCGCCGAATTGCGCTACCGACAGCAGCAACTGGTCCTTGGTAAAAGGCTTGGTCAGGTAGTCCTGCGAGCCGACCATGCGCCCGCGGGCCTTGTCGAACACGCCGTCCTTGGACGACAGCATGACCACGGGCACGCCGGCGAAGCGCACGTTGCGCCGGATGATCGCGCAGGTCTGGTATCCATCCAGGCGCGGCATCAGGATGTCGCAGAAGATCAGATCCGGCTGGTAGTCGTTGACCTTGCCCAAAGCGTCAAAGCCGTCCTCGGCCAGCATCACATCATGGCCGCCCTGTTTGAGAAAGATCTCTGCGCTGCGCCGGATGGTGTTGCTGTCGTCGATCACCAGGACCTTGAAACCCGAACCACTCGTGCTCACGTGATCATGCTCCTGATTGGGGGATCAGCGGGGCCGAACGGCGCGCCGCTGACTCATACTTCGACCAACTCGAAATCTTCCTTGCGGGCCCCACATTCAGGGCAGGTCCAGTTCATGGGCACCTGCGCCCAGGGCGTGCCGGGTGCAATACCGTGTTCGGGGGCGCCGGCAGCTTCGTCGTAAAGCCACCCGCAAATCAGACACATCCAGGTTTTAGTTTCAGTCACAGCTTAAAGGGCCTTCGAATAGAATGCAACGATTGTATATAGGCCCTGTGACCCTGCGAAACAGGGCGTGGCCCCAGCCGGACACAGGCCTGTGACGAACCCCAAAACCCCTCTCCCGCCCAGCGACGCCGACGACGACGAAGCGGCCAGCCCCGCCTGCGTGCTGGTCTTCAACGCCAACGACCCCAGCGGGGCCGGCGGCCTGGCCGCCGACGTGCTGGCCGTGGCCTCGGTCGGCGCCCATGCGCTGGCCGTCGTCACCGGGGCCTACGCCCGGGACACCGGCGAGATCTTCGAGCACTTTGCCTTCGACGAAGAAACCGTGGCCGAACAGGCACGCATCATCCTCGAAGACGTGCCGGCCCAGGTCATCAAAGTCGGCTTCGTCGGCAGCCCCGAGAATCTGAGCGCCATCGCCGAGATCGCCGCTGACTACGCAGACGTCCCCCTGGTGGCCTACATGCCCAATCTGTCCTGGTGGAACGAAGGCCAGATCGATCTCTACCTCGACGCCTTCCGTGAACTGTTACTTCCGCAAACCACCGTGTTGGTGGGAAACCACAGCACCCTGTGGCGCTGGCTCCTGCCCGACTGGAGCAGCGAACGCAGCCCGGCGCCGCGCGACATCGCCAAAGCGGCCGCAGAAATGGGCGTGCCCTACACGCTGATCACGGGCATCACCCTGCCCGACCAGTTCATCGACAACGTGCTGGCCACGCCGCAGACGGTGCTGGTCAGCGAAAAGTTCGAGCGCTTCGAGGCCGTTTTCACCGGGGCGGGCGATACCCTGTCCGCCGCCCTGGCCGCGCTGATCGCCACCGGTTGCGATCTTGAAGAAGCCACTACCGAGGCACTGAGCTACATCGACCACTGCCTGGATGCGGGCTTTCGCCCCGGCATGGGCCATGTCGTGCCGGACCGCCTGTTCTGGGCCCAGCCCGACAACGTCGAAGAAGCGGCGCCCGTCGCCAGCGTTCCGGACCCCATGGAGGGGTTCGAGATCCCTCCGCATGAAACGAAGCACTGAACCATGAGTGACAACAACCTGGCGCTGTTCGAACGCGCCCGCCAGAGCATTCCCGGCGGCGTCAATTCACCGGTGCGCGCCTTCCGCGCTGTGGGCGGTACGCCGCGCTTCGTGCAGCGCGCCGAGGGCGCGTACTTCTGGGACGCCAATGGCACGCGCTACATCGACTACATCGGCTCCTGGGGCCCGATGATTCTGGGCCACGGACACCCGGCCGTGTTGCAGGCCGTGCAAAAGGCCGCACTCGACGGCTTTTCCTTTGGCGCGCCCACCGAGCGCGAGATCGAACTGGCCGAAGAAATTCTCTCGCTGTACCCTTCGATGCAGATGCTGCGCCTGGTCAGCTCAGGCACCGAGGCCACCATGAGCGCCATCCGCCTGGCACGCGGCGCCACCGGGCGCAGCAAGTTCATCAAGTTCGAAGGCTGCTACCACGGTCACGCCGACTCCCTGCTGGTCAAGGCCGGCTCCGGACTGGCCACCTTCGGCCACCCGACCAGTGCGGGCGTGCCGCCCGAAGTGGCGCAGCACACGCTCGTGCTCGAATACAACAACCTCGAACAGCTCGAAGAAGCCTTCGCGTTGCACGGCCCCGAACTGGCCTGCGTGATCATCGAGCCCATCGCCGGCAACATGAACTTCGTGCGCGCCAGCCTGCCCTTCATGGCGCGCTGCCGCGAACTGTGCAGCCGCCACGGCGCGCTGCTGGTGCTCGACGAAGTCATGACCGGCTGCCGTGTCGCCCTGGGCGGCGCGCAAAGTGTCTATGCGCGCGCCCTGCCCGGCTTCGCGCCTGACATCACCGTGCTCGGCAAAGTCATTGGCGGCGGCATGCCGTTGGCGGCCTTCGGCGGCCCACGCGCCATCATGGAGCAACTCGCTCCGCTGGGCCCGGTCTACCAGGCCGGCACCCTGTCGGGAAACCCCATCGCCACGGCCTGCGGCCTGGCCACGCTGCGCGAAATTTCCAGACCCGGCTTCTTCGAAGCCCTGTCGGCCCGCACCCGCACGCTGGTGGCAGGTCTGAAGTCCGCCGCCGCGGCCGAAGGCGTCGCCTTCAGCGCCGACTGCGATGGCGGCATGTTCGGCTTCTTCCTGCTGCCCACGCTGCCGCAGAACTATCCCCAGGTCATGAAGAGCGACAGCGATAAATTCAACAAGCTCTTCCACGGCCTGCTGGCGCGCGGCGTCTACATCGCGCCGGCCCTGTACGAAGCCGGCTTCGTGAGCGCGGCGCACACCGACGCCGACATCGAAGCGACCGCGCAGGCGGCGCGCGAAGTCTTCAAGACCTTGTAAGCATTACAGCCGCTGCACGCTGCGCGGAGCGTTCGCCCCGCGCAGTGCGCCTGCCACCCGGGCTCAATGCCTGAAGTGCCGCACGCCCGAGAACACCATGGCGACGCCGCGCTCGTCAGCGGCGGCGATCACCTCTTCATCGCGCATGCTGCCGCCGGGCTGAATGACGCAGCTCGCACCGGCATCTACCACCACGTCCAGGCCATCGCGGAACGGGAAGAAGGCATCGCTTGCGACCACCGTACCTGCCAGCGACAGGCCTGCGTGCTGCGCCTTGATGCCGGCGATGCGCGCCGAATCCAGCCGGCTCATCTGGCCCGCGCCCACGCCCATGGTCATGCCGTCGGCGCAGAACACGATGGCATTGGACTTCACGAACTTGGCCACCTTCCAGGCGAACAGCATGTCCTGCAACTGCTGCTGCGTCGGCGCCTTGCGGGTCACGACCTTCAGGTCGGACAGCTTCAGCTCCAGGTTGTCGGCGGTCTGCATCAGCAGGCCCGAGCCGACCCGCTTGACATCCATGTGGTTGCGCCCGTTGTCCCAATCGGTCGCGCCACCCGGAGGCAGCGCGATCTGCAAAATCCGCACATTGACCTTGGACTTGAACACCGCCAGCGCGCCATCGGTGAAGCCGGGCGCCATCAGCACCTCGACGAACTGGCGCGACACCTCCTGCGCCGCGGCTTCGTCGAGCGTGCGATTGAAGGCGATGATGCCGCCAAAGGCAGAGGTCGGGTCGGTCTTGAACGCCTTCGAATAGGCCTGCAGCGGGTCCGCCCCGACGGCCACGCCACAGGGGTTGGCATGCTTGACGATGACACAGGCCGGGCCTTCGAAGCTCTTGACGCATTCCCAGGCGGCGTCGGCGTCGGCGATGTTGTTGTACGACAGCTCCTTGCCTTGCAGCTGCCGCGCCGTCACCAGCGAGCCCGGCGCCGGATACAGGTCGCGGTAGAACGCGGCCTGCTGGTGCGGGTTCTCGCCGTAGCGCAGATCCTGCAACTTGACGAAGCGGCCATTGGACTGGGCCGGGAACTGCGTGCGCGTGCCGTCGTCCTGGAACGCCGACAGATAGTCGCTGATCGCCGCGTCGTAGTTGCTGATGCGGTTGAACGCCGCCACCGACAAGGCAAACTTCGTCTTGTCCGTCAGCCGCCCGCCGGCGCGCAACTCCTCAATGACCTGCGCGTACTGGGAGGCGTCTGTCAGCACGCCCACATCCTTCCAGTTCTTGGCGGCGGATCGCACCATGGCCGGGCCGCCGATGTCAATGTTTTCGATCGCATCCTCCAGCGTGCAACCAGCCTTGGCCACCGTCGCCTCGAAGGGATAGAGATTGACCACCAACAGATCGATGGTCTCAATACCATGCGCCGCCAGGGCCGCCATGTGCTCGGGCACGTCGCGACGCGCGAGCAGGCCGCCGTGAACCTTGGGATGCAAGGTCTTGACACGGCCGTCGAGCATCTCGGGAAAGCCCGTGAGTTCGGCCACCTCGGTGACGGGCAGGCCTTCTTGCGCCAGCAACTTGGCCGTCCCCCCCGTGGAGATGAGCTTGATGCCCAGGCCGTGCATTGCACGGGCCAGGTCCACGATGCCGGTCTTGTCGGAGACGGAAATGAGTGCGTTCATGTTTTGATGAGCTTGTGCTCGATGAGTTTCTTGCGCAAGGTGTTGCGGTTCAGCCCCAGCCATTCGGCGGCGCGGGACTGGTTGTGTTCGGCCTGAGCCATGACGACCTCCAGCAGCGGTTTTTCAACGGCCCTGACCAGCATCTCGTACATGCCGGCCGGCTCGGTGCCGCGCAAGTCCCGGAAATAACTCTCCAGACTGTTGCGCACGCACTCCTCGATGTGTTTTTTACTCATTGCGACGCAACCTCCCTGTCGAATGTCGTGTGCACTTGCGCCGTGCCCGGCGGCGTCGCCGCGGCAACGGGAATGCGGTCGGTGCCTGCACCCAGCGCGTCGAAAAAATCGCCGACGGCCGCCCATTGCGCCGCGCAGTCTTCGATCAGATTCATGCGGGCGCGGAACGCCTCGCCCCCCGGCAACGATTTGACGTACCAGCCGATGTGCTTGCGCGCACTGCGCACGCCCGCGCCCTCGCCATACAGGCTGTAGTGGTCCTGCAGATGGTCCAGCAGCAGGCGTCGGACTTCGGCCACCAACGGCGGCGCCAGGTGTGTGCCTGTGGCCAGAAAGTGCGCGATCTCGCGAAAAATCCAGGGCCGGCCCTGCGCCGCGCGGCCGATCATCACGGCGTCGGCGCGGGTGGCGCGCAGCACCTCGCGGGCTTTCTCAGGGGTGGTGATGTCGCCATTGGCCACGACCGGCACCCCCACCGCCGCCTTGACCGCAGCGATGGTGTCGTACTCTGCATCGCCGCCATAGCCTTGCTCGCGCGTGCGGCCATGCACCGCCAGCATGCGCACGCCGGCGGATTCGAAGGCGCGCGCGAGCGATACGGCATTGCGGCGCGCCTGGCACCAGCCGGTGCGCATCTTCAGCGTCACGGGCACACCATGCGGCTCGCAGGCCGCAACCACCGCCTGCACGATGGACAGGGCCAGCGCCTCGTCCTGCATCAGGGCCGAGCCGGCCCACTTGTTGCAGACCTTCTTCGCCGGGCAACCCATGTTGATGTCGATGATCTGCGCCCCACGCTCAATGTTGTAGAGGGCCGCCTCGGCCATCATCGACGCCTCGGTGCCGGCGATCTGCACTGCGATCGGCGCGGACTCGCCTTCGTGGTTGGCACGGCGCGAGGTCTTGAGACTGGCCCATAGATCGGGCCGCGAAGTCACCATCTCGCTGACGGCATAGCCCGCGCCCAAGGTTCGGCACAGGCGGCGGAATGGCCGGTCCGTGACGCCGGCCATGGGCGCGGCAAACACATTGTTCGCCAGAGTGAATTGGCCGATGTCCATGGGGTGTTGAGGGAAGGCGTGAGGGCTGCCGGAGAATCGAGCCACGATTGTAGCTGCCCAAAATTTCAGCAATTGAAATGTGCGACAGTCGCATGCCTATACTCGGAGCGCACATGCAAGCCTGGTTAGATCACTTCCTGACACTGCTGGCCCTGCCGCAGTTCGGCTTGAGCACGCTGTTTGCCGTCGCCTTCGTCTCGGCCACCCTCCTGCCCATGGGCTCCGAGCCCGTGCTCTTCGGACTGCTCAAGCTCAACCCCGATATGTTCTGGCCCGCCATATTGGTGGCCACGGCCGGCAACACCCTGGGCGGCGCTCTGGACTGGTGGATAGGTTTCGGCGCGCACAAGATCGCCGACAAGTACGCAAAATCGCCGCACCATATCCGCGTCATGGACTGGCTCGAACGCCTGGGGCCCAAGGCCTGCCTGCTGTCATGGCTGCCGCTGGTGGGCGATCCACTGTGCGCGGTGGCCGGCTGGCTCAAGCTGCCCTTCTGGCCCTGCGTGGGCTACATGCTGGTGGGAAAATTCCTGCGCTATCTGCTGACAACCTGGGCGCTGCTCTACGTGTTTCCGTAGGACATGACACACCGGGCGATAGCCGTGCTGCGCCGGTTTTGTTATCCTTTGTCTGCCGTCACAATTCCGGCCCCACCCATGCGCAACCATATCCTCATCGTCCTGCTCCCCCTGCTGTGCTCAGGCTGCGCGGTGATTGCCGTGGCCGATGCTGCAGTGACGGTTGCCGCCACCACGGTCAAAGTCGGTGCCAAGGTGGTCGAGACCACTGTCGATGTCGCGGCATCCGGCGTCAACGCCGTGCTGGGCCGCGAACGCCGCGACTGATGCAACCGCAAGCCTGAGAGGGGCACATCGCGCCGGCAGGC
>JAURZS010000160.1 GCA_030653255.1 Burkholderiaceae bacterium | reverse complement strand
GTGGTTGGTGTTGGACACGAACACCGAGGACAGGCGGTCGAAGGTCAGCACGCCGTCGGGCTTGGGATAGGTGATGGGCGCGCACTCGGCCGCCGGCTTCAGACAGGCATGGTCGGGCTTGTTGTGGTGCAGAGACCAGGGCATGTGGCCGCGCAGCAGGAATTGCTCGACGCCGGTCATCAGCGTGCCGATGGTGCGGCCCTTCTTGAACCACTGCTTGAAATTGCGGCCCTTGTTCAGCTCGGCATGCAGCCAGCTCTGCTCGAAGGCCTGCGGGTAGGCGCTGAGTTCGTCGTTGTGGCGGCCGGACGTGATCGCATCGAAGGCGGCCTCGGCGGCCAGCATGCCGGTCTTGATTGCGGCGTGGCTGCCCTTGATGCGACTGGCGTTGAGGTAGCCCGCGTCGCAGCCGACCAGCGCGCCGCCAGGGAACACGGTCTTGGGCAGCGACAGCAGCCCGCCCGCCGTGATGGCGCGCGCGCCATAGGACAGGCGCTTGGCCGGCTTGGCACCCGGTGCACCCTCGAAGTACCAGCGGATGTTGGGATGCGTCTTGAAGCGCTGGAACTCCTCGAAAGGACTCAGATAGGGGTTGGCGTAGTCCAGGCCGACGACAAAGCCGACCAACACTTTATTGCCTTCCTGGTGGTACAGGAAAGAGCCGCCGTAGGTGGCCTCATCCAGCGGCCAACCCGTGCCGTGCAGCACCAAGCCGGGCTGATGGCGCGCAGGGTCGATCTCCCAGAGCTCCTTGATGCCGATGCCGTAGGACTGGGGGTTGCGGCCTTCGTCGAGTTTGAAGCGGCTGATGAGCTGGCGGCCCAGGTGGCCGCGCGCGCCTTCGGCGAAGACGGTGTACTTGGCGTGCAGTTCCATGCCCAACTGGAAGTTGTCGGTTGGGATGCCGTCCTTGCCGATGCCCATGTTGCCGGTGGCCACGCCCTTGACCGAGCCGTCGTCGTTGTACAGGACTTCGGCGGCGGGAAAGCCCGCGAAGATTTCCACGCCCAGCGCCTCGGCCTGCTGCGCCAGCCAGCGCGTGACATTGCCCAGGCTCACGACATAGTTGCCGTGGTTGTCGAAGCACTGCGGCAGCAGGAAGTTGGGCGTGCGCACCGCGCCGCTCTGGCTCATGAACAGCACCACGTCTTCGGTCACAGGTTGGTTGAGTGGGGCGCCCATGGCCTTCCAGTCGGGGAAGAGCTCGGTGATGGCGCGCGGGTCCATGATGGCGCCGGACAGGATGTGGGCGCCGGGCTCGGAGCCTTTTTCAAGTACGACGACGGAGATTTCGGCGCCCTTTTCCGCGGCGAGTTGTTTCAGCCGGATGGCGGTGGACAGGCCGCCTGGCCCGCCGCCGACCACCACCACGTCGTATTCCATTGCCTCGCGCGGTCCGAACTGCGCCAGAATTTCGTCTTGGGTCATGGGGTCTCGCTTCGTTTCTCTTGGGGTCTGGTGGAGTGTCTGGTCGGGCTGCAGCCGCTGATGGCGGGGTGCAGGCCCGGCGCCCATTTTATGCGGCCCATGCCGGGCCCTGCGACAGCCATCGCGCGCGGCCGCGATGCCCGGGCTTCCTTGTCGTTCAGGGGCTAGCCCAGCATCAGCTTGTGGACCAGATCTGCGGTGGTGCCGGACTTGTACTTGCGCATCAGCCGGGCGCGGTAGATTTCCACCGTGCGGTGGCTGATGCCCAGCACCCGGCCGATTTCCTTGGAGGTGAGTCCACCCATCAACTGGGCCGCGACTTCGCGCTCGCGCCCCGTCAGCTCGGCCCTGACCGGGCGACGCTTGCCCAGGTCTTGAAAAGTCCAGATGCCGGCCTCGTGCGGGATGTCGCGGTTCAGTGCGCGGCCGGTGACATGGCACCAGAAGGTTTCGCCGTCGGCGCGCTTCATGATGCGGTCGTCGGCGTACTGGCCGCGGGCGTTCAGTATGGGGGCGATGCGTGCGCCCAGCCGCTCGAATTCGTCGGCACTGGGGTACAGCATCTGGAAGGACTGACCGACGAGCTGTTCGCGCGTGGCGTCGAACAACTCGCACAGATGGCGGTTGCAGTCGACGATGGTGCGGTGGCGTGAGAGCACCAGCCCGACGGGCGCGAGTTCGAAAGCATGGCGGTAATCAATCTGCATGGGGGTTGGGCGGGTACAGCCTAGGGTTAGGCTTTAGGCAATACTACGTATGTCAATAGGTAGTATCGTATCGCCTTGTGCCCAATGCACATGCCATGGAGAATTTTTGTGAAGAAACTCTATCCTTCCGCTGAGGCGGCCTTGAAGGACATCGTCAGGAGCGGCCAGTTGCTGGCCGTCGGCGGCTTCGGCCTTTGCGGCATTCCCGAGGCCCTGATCGACGCGCTGCGCGACAGCGGCGTCAAGGATCTGACAGTGATATCCAACAACGCCGGCATCGACGGCGTGGGCCTGGGCAAGCTGCTGGAGACGCGCCAGATCAAGCGCATGATTTCGAGCTATGTCGGCGAGAACAAGGAGTTCGAGCGGCAGTACCTTGCCGGTGAGCTCGAGCTGGAATTCACACCCCAGGGCACGCTGGCCGAGAAGCTGCGTGCCGGCGGCGCGGGCATTCCGGCCTTCTTTACCAAGACCGGGGTCGGCACCGTCGTGGCCGACGGCAAGGAACTGCGCGATTTCGATGGCCAGACCTATGTCATGGAGCGTTCGCTGGTGCCCGAGGTGTCGCTGGTCAAGGCCTATGCGGCCGACACCGCCGGTAATCTGGTGTTTCACCTGACGGCGCGCAATTTCAATCCGGCAGTTGCCATGGCCGGCAAGATCTGCGTGGCCGAGGTCGAAAAAGTGGTGGAACTCGGCGCGCTGGACCCGGACCAGATCCATCTGCCCGGCGTCTATGTGCACCGCATCGTGCACAACCCCCATCCCGAAAAGCGGATCGAGAAGCGAACGATCACCGAAAAGGCAGGAGTCTGATATGGCCTGGACCCAAGACCAGATGGCCGCGCGCGCGGCAAGCGAACTTCAGGACGGCTTCTACGTCAACCTGGGCATCGGCATCCCGACGCTGGTGGCCAATCATGTGCCCTCCAACATCGACGTGTGGCTGCAGTCCGAAAACGGCATGCTCGGCATCGGCCCCTTTCCGACCGAGGATCAGGTCGATGCGGACCTGATCAACGCCGGCAAGCAGACCGTCACCACCATCAAGGGCTCGTCGATCTTTGGCAGCCACGACAGCTTCGCCATGATCCGGGGCGGCAAGATCAATCTGTCCATCCTCGGCGCGATGCAGGTCAGCGAAACCGGCGACCTGGCCAACTGGATGATTCCCGGCAAGATGATCAAGGGCATGGGCGGTGCCATGGACCTGGTGGCTGGCGTCGGCCGCGTGATCATCCTGATGGAGCATGTGGCGCGCAAGAAGGATGGCACCGAAGATCTCAAGATACTGCCCAAGTGCACGCTGCCCCTGACCGGCGTGGGCGTGGTGGACCGCATCATCACCGATCTTGCCGTGCTTGACGTGGTGCCGGGCGGACTCCAGGTGACCGAGATGGCGCCGGGCGTCACGCGCGAGTTGCTGCAGTCCAAGACGGGTGTGAAGCTGCTCTGAATCGAGGCCGGCGAGGGGGTATTCGCCCCTCGCTAGAATCGGGCCTGTATGCGCCGCATTCGCCTTTTTTTCGTCTGGGTATTCATGGCCGCGATTCCGTTTCAGGGATTCGCGGCGGCCTCCATGCTTTTTTGCCACGGCGCTGCGGCGGCCCATGCCGAGTCGAGCGCAAGCACGCACCCGCACACAGTTCAGGCTCAAGGCGGGGGCCATCACGGGCACGGCGCGCAGGGCCGCCATGCAGTCGCAGACGACACCCGCGGCCTGGCGCCGACAGAGCCCGCAAAGACACTCTCCCTGGGCGAACGGCAGCCCGATGCCGGCCACAAATGCAGTGTTTGCGCGTCGTGCAGCCATGCCGCGGCAGTCGGCGCGACCGCCACGCCGATGCTTTGCGCGATGGCGCCGGCAGCCGGTGGGTTCGAGCCGGCGGTGCAGATGCACTCCCGGGTGTCACCGGTCCCCGACAAGCCTCCCCGAGGCTGAACGCGCCTGGCCCGCCCAGTTGATTCTGGCGCGGGGTCCGCTCTCGCGTGCCGGGGTGTCTGCTGCGCAGGCGCCTGGTGTTGTTCCCGTTTTGACGAATCGAGGTTTCCATGGGCAAGCTCCCTTGTTGGATATCGTCCGCCTTTGTGCTGCCGCTGCTGTCTTTGCTGACGGCCTTGTCCGCCACTGCGCAGGAACGGGCCGCTGCGGCGCCGCCGCCCGCCGCCACAGCGGCACACGGGTACCGTTCCGCATTCAACGGCTATCAGCGTTTCGACGACGAGGCGGTGCAGTCCTGGAAGGACAGCAACGCCACCGTCGAGCGCATCGGCGGCTGGCGCGCCTATGCCCGACAAGTGCAGGCCCCGGCTCCGGCGCCGTCCTCGGCGGGCAAGGCCGGCAAAGCGCATGAGGGACATGCCAGGCCATGAACACATTCAGGCACTTTCCCCTGCGTCTTGGCGCTGTCCTGGGCGCGCTGCTTCTGGCCGGCTGCGCCGGCACCGACATGGGCCGGATGCTGGCCGACACCAACGCCGCAACCGAGGCTTTCACAGCGGGGCGTCTGGAGCTCAGCCGTACGGCGCAGCAAAGTCGGGCCCGCGCCGAACTTGCCAGGCAATTGCTGGCGTCGCCGCTGGGTATGGATGCAGCGGTGCAGCTGGCCCTGGCCAACAGTGCCTCGCTCCAGGCCATGCTGGCACAGAGTGAGGCGGACTTGTCGGCCGCCGATCAGGCCGGGCGCATCGCCAACCCGGTCTTCAGTTTCGAGCGTATGCGCTTCAAGGACGAACTGGAACTCGGGCGCCTGCTGTCCTTCGGCCTGCTGGATGTGCTGACATTGCCGAGGCGGCAGGCTGCGGCGCGCAATCAGGGGGCGCAAATCCAGGTCCAGCTTGGCGCTGCGGTGGTGGAGCGGGTGAGCCAGGTCCGCCAAGCCTGGGTGCGCGCGGTTGCTGCGGAGCAGACGGTGCAGTACGCCGAGCAGGTGAACCGTGCTGCGCAGGCGGGCGCAGAGTTGGCGCGCCGCATGCAGCAGACTGGTAATTTCAGCCGCCTGCAGCGCGCCCGCCAGCATGCGTTCTATGCCGATGCCGTGGCGCAGCTGGCTTCGGCACGCCATGCAGCGACGGCCACGCGCGAAGAGCTGACCCGCTTGCTGGGGCTGGACGACGCGCAGGCGGCTGCGCTGCAGCTGCCCGATCGGCTGCCGGACTTGCCAGTGCGGCCCATGCAGCCGGAGCAGCTGGTCACGCTGGCGTCGCAGCAGCGGCTGGATGTGCGTCTCGCGCGCCTGCAACTGGAGGGCGCGAGCCAGGCGCAGGATCTGAATCTCGTCGGCAGTCTGATCGATGTCGAGTTCGGTGTGCGGCATGACACTGCGTTTGATACGCACTCGGGAGACCGCGCCAACCGCAATGGCTACGAGCTGGCGCTGCGCCTGCCGCTGTTCGACTGGGGCGATGCCCAGCGCGGGCGCATGAATGCGCAGTCGCTGGCGGCGGTGCACCGCTATGAAGCGGTAGTGCGCAGCGCCGCTTCGCAACTGCGCGAGACCTATTCGGCCTACCGTACGGCCCACGATCTGGCACGGCATTACCGCGATGAAATCGTGCCGCTGCGCAAGGTCATGGCCGATGAGAATCTGCTGCGCTACAACGGCATGCTGATTGGCGTGTTCGAGTTGCTGGCCGACACCCGCGAGCAAATCGCCAGCGTGATGGGCGCAATCGCCGCCCAGCAGCAGTTCTGGCTGGCCGACGCGGCCCTGGCTTCGAGCCTGATCGGCAAACCGGTGGGGCTGGCGGGGCCGACGCCTGCCGGCGGTGCTGTGGCGCGCAACACGGAAGGTGCGGGCCATTGAGCCGCGCGGAAAGTACAGCATGACGAACAACAGACGAAATTTTCTGCGAGGCGCTGGCGCGATCACTGGCGCCATGGCGGCCGCGTCGGTCAGCCGCGTTGCGATGGCTGCGTTGCCCGAGCCTGTCATCCAGACCAAGCCTGACACCATGGCGCCCTTGTTGCCCGGCAGCGGGCGGCCGTACCGGCCGGTGGTCACGCTCAATGGCTGGACGCTGCCCTGGCGCATGAACCAGGGGGTCAAGGAGTTCCACCTGGTCGCGGAGCCCGTGGTGCGCGAGATGGCGCCCGGCTTCAAGGCGCATCTGTGGGGCTACAACGGCCAGTCGCCCGGACCGACCATCGAGGTGGTCGAGGGCGACCGCGTGCGCATCTTCGTGACCAACCGGCTGCCAGAGCACACCAGCGTGCACTGGCATGGGCAGCGCCTGCCCAATGGCATGGACGGCGTGACCGGCCTGACCCAGAAGGGCATCGAGCCCGGCAAGACCTTTGTCTACGAATTTGTCGCGCGGCGGCCCGGCACCTTCATGTACCACCCGCATGCGGACGAGATGACGCAGATGGCCATGGGCATGATGGGGTTCTGGGTTACGCATCCGAAGGCGCCGCACCCTTTGATTGAGGAGGTGGACCGGGACTTCGTGTTCCTGCTCAATGCCTACGATATCGAGCCGGGATCGTACACGCCGAAGATCATGACCATGCTGGACTTCAATCTGTGGTCATGGAACAGCCGCATTTTCCCCGGCATCGACTCGCTCAATGTGCGGCTGGGCGACAAGGTGCGCCTGCGTGTGGGCAATCTGACGATGACCAATCATCCCATTCATTTGCACGGACATGAGTTCGAAGTCACAGGTACCGATGGCGGGCCCACGCCCAAGAGCGCCCGCTGGCCGGAGGTCACCACCGATGTCGCCGTCGGGCAGATGCGCCAGCTCGAATTTCTGGCGGACGAGGAGGGCGACTGGGCGGTGCATTGCCACAAGAGTCACCACACCATGAACGCCATGGGACACGCCGTTCCCACCATGATCGGCGTTGACCACCGCGATGTGGTCAGGCAGATCACCTCGCTGGTGCCGGACTACATGGTCATGGGTGAGCGCGGCATGGCGGACATGAGCGAGATGGAAATGCCGCTGCCGGACAACACCGTCCCGATGATGACAGGCCAGGGCCCGTTCGGCTCAGTCGAAATGGGCGGGATGTTCAGCGTGCTCAAGGTGCGCCGGGACCAGAAGCCGGGCGACTACAGCCGCCCGGAGTGGTTCAGGCATCCCGCAGGAACGGTGGCTTCGGAATACACAGGCGCCACAGGCGCGATGCCCAGCCCGGCGCGCTCCAGCGCCAATGGCGAGAACGCCATGCCAATGCACAAGGCGCCCGGCAAGGATGCCGAGGTGCGTGTGCGCAAACCCAAAGGCCATGCAGGCCATTGAAACATTGAAAGGTCATTCGATGAAGTATTTGAAGACGATGGCGTGGGCGCTTTTGTCCAGTGTCGCAACGTGCTCCTTGGCAAGCGACGGTCGTGTCCATCAGGTCAAAGCCGCCGTGGCGGCCCCGGAGCAAAAAGCCTGGGGCATTGCGGGTAACGCCAGATCGGCGACACGCACCGTCGAGATCACCATGACGGACAACATGCGTTTCACGCCTGCGCACATCGAAGTCAGGCAGGGGGAAGTGTTGCGCTTTGTTCTCATCAACAAAGGCCGGATGATGCATGAGATGGTGCTGGGAACGCAGCAGGAGCTGGACCGGCATGCAGCCCAGATGCTGAAGTTTCCGGGAATGGAGCACGACGAACCGCACATGAAGCATGTCTCCGCGGGCCGCCGTGGCGCGCTGGTATGGAATTTCAACCGCGCTGGCGAATTCGCGTTTGCCTGCCTGATTCCAGGGCATTACCAGGCGGGTATGCGCGGAACGATCACGGTGCGAGCTGCGCCTTGAAAGTTTGCCCGTCCGTCCCCACTCTCAGCATTGCATCAAAGGGTCAATCATGAAGTTGAAACACATTCTCTCGATCCTCGCGCTGTTTGGCGCGGCCTGCGCGCCCGGTGTCGCCCAGGAGCAGAAGATGCCCCCCCCACCCCTGGTCGGCAAGGCCGCGGGGCTGCCCGTCGATGCCGACCTGGCCGAGGCTGAAGTCCGCCGGGTGGACAAGGCCAATTTGCGCATCACGCTCAGGCACGGTGAAATCAAGAGCCTCGACATGCCGCCCATGACCATGGTTTTTCATGTGGGCAATGCTGCATTGCTCAGCCAGGTCAAGGTGGGTGACAAGATCCGGTTCAAGGCCGTCAACGAGGCCGGAAAATACACGGTGACTGAAATCCGGCCGCTGTCCTAGCCGGCGCACCACGACGGGGGACTGCGGCGGGCCGCAACCCCGTTATTCAATGGATGGTGTATCCGCCATCCACCACGATGTCCTGCCCCTGCAGGAACTCCGGCGCCTGCGCGGCCAGGTACAACGCGACGTCCGCAATTTCTTCGGGCTCGCCGAGCCGGCCGACGGGCAGGTACTGCGCGATGCGTTGACGCACCAGCTCAGGGTCGCGGCCGGCGGTGGCCTGCGTGGCGATGGGCCCCGGGCTGATGGCGTTGACGATGATTTTCTCCGCAGCCAGCTCGTAGGCCATGGACCGGGTCAGGTGAATCAGCGCCGCCTTGGTCAGGCCGTAGAGGGCCCGCTGCGCGTAGGTGACGTGGCCGAGCTGGCTGGCAATGTGGATGATGCGCCCGCCGCCTTGTGCCCGCATGATGGGCAGCACCGCCTGGCTCGAAAAAAACGGTGCAGCGATGTTGACAGCGATGGTGCGGTCGAATTGCGCCCGCGTGTAGTTGCCGAAATCAACTGGCGCGCGCACACCCGCATTGTTGACGAGAATATCGATGCGGCCGAAGATGCGGTGCGCCTCCTCGACCAGCCGCTCGGCGGCCCCGGGGTCGCCTACGTCGATCAGTGCGGTCTCGATGCGGCCCGCGTCTTCGAAGCCGCGGCATTGCGCGGCCAGCAGCGCCAGTTGCTCGGCCGTGGCCTCAGCCACCAGGAAGACGGACGCACCTGCCTGCGCGAAGCGGCGCGCGATGGCCGCGCCGATACCTTGTGGCGCGGAAGCGCCGGTCACGATGGCGCATTTGCCGGAAAGTTGGCCCACGGTCATCCCCTGGTCGTCGACAGGCGCATCTGCTCTTCGTAACTCTCGCGGTAGCGCTGGTAGGCGCGCGCGTGGGCGGCGATGGCCTCTTGCGGTGAACTTTTGCGCGGATCAGCTTCGTGTTCGAAGTGACCGAAACGGTCCTCGCCGCGCACCAGCGTGACTGACATCGGCTGGCTGCCCTTGTGCCGCAGGCGCGTGGGGATGTAGCTGATGCCCAGTCCGATGCGACGGTCCGAGCTGCGGTTGGGCTCCGAGGAGTGAACGACCAAGGTGTGGTGCAGCGAGAACTGCCCCGGCTGCAGCGGCGCCGTGGCCGCCTGCGCTTCGTCAAAAGGCTCGGGGATATGCTGCCCGAGATTGTTCAGGTTGTTGCTGCTGGTCTGCGTGACGTGCTCGAGTTGTCCGCGTTTGTGGCTGCCCGCAATGAATCGCATGCAGCCCGCGAGTTCCGAAGCTTCGGAGAAGGCAACCCAGGCCGTCACGTGTTCATGCGGCTCCAGCCCGAAATAGGTTCCGTCCTGGTGCCAGGCGGTGATGGTGTCGGAGTTCGGCTCCTTGATGAAGAAGGTGCTGGTGAAGACCAGGATGTCGGGGCCGATGAGTTGTTCGACGGCATCGAGGATGCGCGGATCTTCGACGAGGTCACGCATCCAGGGCAGAAGCACGTGAAGCTTGCGGCGGTGGTTGCGGCCGATGGGGCGTTCGGGCAGGGTTGCCTCGAAGGCTTCGAGGCGCTGGCGCATCTGCGCCACCTCTGTGCGCGAGAAGGCGTCCACAGGGGCATAGAAGCCGTCGCGCTGGTAGGCGGCGGCCATGGCGGGGGTGAAATGGGTGTCACGCATGTCAGTCGGCTCTCCGGTTCAGCGGTTCGAACAAGATCTCGGCCTGTCGGGCCAGGCCCAGCAGCCGCGCGTCCTGGCCCGGCGCATCTACAAATTGCAGTCCCAGGGGCAAGCCAGCGCGGTTGAGTCCGGCGGGCAGGCTCACGCAGGGTGCGCCCATGGCGGTCCAGGAGCGGTTGAAAACTGAGTCTCCGGTGCCCTCGCTCAGCTTGGGGGCAGCCCCTGCCGCGCTGTAGGTGAGCAGTCCGTCGAAATCGGTCATGGTGCGGTCCAAGGCTTCCCGGCAGCGGTCGATCAGCGCGCGCGCCTCCCGGTACTGGGTTTCGGTGGCGGCCAGTCCGCGCTCTATCAGCCGCGTCATGGCGGGGCTGATCTGCGCGCGGTGAGAACTGAATTCCGGGGCCAGCGCGCTGGCCGCCTCGCGCGCCATGATGAGCTGGCTGGCCGGGCCGCTTTGCGCGAACAGCGCCAGGTCGAGCGCAGGTGCCGCGATGTGCCAGCCCGCGCCGCACAAGGCGCCGCAGGCGCGTTCCAGCGCGCCGCCGGCATCGGCGTCGGCCTGTGCCGCATAAGGACCGGGAAACAGGGCCAGGCGTGGTTTGCGGGCAAGAGGCCGTGCGCTGTCTGTGGCCTGGTCATTCAGCACGGACCACAACAGCTCGATGTCATCGACGCAACGGGCATGCAGCCCCAGCGTGTCCAGCGTAGGCGCGAGCGCCTTGATGCCGGTCATGGCCGCGGCGCCGAAGCTCGGCTTGAAGCCGACGATGCCGCAGTAGCTGGCGGGCCGCAGCGTCGAGCCGCCGGACTGCGAAGACAGCGCCAGCGGCACCATGCCATCGGCCACGGCAGCCGCCGAGCCGCTGGAGGAGCCGCCCGGCGTGTGCGCGGGTTGGATCGGGTTCACGGTGGCCGTGGGATGGGTGTAGGCAAACTCGGTGGTCGCTGTCTTGCCCATGAGGATGGCGCCGGCACGGCGCAGCCGCGTCACCACGGTGGCGTCGGCGCCGGGGCGATGCCCGCTGTAGATGGGCGAGCCGTAGGCCGTGGGCATGTCGGCGGTGTCGATGATGTCCTTGACGCCCACGGGCAGTCCGTACAGCGGCAAGTTGAGTGGCTTCGATGCGAGTTCGCGAACCTGGGCCATGACGGCGTCGGGATCGCACCAGGCCCAGGCCTTGACCAGGGGCTCGCGCGAGGCAATCCGGTCGAGATGCGCCTGCACCAGTTGTTCGACCGGAATCCGGCGCTGGCGCAGAGCGAGCGACATCGCCACGGCAGATTGTCGCCAGAGGGCTGTCATCGTGTCAGTCCCGGTCGGCGTAGCCCGGACTGCCGGGAACGGTGCCCGCCGGCAGGGACTCGATATAGGTGCAGATGTCGCCCGCACGGGTCAGCCAGATCTGGTCGCGGTGTTCGAGGATGAGCTCGATCACGCGGCGCAGGCGCCGCAGGCGGTGCGGCTGTCCGTAGATGAAGCTGTGCAGCACGATGCTCATTACCAGAGGCCGCCGCCGGGATTCTTCCAGCATTTCGTCGAACTGGTCGATCAGGTTTTCGCAAAGCACCTGAGATGGCGTGCGGCGCGAAACCACCTCCAGAGAATCGTTGAGATCGTGCGAGTAGGGGATGGACAGAATCGGACCATGCTGGGTACGGAACCATACGGGCTGGTCGTCCAGCGGCCAGTCCATCATGTAGCGATAGCCGGCCTGCTTGAGCAGATCGAGTGAATCCACGGTTTGCGAGATGTAGGGCGCGAGCCAGCCTGAGGGCGGGCGGCCTTCATGCCGTTCGATGGTGCGCGTGGCATCGAGGATCGCGGCGCGTTCGTGCTCGCACGACATGTCGCCCTGGCGTTCGCTGTTGGTGCGGCCATGGCCAACGACTTCGTCCCCGCGCTGGCGGAAAGCCGCCATGAGCTGGGGGCAGTAGTCATAGATCTCGCTGTTGGCAAGAACCGAGTAGGGCAGTTGATAAGCGTCGGCCAACTCGATCATGCGCCATGCGCCGACACGATTGCCGTAATCGCGCCAGGCATAACTGCGGGTGTTGGGATGGGCGTTGGGTGGTCCGTAGTCGTTGCCCAGCCCTTCGCCGAAGGCAAAGTGTTCGACATTGAGTGCGAGATGGACGGCCAGCCGCCTGCCACCCGGAAAGCAGTAGTCGGGCCGCCGTGGCAGGGCGGAGTAATCGTAGCGGTCATGAGACTTCAGCATGTTGACTCTGGTTTTTTTTCAGGACGTTGGCGCTGCGCGCGAGACTCAGGGGCGCGCTGAAGGCGCGGAAGTCGTCGATACGCTCGAGACCCATGCAGGCATCATAAAGAGTCTGAACCTCCGGCTCGTCCCAGATCGATCGGCCCAGGGCGAAGAACTTGGCCTGCAGCTCGCTGGGCGCATGGGGATTGGTGCGCTCACCCCGTGTGACCTTGCAGTGCCCCGACATCCGGGCGCCGTTGTCCATGAAGATGTCGACATCGCACAGTTGAAGGTCCGGGTAGGCTTCGGTGTAGGACGGCTCTTCGGTCACGAACACGCGCGCCGCCAGCGATTGCACGGCCGGGTTGGCAACTGCCTCCTCACTGAATGCGCTCAGGTCGGAGCGGCCATGATGCAACAGCGTTGCCAGCGCAAAGGGGATGGAGAATCGTGCGCCGAAACTGCTTCTGATGTGTCGCCCCGAGAGCATGGCGGCCATGCGGTAGGCCCTGACGTCGATGCGCTCAATGCGGCGCGGATCGATGCCCAGGCTCCCTGCCTGGTGCTGGGCATCTTCCAGTGCGTCGATGGCCGAATGCACATAGCGTCCCGTGCAGTGCATCTTGAAATAGCCTTGGGTGATCAGCCAGTCGCGACCCAGGCCGTCGACCACCTGCGCCGGATCGAAGCTGTCGGACAGAACCTTGCCGAAGATAGAGCGCACGCCGTCGGCTTCGCCCGTGAAGCCGGCCTGGGTGAGCCGGGCTGCCATCTGCCCCATGAATCCCGAGTGCCCGGCATAGATGTTGCGCACCGTGGCGCCTTCGAGCAAGGTGTTGCGGCTGGTGGCCATGCCCATGGTCGCGGAGATGTTCAGGAGTTCGCGAAATTGCCGTGCCGTGAAACCCTGGAGCTTGCCGACGGCGACGGCCGCGCCCAGCACGCCGTAGGTGCCGTGCGGATGAATTTCGGTGCGCACCTTGGCCGCGCGGCTGATCCGTGCGGAGATCTCGTAGCCCAGCAGCACGGCCAGCAACAGGTCTGCTCCCGAGGCGCCGATGTCCTGCGCCACTGCAAGCGCCGCCGGCACGACCTGTATGCCGGGGTGGCCCTTGGCATGGAGATTGCCTTCGTCAAGCTCCAGCCACACCCCGGCCGTGCCGTTGAGCAAAGCGGCGTCCATGGCGGCGGCGCGGCGCCCCGAACCGATCACCCAGGCCTCGCCCTGGCCTGCCTTTGCCAACTGCGCTTCGACCAAAGCACGCATGGCGGGCATCTGCATGCCCACGCCGATGACGGGGATGCAGTCTGCGATGACCCATCGTGCATGTTCGCGCGCCTCCTGGCTCACATCCTCCAGGCGGGTTGCATGCAGAAACTCGCTCGCCGTATCCAGATAGTCTGGCCCCATCGTCAATCGGCCTTGATGCCATTGGCGCGCACGACCTTGCCCCATTTGTCGGTTTCCGCCGCCACATAGGACGCGAAGGCCTGCGGGCTGCTGGAGAAGGGGATCAGTCCACCTTCAAGGAAGCGCCGGCGCAAATCCGGGTTCTGCAGTGTCGCAGCGGTCTCGGCGTTGATGCGGCTGACAATGCTCGCAGGTGTGTTGGCCGGAGCAAACAGGCCATACCAGGCCACCGATTCATAGCCGGGCACGCCGGCCTCGGCGACGGTGGGAACGTCAGGCAGCACTTCGAGTCGGTTCGCCGAAGTGACGCCCAGGGCCCGCAGCCGGCCCGACTTGACATGCCCGATGGCCGGCGGCAGGGACGAGAAAATCAGGTCGATGGTGCCCGCCAGCAGATCGATCAGGGCCGGGCCGCCGCCCTTGTAGGGCACGTTGGTGATCTTGATTCCGGCCATGTTGGCGAACAACTCGGTGGCCATGTGGTCCGATGCGCCCGTACCGGCAGAACCGAAGTTGATCTTGCCCGGCGCCGCCTTGGCCGCGGCGATGAATTCGCGCACGTTTTTCACCGGACTGGACGCCGGCACGACCATGATGTTGATGCCCTGCACCACGGGGGCTACGGCCACCAGGTCCTTGACCGGGTCGTAGGGCATGGCTTTGAACAGGTGCGGATTGATCGCGATGGTGCCGGCACTGGCCATGACCAGCGTGTAGCCGTCCGGCGCGGCCTTGGCGACAAAATCCACGCCGATCATGCCGGCATTGCCAGCGCGGTTTTCCACGATCACGGGCTGCCCCAGGCGGGCCGACAGCACCTGGGCGGTTTCGCGCGCGGTCAAGTCGACCACACCGCCCACGGCGAAGGGCACGACCAGCCGGATCGGCTTGCTGGGCCAGGCCTGCGCCCAGGCGCCGACCGTTGTGGCCAGTAACGAGACGGCGGCGGCGGCGCGCCATGCTTTGAAGTAGCAGTTCATGGAATTCCCCTGGCAGATTCGGATTGCGGAACCGTCCGTCGAACAGCGCGGACACCCGAGCCCACTCTAGGCGCAATGGTGCGCCGCGCAAAGAGGGATTCCCGCATGGGGGTATCGTGAATCGAGAACGCTGGCGGCGCTCAGGCGCTGGGCTCGCGCAGCCTGGCGCCGAACCAGCGCCCGCTGTGCACGAGTTCGCGCACGCAGCTCTCCAGCACGACGCGCGCGGCCAGGGCGGCGGGCGGCAGCTCGTCGTCCGATAGGCTGCACAGTGAATTGCCGTGCCGCACTTGCAGGTCGTCGATTTCGGCAAGATGAAATCGCTCGGCGGCGTCCGGAAACCGGCCCACCGCAGCGTGCGGCTGCACGGATGCGCCCAGGCCGTTGTCCACCGCGTCCATCAGCATGGCCAGCGAATCGATCTCGGCCACCACCAGGGGCGTGACCCGCTCACGCGCCAGCGCGGTATCCAGGATGCTGCGCAGGCCGTGGGCCACAGTGGGCAGGATCAGCGGCACATCGCGCAGCTGCGCGACCGAGATGCGGTCTGCCAGCACGCGTTCGCCAGCGTGGCGGCGGCCGGTGACAAGAAACAGCTTTTCCTCCAGCAGTGGCGTGACGCTCCAGCGTGGCGCGGTCTCCACGTTGAACAGCACCGCCAGATCGAGCTTGCGTGCGTTCAGCATGTTCGACAGATGTCCTGACAGGCTCTCCACCATGTGCAGGCGTACGTCGGGATAGCGTTCGCGCATCGCCAGCATGAAAGGCATGGCCAGGATGGACGCCGTCGTGGGCGCCAGCCCGACGCTGGCCGTGCCTGTGAGCCTCGAGAGCTGGGCCGCCCGGCTGGCCTGGTCAGCGTGGCGCAGCACCAGTTGCGCCTCGCGCAGAAAGGCCAGGCCGGCTTCAGTGGGCGCCACACCGCGGCTGGTGCGTCGCAGCAGCCGCACGCTGAGCTCGCCCTCCAGGCGACTGATCTGCTGACTCAGCGCCGACTGCGCCGCGCCCAGGTCGGCTGCGGCATGGCTGATGCTGCCGAGCTCGACCACGCGCACGAAATAGCGGATCTGACGCAGTTCCATGGGGGCATGATAAACATAGTGCGAGCCTTTCGAGTCCGCAGCGCCGGAGGCCAACTTCTGCGATGCTATGGGGATGACCTCATACGCACTTTTTGACCAGCTCCTGCGCGAAGCCGCGGCGCAGCCGCAGCCCCAGCAGCTTCTCTTCGTATTCGCAGCAGCCGAGCTTCCGCCCGATGCCACACCCGCTCAGCGCGCGCGCTTCGCGGCCGGACAAGGCGGAGCGCTCGAACCTCTGGCCTGCGTGGACAAGCGTCTGGACGAATTGAGCAGCTTCGCGGCCCTGGTCGAGGAATCGCGCACGGCCTGCCCGCCCTGGCAGGTGGTGTTCATCGCGGCGCTATCGGGCCAGGGTGGTCAGTGGCCCTCGCCCGAGCGCGTCGATGCTGCGCTCGGCGAGATGGTTGCCGCCCTTCGCACCGGGCGCCTTGCCCCCTATCTGGCGCTGGACGCGCACGGCGAGGCGATCTCGTTCACCTGATCAGCCGCAGGAGCCGGTGTGCCCGCACTGGGTGCACCAGTCGCAGCCGTCCTTGCGGATCATGGCGTGGGCGCCGCATTCGGGGCATTTGGCGCCTGACATGGTGGCGGTCGGGCCGCTGGTGGGCTGGGCCATGGTCAGGGGTTCGGCACTCTGGCCGTTGCGCCGCGCGATGATGTTCTGCACCGCGAAGGCAATGGCTGCCACTTCGGAGTCGTGCCACATGGGCACCATGGTGCCGTCGGCCTTGGCATGGCTGCCCAGGCGCACCGGCCCGCGGTCCCAGGCCACCTTGCGCATGTCGGCCAGCGCGCGATCCAGGAAGCCGCCGCGCGCTGCCAGCGACAGCAGCCGCATGCTGGAGGTAATCCACTGCTGGGACTCGCCGCTCTGGCCCACGGGCATGAAGAATTCGATGGCACGCTCGCGGCCGGAGTCCACGGGAAGGAAGGACACGATGAGGTAGAGATGTTGTCGGCCTTCGGAGGTCCAGTATTCGATTTTCTCGGCCACGGCGGACAGCGCGCCCTGGGGACGGCTTTCGATCACCGCACGCATCGGGTCCGACTGCGCGGCGGCGGCACCGGCAAGCGTCGGCGCTTGGGCTGCGGGCGTGGTTTCGAGTACTGCGCCCAGGATGGTGTTGGGCCGGTAAGTGGCCAGCCCCTTCAGGCCGGCGCGCCAGGCTTCGAAGTACAGGTTCTTGAAGTCGTCGTAGGGATAGTCAACCGGAATGTTGACCGTCTTGGAGATGGCCGTGTCCACGAAGGGCTGCACATCGCGCATCATGGCCAGGTGCGCGGCAGCGGGCATCTCCAGGGCCGACACGAAATAGCCGGGCAGGTGCGCCGTGTCACCGCCCATGCTGCGGTACAGCCGCCAGGCATGGTCTTCGACTTCGTATTCGGTGGTGCTGCCGTCGCTCTCGCGCTTCTTGCGCCGGTAGCTCCACGAAAAAGCGGGCTCGATGCCGTTGGAGGCGTTGTCCGCAAAGGCCAGGCTGACCGTGCCCGTGGGGGCGATCGACAGCAGGTGGCTGTTGCGTATGCCGTGGCTGCGGATGGCAGCCTTCAGCGGCTCGGGCAAACGGCTGGCGAAGGTGCCCTCGGTGAGATAGCCTTGCGCGTCGAACTCGGGGAAAGGGCCTTTTTCGCGGGCCAGTGCGATGGACGCGGCATAGGCGGTGTCGCGCATGCAGCGCGCGATGCGCACGGCCATCTCGCGGCCGGCGGGCTCGTCGTAGCGCAGGCGCAGCATGACCAGTGTGTCTCCCAGGCCGGTGAAACCCAGCCCGATGCGGCGCTTGGCCATGGCCTCGGCCTTTTGCTGCGGCAGCGGCCAGTAGGTCAGATCGAGCACATTGTCCAGGGCGCGCACCTGCACCGCGACAGACTGCGCGAAACGATCGAAGTCGAAGTCCGGTTCGCCATCGACGCCGAAGGGGTTGCGCACGAAGCGCGTCAGGATGATGGGGCCGAGGTCGCAGCAGCCATAGGGCGGCAGGGGCTGCTCGCCGCAGGGGTTGGTGGCCTCGATGCGTTCGCAGTACGACAGGTTGTTGTCGCGGTTGATGATGTCAGTGAACAGGATGCCCGGTTCGGCGAAGTCGTAGGCCGAGCGCATGACCTTGTCCCACAGATCCTGGGCGGCGATCTTGCTGTAGACCCACAGGCCGTCCTCGCGCTGGTGCGCGCCGCGCGCGATCAGCTCGGCGCCGGGACGCGCGCGGTGCACCAGCGACCAGTCCTGCTGCGCCAGCAGGGCCTGCATGAAAGCGTCAGTGACGGCCACCGACACATTGAAGTTCGACCAGCGCCCGGGTGTGCGCTTGGCGGTGATGAATTCCATCACGTCCGGATGGTCGATGCGCAGCACGCCCATCTGCGCGCCACGCCGCGCGCCGGCGCTCTCTACGGTGGCGCATGAGTGATCGAAGACATCGATGTAGCTGCAAGGACCGGATGCCTGCGAAGCCGTGGCACGGACCTCGCCGCCGCGCGGACGGATGCGCGAGAAGTCATAACCCACGCCGCCGCCGCGGCGCATGGTTTCGGCAGCCTCGCGCAGGGCCTCGTAGATGCCGGGGTAGCCTTGTTCGTCCTGGCCCTGGATGCAGTCTCCGACGGGTTGCACAAAGCAGTTGATCAGCGTGGCCTGCAGCGAAGTGCCCGCAGCGCTCATGATGCGCCCCGCGCCAATGGCGCCGGCGCGCAGGTTGGCATGGAACAGGGCCTCGCACTCGGCGCGCAAGGGTTCGGCCTCGACCGAGGCCAAGGCGCGGGCGACGCGGCTGAACAGCTGCTCGACGTCGGTCTCGCCGGGCTTGAGGTATTTTTCCCTCAGCACGTCCAGGCTGATGGCCTGCGCGGGGTAGGAGGGCTCAGCGGCGGGGGTGGCGCGAGCAGTCGATGAGGACGCCTTGTCGGTGGTGGGTGTCATGGAGCCGGGGAAATGAATCGTGTCCTCATTGCACCAGCGGGGAATCTGCGGTATCGAGGCTCACGCCTTCCATTGTGGCAGCACCGGCTAGGAGCTGCAGACATTGCCGCAACGCCGTGACATAGCTTTGCTGGCGCAGGGCCATGCTGACCGCGCCGTGCACGGCTTCGTAGGATTGCGCAGCGCCGGGGTCGCGCTCCAGCACCTCGACCACGTGCAGGCCAAAGCGGCTGTGCACCAGGCGCGGCAGCACGCCGACCTCCACCTGGCCGAAGAGCTCGCGCGCGAATTCGGGAGCGCAGTCGGCCGCGCTCAGCCAGCCCAGTTCGCCGCCGTGCTCGCCGCTGGGGCAATTGGAGAGCTCGCGTGCGGCGCGGCCAAAGCTGTCGCTGGCGCTGCCGTCGTGACAGCGCACGTCGAGCAGGCAGGCTTCGGCGCGGTTGCGCAATGCCACCACGTCGCTGCCTGGCGTCACCGCAAAGAGAACATGGCGTGCGCGCACCCGCTCGCCGGTGCGCCAGCGGGCGGGGTGCGCCGCAAAGTGCCGGCGGCAGGCTTCGTCCGAGGGCTCGGGAATGGCGAGTTCGCGGTCCAGCCAGCGCTCGATGGCCTGGGCCGCGGCTTCGCTGATGGCGCCTTCCACGGCGGGAGGATCGGTGGGCTCCAGCAGGCCGTCGCGCTGGGCCGCCTGGCGCAGCAGTTCGGTACAGGCGCGCTGACGCAGGGCGTCTTCGTCAAGCTGCTCCTGCGACGTGTTCAGCGCGATGCCGTTGATGCGCGCCACGGGTGTGTTCATTTGTGTCATGGTGCAAGGCCTTTGGTCTGTCGATTCAAGGAATGTTGTGGCCGGGCGGCACGTTCAGGCGGCGGCTGCGCACGATCTGGTGCGGTCGAAACAGAAAGCCTACGGTGGCGAAACCGCTCCAGACATGCACCAACCGGCTGAAGGGGAACAGCAGGAAGATGGTCATGCCGAAGACGACATGAAAGAGATAGGGCCAGGGCAGCGCGGCAAGCGCCGAGGCGTCCACCGGCCGCAGCGTCATGATGCGCTGAGCCCAGTCGGCCAGGATCAGCATCACGCTGCCATCGGTATGCTGCAGCGAATAGGGCAGGGTGATCAGTCCCATCACCAGCTGCACCCACAGGATCAGCAGGATCGCGATGTCGGTGGGGTGGCTGGTGTAGCGGATGCGCGGGTCGAAGATGCGGCGGTACAGCAGCAGGGTCAGTCCGATGAAGCACACGGTGCCGGCGATGCCGCCGGCCACCACGGCCAGCAGCTGCTTGGTCGCCGCACTCATGAAGATGCCATAGAGGCTGTGCGGTGTGAAAAGCCCCACCAGATGGCCGAAGAACAGAAACAGAACGCCGATGTGGAACAGATTGCTGCCCCAGCGCAGCACGCCTGCGCGCAGCATCTGCGAGGAGTCGCTCTTCCAGCTGTACTGGTTCTGGTCGAAGCGGATCAGACTGCCGATCACGAAGACAGTCAGGCAAACATAGGGGTAGACCTGAAAAAGAAAGCCGTGCAGTGCGCTCATGGTGCGGTTCCTTGTGTCAAGGCGGATTTGGGGACGATGCGTATCGGTTGTGGCTGGCCGGGCCGGGCCTGCCCCTGGGTCGAGCAGCCGTCGAACACCACGGGCTCGGCCCAACTCTCATCCATTGGCGGCTCTGGAATCGAGGGGCCGGCCTCGGCTTTTTCTCCCGCCATTTCGATCAAAGCGCCCAGCACGCTGGCGTAGGCGCTTTCGCGCCGCAGCAGTTCGCCGAAGACGATCTTGAGCAGATGGGAGATTTCCCCAAGGAAGGCACGGGCCGAGGCTGCCGGCTGGGTGGAGGCGAACTCCAGCACGGCGGGCAGGTAGTCCGGCAGTTCGCCTTCGGCCAGGTACAGGCCGGCGCGCTCGTAGGTCTGCGCCAGGTCGATCATGGCCGGGCCGCGCTCGCGCGAATCGCCGTGAACGTGCTCGAACAGATGCAGCGACGTTGCGCGGCCGCGGTCGAAGAGCTCGACATAGGCGGCTTCGGCATCGAGCGCGCCGGTGCGCTGCAGGGCGGCAATCAGGGATTGCACTTCCTGCGCCCGCGCGGGCCGCAGGCTGCGCTCCTGGGCGAGCAGGTCGGCCATCTCGCCCAGGCTGTCGCGCAGCGACGCATCCGGGTAGGTCAGCAAGGCGCCAAGCACACGCAGCGTGACGCTGCCTGCCGGGCGCTTGCGGTAGCCTGTAGATGTGGCGTCCATGTCAGATCTCCGCCTTGATCGGTATCGTGCGGCGCTTCTCGGTGCCGAACAGGCTCAGATCGCTGCTGCCCTCCGAGCAGCCGTTGCCGAAGCTGAAGCCGCTGCCGCCGCGCACCTTGAAAGTGTTCTGTGCATACTCGCGGTGCGGGGGTGGACTCACGAAGCGGTCTTCGTAGTTGGCGATGGCCATCACGTGGTACATCTCCTCGACCTCGGCCTGCGACAGGCCGGCCTGCGCCAGCACCTCCAGGTTGATGCGCTGGTCGACGTGCTTTTCGCGCTGGTAGGCGCGCATGGCCAGCATGCGCTCGAGCGCGCGCACCACGGGCGCGGTGTCGCCGGCCGTCAGCAGATTGGCCAGGTATTTCACCGGTATGCGCAGCTGGCTTACGTCCGGTATCTGGCCCTTGCTGCCCAGGTGGCCGGCATTGGCCGCAGCGCTGATCGGGGACAGCGGCGGCACATACCAGACCATGGGCAGGGTGCGGTATTCGGGGTGCAGGGGCAGGGCCACCTTCCATTGCACGGCCATCTTGTAGACCGGGCTGTTGCGCGCGGCCTCCATCCATTTGTCCGGAATGCCGTCGATGCGTGCCTGGGCGATCACCTTGGGGTCGAAGGGGTCGAGGAAGATGTCGAGCTGCGCCTGGTACAGGTCGCGGTCGTGCTCCACGCTGGCGGCTTCCTGGATGCGGTCGGCGTCGTACAGCAGCACGCCAAGGTAGCGGATGCGCCCGACGCAGGTCTCCGAGCACACGGTGGGCTGTCCGGCCTCGATGCGCGGGTAGCAGAAGATGCACTTCTCGGCCTTGCCGCTCTTCCAGTTGTAGTAGATCTTCTTGTAGGGGCAGCCCGAGACGCACATGCGCCAGCCCCGGCACTTGTCCTGGTCGATCAGCACGATGCCGTCTTCCTCGCGCTTGTAGATCGAGCCCGAGGGGCAGGATGCGACGCAGGCCGGGTTCAGGCAGTGCTCGCACAGCCGCGGCAAATACATCATGAAGGTGTTCTCGAACTCGCCGTACATCTCCTTCTGGATGTCGTCGAAGTTCCGGTCGGCGCTGCGGCCCTTGAACTCGCCGCCCAGGAGTTCTTCCCAGTTGG
>JAURZS010000151.1 GCA_030653255.1 Burkholderiaceae bacterium | reverse complement strand
GAACTCACGGTACGGCATAACCGTACACCGGATTTCGAGTCCGGCGCATTCGACCACTCTGCCATCTCTCCGTGTCGAACTCAGCAGTTTATCAGACCTTGAGCAGGCTCGTCCCGCCCATATAGGGCCGCAGGGCCTCGGGTACCGTGATCGACCCGTCGGCGTTCTGGTAATTCTCGATCACCGCCACCAGGGCGCGGCCCACAGCCAGGCCCGAGCCGTTGAGGGTGTGCACCAGTTCGGTCTTGCCCTGGCCATTGCGAAAGCGCGCCTGCAGGCGCCGCGCCTGGAAAGCCTCGCAGTTGGAGACCGAGCTGATTTCCCGGTAGGTTTTTTGTGCGGGCAGCCAGACTTCCAGGTCGTAGGTCTTGCTCGCGCCGAAGCCCATGTCGCCGGTGCACAGCAGCATCACGCGGTAAGGCAGGCCGAGCTTTTGCAGCACGGCTTCGGCATGGCCGGTCATTTCTTCCAACGCGTCGTAGCTCTTGTCGGGGTGCACGATCTGCACCAGCTCGACCTTGTCGAACTGGTGCTGGCGGATCATGCCGCGCGTGTCGCGCCCGGCGCTGCCCGCCTCGGAGCGGAAGCAGGGGGTGTGGGCCGTCATTTTCAGGGGCAGGTCGGCCTCGGCCAGAATTTCGCCACGCACCGCGTTGGTCATGGTGACTTCGGATGTGGGGATCAGGTAGAGCGTCTCGCCCTCGCCCTCCTGGCCGCCCTTCTTGACGGCGAAGAGATCGGCTTCGAACTTGGGCAACTGGCCCGTGCCGCGCAGCGTATCGCCGTTGACGATGTAGGGCGTGTAGCACTCGGTGTAGCCATGGGTCTGTGTCTGCAGGTCCAGCATGAACTGCGCCAGCGCACGGTGCAGCCGCGCCACCGGGCCACGCATGAAGGTGAAGCGCGAGCCCGCCAGTTTGACGCCGGTTTCGGCATCCAGGCCCAGCGGCAGGCCGAGGTCCACATGGTCGCGGGGCTCGAAATCGAATTGCGCCGGCGTGCCCCACCGGCGCACCTCGACGTTGCCTTGCTCGTCAGCGCCTGGGGGCACACTGGCATGCGGCAAATTGGGCACGGCCAGCAGCAGGTCCTGCAGTTCGGCCTGCAGGGCCTCCAGCCGCGCGGCGGAACTGTCGAGATCGGCCTTGATGGCGCCGACATCGGCCATGACCGCATCGGTGTTCTCACCCTTGGACTTGAGTTGGCCGATCTGCTTGCTCAGAGAGTTGCGGCGCGATTGCAGCTCTTCGGTGCGGATCTGGATGGACTTGCGCTCGTTCTCCAGCGCGACAAAGGCCTCGACGTCGAGAAAAGTCTGGGGCTTCTTGCGCGCCTCCAGGCGGGCGACCACGCCGTCGAGGTCCTTGCGAAGGGAAATGATGTCTAGCATGGCCCGATTTTAGTGCTCGATGCGCAAGCCCTTGGGCAAGGGAAACTTCACCGTCTCCTTGATCCCGTCCAACTTGCGCACCGTCACTGCGCCCAGACCGCGCAGGCGGTCTATCACCTGCTGAACCAGCACCTCGGGGGCCGATGCGCCCGCCGTCAGGCCTACGCGCGACTTCCCCGTGAACCATTCCGGGCGCAGTTCTTCGGGACTGTCGACCATGTAGCTGTCCACACCCAGCTTGCGCGCGAGTTCGGCCAGGCGGTTGCTGTTGGAACTGGTGGGGCTGCCCACCACGACCATCACATCGACCTGCGGCGAGATCAGCTTGACCGCGTCCTGGCGGTTCTGCGTCGCGTAGCAGATGTCCTGCTGCTTGGGTTCCCGCACATTCGGAAAGCGTGCGCGCACGGCCCGCGCGATCTCGGCGGCGTCGTCCACGCTGAGCGTGGTCTGGGTGACCAGCGCCAGCTTGTCGGTCTGCGCAGGCTGCACCCGGGCCACGTCCTGCGCGTCTTCGACCAGATGAATGCCGCAGTCGAGCTGCCCCATGGTGCCCTCGACCTCGGGATGCCCCTTGTGGCCGATCATGATGAACTCATAGCCTTCACGCGCCAGCTTGGCAACCTCCACGTGCACCTTGGTGACCAGAGGGCATGTCGCGTCGAAGATCGAGAAGCCGCGTGCCCGGGCCTCCTCCTGCACCGCCTTGCTCACACCGTGCGCGCTGAACACCAGCGTCGAGCCGGGCGGCACCTCGGCCAGATCCTCGATGAAGATGGCGCCCTTGGCCTTGAGGTCGTTGACCACGTAGGTGTTGTGAACGATTTCGTGGCGCACATAGATCGGCCGGCCGAACTTGAGCAGCGCGCGCTCGACGATCTCGATCGCGCGGTCCACGCCGGCGCAAAAGCCGCGCGGCTCCGCCAGCACGATTTGTTCGAGCACAGGCGCCGGGGTATCGGCCTGGCTCATAGCACGCCGATCACATGCACTTCGAAGCTGACGGGCTGGCCCGCCAGGGGATGGTTGAAGTCGAACAGCACCGAGTCCCCATGCTCGCCGCCACCAACCTGGCACACCGCGCCCGCATACGAGCCCAGGCCGTCCGGCGTGGGGAACTGCACCACGTCGCCGACGCTGTACTGCTCGTCAGGGTCGCCGATGCGGTTGAGCAGGCTGCGCGCCACCCACTGCCGCATCTGCGGGTTGCGCGGGCCGAAGGCCTCACCGGCAGGGATGTCGAAACTGGCGCGCGTGCCTTCGGGCAGGCCCAGCAGGCGCTGCTCGACGGCCGGCGAAAGCTCGCCCGTGCCCAGCGACAACGTGGCGGGCTTGTCGTCAAAGGTGTTGATGATGTCGCCGCCGGGGCCGGACAGGCGATAGTGCAGGGTCAGGAAGGAGCCTGGCTGGACGCACGGGGGGGTGGATGGCATGGGTGTCCCAATAAACTGGCCTCTATTGTAGAAAGCCCCCACCGGGCCCGGATACCATGCCCCTCAAGACCCTCCCCACCAGCGCCCGCCCGCGCGAAAAACTCCTCGCCCTGGGCCCCGCCGCCCTCAGCGACCCCGAACTCCTGGCGCTGCTGCTGCGCACCGGCCGCCAGGGCAAGGGCGTGCTGCAGCTGGCCCAGGAACTGATAGACCGCTTCGGTGGCATGGCGGGCCTGCTGCACACGCCGGCTCGGGCGCTGGAGTCCATCAAGGGCGTGGGGCCGGCCAAGCGTGCCGAGGTCTCGGCGGTGCTGGAGCTGGCGCGCCGGGCGCTGGCTCAGCAATTGCGCGCGCGGCAGGTGTTCGAATCCCCCGACACCGTCATGCAATACGTGCAACTGCACCTGGCAGCCAAACCGCACGAGGTCTTTGCCGTACTGTTCCTCGATGCGCAGCACAGGCTGCTCGCCATGGAGGAGCTGTTCCGCGGCACCCTGACCCAGACCAGCGTCTATCCGCGCGAAGTCGTCCTGCGGGCCCTGCACCACCAGGCCGCCGCCGTGGTGCTGGCGCACAACCACCCGAGCGGAACCGTCCAGCCCTCGCGGGCCGACGAGGCCCTGACGCAGACCCTCAAGTCGGCGCTGGGTCTGATCGATGTGCGGGTGCTGGACCATGTGATCGTTGGCGGCGGGCAAAGCCTGTCAATGGCAGAATCGGGCTTGATGTGAAAGCCCAGCATGAAAGCCAAATCCCTCCAGGACCTGGGCCAGTTCCAGCGCAAGATCGCAGACGAGCGAGCGCAGGCCCAGGCCCGCGAGGCCGAGCGCGTGGCCGCTGAAAAACGCCTGCGCGCTGAACAAAACCTCTTCGAGCGCGCCGTCGGCGCCGTCAAGCCTCTGCCCTCCGGCCCCCGCGCCCGCCTCAACCCGCCGCCTGCCGCCCCCATCCCGGTCCAGCAGCAGCTTGACGAGCAGGCCGTTCTGCGCGAAGCCATCAGTGACGAGTTCGACGTCAGCACTCTGCTCGACACCGACGACGCGCTGAGCTTTCGCCGCCCCGGCATAGGCCGCGACGTCACGCACAAACTGCGCGGCGGCCAGTGGAGCATCCAGCGCGAAATCGATCTGCACGGCCTGCGCAGCGACGACGCCCGCGAAGCGCTCGGCGCCTTTTTGCGCGACATGCGCAAGCAAGGCATGCGCTGCGTGCGCGTGGTCCACGGCAAGGGTCTGGGCTCGCCGGGCAAAATGCCCGTTCTCAAGTCCAAGGTGCAGGGCTGGCTCATCCAGAAGCAGGAAGTGCTGGCCTTCGTCCAGGCCAAACCCGCCCAAGGCGGCGCGGGCGCGCTGGTCGTGCTGCTCTCGTCAGGCGGATAAGGCGCCCCGACGCCGGGCCACCGGCGATCTATCGCGTCCGCATCCAGTCCGCCGTCTTGAAAAACGCCTCCCGCAAGCGCTCGCGCAAAGCCTCGGGCACCCCCGTCTCACCCATCGCCTGGTCCATGCAAGCCAGCCACTGGTCCCGCTCCCTGATTCCGATCAAGTGGCCGCCGATCTGCTGCGGCATATGCCTCATCCGCAAGCGCGGATGGCCGAAGCGATCGGTGTAATAAGAAGGCCCGCCCAGCCATCCGCACAAAAACCAGAACAGCCTTTGCCGCGCGTTGTCCAGATTGATGCCGTGCACGGCACGCAGGTCGGCATACGCCGGCTCCAGATCCATCAGGTCGTAGAAGCGCTCCACCAGCGCCTTCACGCGCTCCTCGCCGCCCATCCACTCGAAGGGCGTGGCCGCAGGGGCCGCATTTTCACTGTCCATGGGGCAGATTATTCAGCAGCACGCCGCAGCGTCTCCATCACCGGCCGGCGCAGGACCTCGCGCAGTCCCCACCAGCCTGCAGCCCAGGCCAGCGCCGCGCCGGCCAAGGCCCCTGCGGCCGGCACCCACAGCGGCGCCGTCCAGTTGAACTCGAACGCATACCGGGCCATGCCCCAGCCCACCGCCATGGCTGCGATGCTCGCCAGAAAACCTGCCAGCAGACCCACACCCACCAGCTCGGCGCGCTGCACCTGCCGCAACAGACTGCCGCGCGCGCCCACCGCGCGCATGATCGCGAACTCGCGCGCGCGCTCCTCGCGCGTGGCTGTCACCGCCGCAAACAAGACCACCATGCCGGCGGCCAGCGTGAACGCAAAGAGAAACTCCACCGCCCGTATCACCTGGTCCAGCACGCGCTGAACCTGCGTCAGGGTGGCGCTCATGTCCACGCTGGTCACATTGGGGAAGGCGCGCACCAGGGTGTTGTCGAAGCCACGCGCATCCGGTGCGCGAAACGCGCTCATGTAGGTCGTGGCCACCTCGCCCATCTCGTTGCGCGGGTAGATCACGAAGAAATTGGCCCGCATCGAGGCCCAGTCCACCTTGCGCAGCGAAGTGATGCGCGCATCCACCTGCACCCCGCCGATATCGAAACGCAGCTTGTCGCCAAGTGCCAGGCCCAGGGTCTTTGCCAGACCTTCCTCGACGCTGATGGCATCCTTCTCTTCGGGCGTCCATCGCCCGGCGACGATCTCATTGTGTGGCGGCTGCATCGCGCTGTGCGACAGATTGAACTCGCGGTCCACCAGACGCTTGGCGCGGTCCTCGCTGTAATCGTCGGGCGTCACGGTCTTGTCGTTGACCGACAGCAGACGGCCACGGATCATCGGATACCAGTCGAACTTCGCGATGCCGGCTGCCCGCAGAGCCCGCTGGAAAGACTCGCCCTGCTCGGGCATCACATTGATGACGAAGCGGTTGGGCGCATCCGGCGGCGTCGCCTTGCGCCAACTGCTGATCAGGTCGGTGCGCAGCAGAACCAGCAGCAGCAGCGCGAGCAGGCCGACCGCCAGCGCGCTGACCTGCACCACCGCATAGGCCGGCCGCGCCGAGATCTGCCGCGTGGCCAGCACCATCCAGCGCGGCGCTGTGCTGTCATTGACGGCGCGCCGCAGCAGCCAGACCGCCATCCAGCTCAAGACTGCGAACACCAGCACCGCAACGGCGAAGCCACCAACGGCCATCGCGCCCAGCAGCAAGTCGCTGCTGGCGGCCAGCAGCAAGGCGGCAAACCCTGCCACGCCAACCCCCAGCACCAGCAGCGAAGCCGGCTTGAGGTTGCCCACATCGCGGCGCATCACCCGCAGCGGCGGCACCTGCGAGAGCTGCAACACCGGCGGCAGGCCGAAGGCAAACAGCAGCGTCAAGCCCATGCCCATGCCAAAGGCGGCCGGCCACAGGCTCGCCGCCGGCAAGGCGGACTCGACCAGTCCGGCAAGCAGGAGCACGAATACATAGTGCATGGCAAAGCCCAGCAGCACACCCAGGGCGCTTGCGAACACGCCGATCAGGGCGAACTCCACGCAGTAGCTCGCAGCGATGGTGCGCTGGCTCTGGCCGAGCACGCGCAGCATGGCGCAGTCGTCCAGGTGCCTGGCGGCAAATCCACGCGCGGCCAGGGCCACGGCCACGGCGCTCAGCAACGCCGACAGCAGCGCCACCAGATTGAGAAATTTCTCTGCCCGGTCCAGCGTCTGCCGCATCTCGGGCCGCCCCCCTTCGAGGGACTCGATGCGAAGTCCGCGCACCTCGGGCCGCTTGGTCTGCTCAGTCGCCCACCGCGTGAAATCGCGCACGGCCGCGTCGGCTCCCGCCACCGCAAAACGGTAGCTGATGCGGCTGGCAGGCTGGATCAGTCCGGTGGCGGCCACGTCTGCACGGTGAATCATCACACGCGGCGCAAAACTCATGAAGCCCGCGCCCCGGTCGGGCTCCAGCACGATGATGCGCGTGACCCGCAGCGTGGCGTCGCCCAGCAGCAGCGGGTCGCCTACCTTGAGGCCCAGCGCCTCCAGCAGCGGCGCATCGACCCAGACCTGTCCGGGCGCAGGCACCTCGCGCGTGGTCTGCGCTGGCGCGTCAGGTCCGGTGGCCACACTGAGCTGGCCACGCAGCGGATAGCCCGCGTCCACCACCTTCAGCGCCACCAGCCGGGCGCCACCGCCTTGCGCATCGGTGGCGCGCCCCATGGTTGGAAAACCCAGCGTGGCGACAGAGCGCAGACCGAGCGCACGCGCCTTGTCGATGAAAGCCTGTGGCGTCGGCTGATCGCTGGAGATCACAGCGTCGCCCCCCAGCAATTGCCGTGCATCCCGGGCCAGCCCGCCCTTCAGGCGGTCGGCAAAAAAACCAACCGCCGTCAGTGCCGCCACCGCAAGGGTGACGGCAAGAATCAGCAGCCGAAGCTCACCGGCGCGCAAATCGCGCCACAGCGTGCGCCATCCAAGGCGCAGGGAAGGGAGAGAGAAAAATAGATTCATGGAGGTACAGCTGACGCCATCGCACGCAACTCGGGCGCCGCCAATTCGGGCTGCAGCACGAGACGGTGCATGGCGCTGTAGCAGACAAAGCGCTTGTTGGTGGCCCGCCCGATCGCGCACAGGCCCAGCTGCTCGGCCAGGCCATGCCCCATCTGCGTGATGCCGCTGCGCGAGACGACGATGGGCACACCCATCTGCGCCGATTTGATGACCATCTCGCTGGTCAGGCGACCCGTGGTGTAGAAGACCTTGTCAGCGCCGCTGCCCTGCGCATCGTCCTGCAGCCACATCCAGCCGGCAATGGTGTCGATGGCATTGTGGCGCCCCACGTCTTCCACGAAGATCAGCAGTTCCTCGCCACGAAACAGCGCGCAGCCGTGAACCGATCCCGCCGACTTGTAAGTGCTCTCTTTGAGGCGTATCGCGTTGACGATGCCGTAGAGCTGGGCCTGCGTCAGTTGCGCCGGCGGCAATTCGAGCGT
>JAURZS010000148.1 GCA_030653255.1 Burkholderiaceae bacterium | reverse complement strand
TGGTGGGCAGCATCGTGGCCTGGCTGCAGACCTTCCGCGCGCTCGAGTTCGAGCCCCGCGCCAGACAGACGGCGCAGCAGATTGCCTCGCTGGTCAATCTGAGCCGCGCGGCGCTGGTGCACGCAGACCCGATCGCCCGGGGCCCATTGATCAAGACACTGGCCGAGCAGGAAGGCGTGCGCATCATCCCGCGCGAACCCGGCGACAAATATGAACAAAGCAGTAACGATGCCCTGGACGAGGACATCGCCTCGGAGCTCTCGCGACGGCTCGGCGCGGGGGCCATCCTGGCGTCGCGGGTCAATGGCGAAGACGGCCTGTGGGCCGGCTTCAGGGTGGGCAAGGAGTTCTACTGGCTGCTGATGGACCGCTCGCGTTTCACCCCGGTGGGCAGCAAGACCTGGATCATCTGGCTGATCACGGCGGCGGCACTGTCGCTGGCAGGCGCGGCGTTGATCGCACGGCTGATCAACCGGCCGCTCAAGCAGCTGTCCTTTGCCGCCAGCCGGGTGCGTGATGGCGACTTCGACGCAAGCCGGCTCGACGAAGGCGCGGTGACCAGCGAAATCCGCGAGGTCAACATCGGCTTCAACCGCATGGCGCAGCAGCTCGCCAAAGTCGAGCAGGACCGCGCCGTCATGCTGGCCGGCATTTCGCACGACCTGCGCACACCTCTGGCCCGGCTGCGGCTGGAGACCGAGATGAGTGTGGCCGACGAGAGCGCGCGCGAGCACATGGCCGCCGACATCGACCAGCTCGATGCCATCATCGACAAGTTCCTGGATTACGCCAGGCCCGACCATGCCGAGCTCGGCCCGGTGTCACTCAACGACGTGATCGACGCCTGCCTCTACGCCGTGCAGGACCGGGGCGACATGCGCATCAATCTCGATGTGGCCAAGGGCCTGTATGTGCTGGCCGACGAGGTCGAGCTCGCGCGCGTGCTGGCCAATCTGATCGAGAACGCACGCCGTTACGGCAAGACGCCGGAGACCGGCATTGCGGTCGTGGACATCGCCGCCAAGTCGCGCGGAGACTGGGTGCTGCTCAAGGTGCGCGACCATGGCATGGGCGTGGCGCCCGAGACGCTGCCCAATCTGATCAAGCCCTTCTTCCGCGGCGACGCGGCGCGCACGGCGGCCACCGGCGCAGGCCTGGGACTTGCCATCGTCGACAAGACCGTGCAGCGCATGGGCGGCATCTTTGCGCTGGCCAACACCACCTCCGGGGGCCTGGCGGCGCACATCAAGCTGCAAAAGCCTAAGTAGAGCGCAGCAGCGCAACCGCGCGCGCCTCGATGCTTTTGCCCTCGCCCACAGGGCCCATTTTTTCGGCTGTCTTGGCTTTGACGTTGACGCGATCCAGCGGCAGGCCCAGCGCCTGGCCGATGCGCTCGCGCATGGCGTCGATGTGGGGTGCCAGCCGGGGCGCCTGCGCAATGACAGTGGCGTCCACGTTGCCGATGGCAAAGCCCGCGGCGCGCACCCGCCTTGCCGCCTCCGCCAGCAGCGCCAGGGAGTCGGCGCCGCGGAAGGCATCGTCGGTGTCGGGGAAATGGCGGCCGATGTCGCCCAGCGCCGCCGCCCCCAGCACGGCGTCGGTCAGCGCGTGCAAAAGCACATCTGCGTCCGAATGGCCCACGAGGCCCAGCGGATGGTCGATCTGAACACCGCCGATGATGAGCCGGCGCCCGGGCGCCAGGGCATGGGTGTCCCAGCCCTCGCCGATGCGCCAGGGAATTTCGATGGTGTTCATGGGGCGTGCTCCGGCATCAGGAATCCATGCGGCTGCGCAGCAAAGCCTCGGCCAGCAGGAAGTCTTCAGGAAAAGTAACCTTGAAATTCTGCGCGTCGCCGTTGACCAGCAGGGGACTGTGCCCCAGCGCCTCCAGGGCGCTGGACTCGTCGGTGACCTGCTCACCGGCATGCTCCAGCGCCTGCAGCAAATGCCCCAGACGGAACATCTGCGGCGTCTGGGCCAGCCATTTGTCAGCCCGCGGCAGCGTAGCCTGAACGCGCCTGCCCTGCGCCGACTTCAGGGTGTCGGCCAGGGGCTGCGCCAACAGACCGCCCACTGCGTCGTTGCGGCAGGCATCGATCAGGCGGTCGATCAATGCGGCGGTGATCAGGCAGCGAGCCGCGTCGTGCACCAGCACCCAGTCCTGCGCCAGGGCACCCCGGCGTTGCAGTTCACGCAGGCCGTTGCGCACACTGGCCGCGCGGCTTTCTCCGCCGCAATCTGCCACGCGGCAGCGCGGATTGACACGGCCGCTGAGAAAAGAGTCTCCAGGGGCGACCACCACCAGGCATTCGGTAAGGCGGGACACGTCGGCAAAAGCCGCCAGGGCATGCATCACCATCGGCCGGCCGGCCAGCTCGCGGTACTGCTTGGGCGTGTCGTCGGCAGCCTGTGTGCCCAGTGCCCTCAGGCCTTTGCCGGCACAAGGAATCAGGCCGAAGAACCGGCCCGGCGCAGGAGAAATGGAGGGGGTGTCTGTCATGGGTTGCGCCCCCATTCTAAAATCGAAGCCTGACCACCCCCCGGCAAATGCTTCGGGGGGTGTCTGCTTTGCCGGTCCCTGGCAAGGTCTGGCCTGCTGTTTCATCAATGGATCTACCCAAACTCACTCCCGGAAAGCGGTTCACGCTCGTGCGACCGGTCGGCTCGGCAGACGCCCTGCTGCTGGCCCGTCTGGGCGAACGCGAGCGCGCCGAAGGGCGCCTGCTGGCCGTCGTCACTGCCGATGCCACAGACGCCCAGCGCCTCATCGACGAACTGTCCTTCTTCGCTCCGGAACTGCGCTGCGCGCTGTTCCCGGATTGGGAGACCCTGCCCTACGACACTTTCTCGCCGCACCAGGACCTGATCAGCGAGCGTCTGGCCACCCTGTGGCGCATCTCGCAGCGCGACCAGGCCAGCGGCGCCGATGTGGTGCTGGTCCCCGCCACCACGGCCCTGTACCGACTGGCGCCGCCGGCCTTCCTGGCGGCCTATACCTTTCATTTCAAAGTCCGGCAGAAGCTCGATGAAGCACGCCTGAAGGCCCAGCTCACGCTGGCCGGCTACAGCCATGTAACGCAAGTTGTCAGCCCCGGCGAGTACGCAGTGCGCGGCGGCCTGATCGACCTGTACCCGATGGGCTCTCTCGTGCCCTACCGCGTAGACCTGTTCGACGA
>JAURZS010000142.1 GCA_030653255.1 Burkholderiaceae bacterium | reverse complement strand
AACTCACGACGAAAGTGCGATGCCCCTGCTCGACCGCGTAGCGGATCAAGGAGTTTTCGGGCTGCAGGTCCATGATGTAGAACTTGTTGATGCACGGCGGCACCAGCAGCAAGGGGCGCTCGTATACCTTGGCGCCCAGGGGTTTGTATTCGAGCAACTGGAAGAGTTCGTTCTCGAACACCACCGCGCCTTCGGTCGTGGCCACATTACGGCCGACCTCGAACAGGCTCTCGTCGGTCATGGAGACATGCCCCTGCCGAATATCGTGCATGAGATTGCTGAGGCCCTTGGCAATACTCTCGCCGTTTGTTTCCAGGGCTTTTTTCTGGGCCTCGGCATTGAAAGCAAGGAAGTTGCTCGGCGCCATCGCCGCAGTCCATTGCTCCACTGCAAAGCGGATCCGAGACCGCGTCTTGGGGTCGGCCTGCACGGCATCGGCAAGCCCCATCAGGGTGCGTGCGTTGAGCAAGTAGGACTGCGCCGCGAAGGCTGCAGCTGGGTTGCAGGCCCAGGCCTCGTTGGCAAAGCGGCGGTCGCCGGCCACTGGGCCGGCCTGCAGGCCGTGGCTCCAGAGTGCGGTGGCTTCCTTGATGTATTGCTGCTGCAGTTCCTGGAGCTTCTCGGGAGACAATGCAATGCTCTGAAAAGCCTGTGCAATCGGAGTCCAGTCGGGTTCGAAATTCATGCGTCTTCCTTAGGACTTTCGTGACATCAGGGAAAACCCTGGATTTTGGCTGAGTTGATCTTCGGAGGCAACACTTTCTCATGTATATCGTCGTCATCGCCTGGATTTACGTCGCACTCATGATGTCCGTGGCCGAAGCCAACCACCCGGGCGGCACGGTGCTCGGCGCCATTGTGACCTTTGTTCTTTATGGCGTGGGGCCGGTGGCCTTGGTGGTTTACCTGATGCGCACGCCGGCCCGCCGCCGCGCCATCAAGGCCAGGGAAGCAGCCGAGCGCGCCTCAGTCGAGCCAGACGCCGGCCGCGAAGCGGCCGCTGATGCGGTCCCGCCGGTGCGAAAAGAACCTTGAAGGATTGCCCACAGTGCACCAAGGCGCGCTGCCGTCATTGCCGTGGATGCGGGTCACGCCCATGGCCTGCAACCTGCGGCGCGCCAGACCCGGCAGGTCGGCCAGCCACTTGCCTGGCGCGCCTGGCAAGAATAGCCGGTGCGCCTGCGGGTCTTGCGCCTCGAACACAGCCCTCACCTCCGGACCGACCTCGAAGGCGCCGGGACCTATGCAGGGCCCCAGCCACGCCATGATCTGCGGGGCCGGCGCCGCGACGCTGTCCAGCAGCCGCGCATGCGTGGCCTCAAGGATGCCGCCAGCCAGACCCCGCCAACCGGCATGGGCCGCCGCGACGGCCCGGCCCCGCGTGTCGCACAGAAGCACGGGCAGGCAGTCCGCCACCATGATGGTGCAGGCCACGCCGCGCTGGCTGGTAACGCAACCGTCAGCTTGCGTGCCGTCGGGCGTATCGGCGTGAAGTGTCACGACCGCTGTCTGATGAATCTGCTGGAGGAACACGGGCCGCGCACCCAGCGCGCCAGCCAGCGCCGTCCGGTTCGCCTGCACGGCAGCAGGGTCGTCGCCCACATGATCGCCCAGGTTGAAACTGTGCCACGGGGCCGCAGACACCCCGCCCTTGCGCGTAGTGCACACGGCGTGCACACGAGGCGGCGCCGGCCAGTCCGGCGTCAGCCAGTCGGACTGGCCCGCATCTCCCAGTCCGGCCATGTTCAGGCCACCGCGTCGGGGCAGGCAGAAGGCTGCGCCTTCTGAAATGCATCGAGCTTCATACAGGCGTCGAACGCCGCCATGGTGCGCGGCAGACCGCTGAAGTCGACGTCGAAACGCTGGCCGTTGAAAATCTGCGGCACCAGACAACAATCGGCGAGCGTGGGCGCCGCGCCATGGCAGTAGCTCGACGGCGGCAACTGTGCGAGCATGCGCTCGAAGGCTTCAAGCCCCTGGCGCACCCAGTGGCGGTACCAGGCATTCTTGGCCTCCTCGGTAATGCCCAGGACTTTCACCAGGTACTTGAGCACGCGCAGATTGTTCAGGGGATGGATTTCGCAGGCCACACACTGTGCCAGCGCCCGGACCCTGGCGCGGCCCAGGGGGTCGCGCGGCAGCAGCGCAGGCTCGGGATGGGTCTCGTCCAGATATTCGATGATGGCCATGGACTGCGACAGGCACTGGCCCTCGGTTTCGAGCATGGGCACCAGCATCTCGGGCGCCATGGAGACAAACGGCTCGCGTTTGTGGTCGCCGCGCACGATGTGCACGGGCACGTAGTCGTAAGCCAGGCCCTTGAGCTCCAGCGCGATGCGCACCCGGAACGAGGCCGAAGATCGAAAATAGTTGTGCAGTTTCATGGCATCTAGGATAAACCGGAACGCGTTAGCATTGAAGCCATGTCCCAGTCCACCCCCGGGCGCTTCCTGACAGCCGCGCTCTACAAGTTCGTTGATCTGCCTGATTTCGCGGCACTGCGCGGGCCTTTGCTCGATTTTTGCGTTGCACAGCGGGTCAAGGGCACGCTGCTGCTGGCTGAAGAGGGCATCAACGGCACCATCGCAGGTCCGCCTGAGGGCGTGCGCGCCGTCCTGTCCCGGCTGCGCGCAGACACCCGGATGGCCGATCTCACGCACAAGGAGTCCTGGACCGACGCACCTCCCTTTTACCGCATGAAGGTGCGCCTCAAACGCGAGATCGTCACTCTGGGTGTGCCTGGCATTGCGCCCACCCGCATGGCCGGCACCTACGTCAAGCCCGAGGACTGGAATCGCCTGATCGAGGACCCCGACGTGGTGGTGGTCGATGTCCGCAACGACTACGAGGTCGCCATCGGCAGCTTCCAGGGCGCGATCGACCCCCTCACCCGCAGTTTCTCCGAACTGCCGCAGTGGGTCGAGCGCGAGAGCGCGCCAGGCGGCAGACTGGCAGGCAAGCCGCGCGTGGCCATGTTCTGCACTGGCGGAATCCGCTGCGAGAAGTCCACCGCCTTGCTGCGCGCGCGCGGCTTCGATGAGGTCTACCACCTGGAAGGCGGCATTCTCAAGTACCTGGAGACCGTACCGGCCGAGCAAAGCCGCTGGCAGGGTGAATGCTTTGTCTTCGACGAGCGCGTCGCCGTGGGGCCGGGGTTGGCGCCGGGAAGCCACGAACTCTGCCGCTCCTGCCGACGCCCGCTGAGCCAGAAAGACATTGCCTCCGCGCTGTTCGTGCGCGGCGTGAGTTGCCCGCATTGCCACGACCGCACCGACGAAGCGCGCAAGCGCAATCTGATGGAGCGGCAGCGGCAGGTGGAGTTGGCCCGGCAGCGGCAGCAGGCGCACATCGGCGCGAAGATGATGCCCCGTTGATGCCACATTCCGGTCATTTCCTGATCGCTGGCGGCGGCATTGGCGGCCTGGCCGCCGCTTTTGTGCTGGCCCGCGAGGGCTGGCACAGGCCATCGATCGCGTCGCTTTCTATCCACCGCGCCTCGGCATGAACGATGTGCGCACCGGAGAGAGCGTGGTGCGCGTACCGCTGGAAGACAGCGACATCGTCGAGGGCACGGCGCTGATCGGCGCCGACGGTCTTTGGAGCTGCGTGCGCGAGGCTGTCGTGGGCGATGGCAGGCCACGCGTCTCGGGCCACATCGCCTACCGGGCAGGCCATCAGCGCCGAGGAGGCTTACAGCGTGGTCGAGGGACGGGGTGCCGTCGCCATCGAGACCGGCGGCAGACAGTGGCGCCTGGAATTCGGTCCGCGCGACCACTTCGTGATTCCTTCATGGCACACTGCGCGCTTCGAATCGCAGCACGGCTGTGTGCTTTTCAGTTTTTCAGACCGGCCAGTGCATCAGGCGCTGTCCATCCACCGCGAAGAGAGGATTTCATGAGCTACGTCGTCACCCCGCCCGCCCAGGTCTCGGTCCCCGTAATCGGCACAGCCGACCGCTTCCCCGTGCACCGCGTCTACTGCGTGGGTCGCAACTATGCGGAGCACGCCAAGGAGATGGGCTACACGGGGCGCGAGCCGCCTTTCTTCTTCATGAAGCCGGCCGACGCGGTCATCCCCGTGGATGCCGGTACGGTCGGCCGCATTGCCTATCCCTCCCTGACCCGGGACCTGCACCACGAGATCGAACTGGTGGTGGCCATCGGCGTGGGCGGCAAGAACATCGCGGCCGCCGACGCCGTCCGGCACATCTATGGTTATGCGGTCGGCCTGGACATGACCCGGCGCGACCTGCAGGGCGAGATGAAAAAGCAGGGCCGCCCCTGGTGCATCGGCAAGGGGTTCGACCAGTCCGCCCCGATCGGGCCGATCACGCCCGCCGCGCAGGCGGGCAAAGTCGCCGATGCGGCGATTCACCTGCAGGTCAATGGCGCAGACCGGCAGCGCAGCAGCGTGGCCAGTCTTATCTGGAACATCGGCGAGACCATCGAGCACCTGTCCGCCGCCTGGGAGTTGCAGCCTGGCGATCTCATCTTCACGGGCACCCCCGAAGGCGTGGCCGCAGTCGTCGCCGGCGACACCCTGGTGGGCGGCATCGACGGACTGGCCACACTGAGCGTCAAGATCGTCTGACACAGCCCGCCCGCGAACTTCCCCGCCCCGCGTGCAAGTCCTGGATCCCCTCGCCAAGCTCTGCGCCATCCTGGCGGGGCTGCTGCTGACCGCGATCACACTGGTCACCTGCGCCAGCATGCTGGGGCGCAACACCATCGAAGTCACGCTGGTCGGCGACATCGAACTCACGGCCTTTGCCGGCGGCGCGGCCGTGGCTTTGTTCATGCCATGGTGCCAACTGCGCCGGGGCAACATCATCGTGGACTTCTTCACTGCCCGCGTGTCGCGGCGCGGCATCGCGCTCCTGGACCGCCTTGGCGCACTGCTGATGGCGATCATGTTCGCCTTGCTGGCCTGGCGCGGAGTGCTCGGCGGCATCAACGCATACAACACCCACTCCACTTCCATGATGCTGGGTATGCCCGAATGGGTGCTCTATAGCGCCATGATTCCGCCCTTCGTCCTGACGGCGCTGATCGCGCTGCACCAGGCTGCATTCGGATTCGGCGTCGGCGACGAAGACCACCTGAGCGCTGGCGAGGAGCGCGCGTGAGCCCGCTGTACCTGGCGCTCCTGATCTTCGGCGCCATGCTGCTGCTGATGGCGCTGCGCATCCCCATCGCGGTGGCGATGTTCACGGCCGGCTCCATCGGCTACGTGATGCAGGCCGGATGGCCTCCCTTTGCGAGCTTTCTCAACAGCCAGGCGGTCGCCCGATTCGCCAGCTACGACCTGTCGGTGATCCCGCTGTTCATCCTCATGGGCAACTTCGCCACACAGGGCGGAATCAGCAAGGCCTTGTTCGAGTTTGCGGCGGCCGTCATGGGTCGCTTCAAGGGCGGCCTGGCCATGGCCTCGGTGCTGGCCTGCGGCGCCTTTGGCGCCATCTGCGGCTCGTCCGTCGCCACCGCGGCCACCATCACCAACGTCGCCCTGCCCGAGATGAAGCGCCATGGCTATTCCGGACGCCTGGCCACCGGCACCCTGGCCGCGGGCGGCACGCTGGGCATCCTGATTCCCCCCTCCGTGCCGCTGGTGATCTACGCCATCCTGGCCGAGCAGAACATTGCCAAGCTGTTTGCAGCGGCCATGCTGCCCGGTTTGATCGCCGTGGGCGGCTACCTGATCGCCATCGCGATCTACGTGCGAGTGGCGCCCGGGCATGCACCGCTGCCTGACGCCCACCCCGCCCCCATCACGCTGGCCGTGCTGGCGGGCGTGCTGCCGATCGCCCTGATCTTCCTGATCGTGTTCGGCGGCATCTATGGCGGATTCTTCACGCCCACCGAGGGTGCGGCCGTGGGCGCGGCGGCGACCTTTGTCGCGGCCCTTCTGCGGCGTGAACTGACCTGGGCCAAGTTCAGGCGCTGCTTCTACGCGACGGCGGAGACTTCGGCCATGATCTTCCTGATCTTCATCGGCGCCGACCTGATGAACTCGGCACTGGCCCTGACCCAGGTGCCCAATCAGCTTGCCGCCGTGGTGAGCGGTTGGGGACTGTCACCCCTGATGGTGGTTTGCGCCATCCTGCTGTTCTACGTGGTGCTGGGCGCGGTCATGGACGAGCTGAGCATGCTGCTTCTGACCATACCGATCTTCTTTCCCATGGTCATGGGCCTGGATTTCGGCATGCCCCGGGAGTCGGTCGCGATCTGGTTCGGCATCCTGGTGCTGATGACCGTAGGCTTCGGCATGCTGGCGCCGCCGGTGGGGCTGAACGTCTATGTCGTCAATGGCCTGGCCCGGGACGTTCCCATTGCCGAGAGCTACCGTGGCGTAATGCCCTTCCTCATCAGCGACACCCTGCGCACCTTGCTGCTGCTGTTCTTCCCGCCGGTGTCCCTCTGGCTGGTCGGATTCATCCGGTAAAGGCATGCAGCGCCCCATTAGGGCATCTACCATTGGCCCCCACGGCCGCATGGCTTCAACTCAAACATTCTCTTTCCAAGGAGTCTTTCATGATTCAACGACGCACGCTGCTGCGCGGAGGCGCCGCAGCCGCCATCGGTGGCGCCAGCCTGGCCGGTCTGGCGCAACAATCGGTCACGCTCAAATTCCATACGTTCATGGCGCCGCAGTCCGACGTCTGGCTGACCATGCACAAGCCCTGGATGGCCAAGGTCGAGAAAGAATCCAACGGCCGCATCAAATTCGAAGGCTATCCCGCCATGCAGCTGGGGGGCACGCCAGTGCAGCTCTACGATCAGGCCAAGGACGGCGTGGTCGACATCAGCTGGACCCTGCCCGGCAACACGGCGGGCCGCTTCCCGCGCATCGAGGTGTTCGAGCTGCCCTTCATGATGAGCAACGCCGAAGCCACCTCCAAGGCCTACTGGGAGTACGTGCAGACCGCCGCACCCGACGAATTCAAGGACACCCAGGTGCTGGCGCTGCATGTGCACGGCCCCGGCGTGATCCACACCGTCGACAAGCCCGTGCACTCCGTCAACGACATGCGCGGACTCAAGCTGCGCGCGCCCACGCGCCAGGTCACCAAGCTGCTGGGCGTGCTGGGCGCCATCCCCGTGGGCATGCCGCTGCCGGGCATCACCGATGCGCTGAGCAAGGGCACCAT
>JAURZS010000141.1 GCA_030653255.1 Burkholderiaceae bacterium | reverse complement strand
CGGCCACCGAGATCCACAGGTAGATGGCGTAGTCGTTGAGCAGCGGCCAGTTTGGGTACAGAAAGCGTCCGCCCAGGCCGCTGAAGGAAGCCTGCGCCAGCGCCATCGCCAGCGTGTAGGCGGCATAGCTGCCGAAAGTGCGGTCGCGGTAGGTGATCCAGCAGGCAATGCAGACCGAGAAGATCAGCAGCGCCACGCCGAAGTACAGACCGAACATCAGCGTGTTCTCGTCCTTTGCCTTGGCCCAGGCGTCGAAGCGTGCGAGGCGAAAGCGTGTGAAGGAGCCGAGCCGGTCCGACACGCGCACATAGACCGTCACGTTGGCGTTCGCGCGCGGGTCAATGCGAAACGTGGGGCGGATCTCCGGCATGGGCCATTCGCGCACGGCGATGCGGTCGCCCGCGCGCTGTTCGCGCCAACTCCCACTCCCGTCCTGCAGGTAGGCGCTGACGTAGTCCGGCCCCGGCAGATAGGAGGTCAGCAGCCAGGGCTCCTGCGATGGGCTGGCGCCTATCACCAGCTTGAACCACATCGCGTCCTCGGGCACCAGCGGCAGTGTCTTGCGATCCGGTGGGGGCTGAAAGCTGCCTTCGGGCAGGCGCAGCACTTCGTCCAGCGTGGCGCGCCCGCTGGCGTCGTACCAGGTCAGGATCTGGCCATCAAGGAAGAACGGGCCGGTCTTATTGGAGTCCAGTGCAATGACGGGTTGCGCCATCGCCCAAGCGCTGACCAGCCACAAGCAGACAGCGGCCGGCCAGCGCAGCCACCCGGGTCGCGTCGGTTTGATCACCTGAGGATGATCCCGTTTGCGCGCTGTCTTGGCAAGCCATGAGGGTAACAATTTGTGTTCGGCGCGCCGGCTTTACCGGCCCGAATAGCGCGAGCCGCCGGCAGAGCCGTAGCCGCCACCGCCGCTGCGGCCGGATCGGCCACCGCCACCGCCACCGCCACCGCCACCGCCACCGCCACCGCCACGACGGCCGCGGCCTGCCATGATGTCGACGCTGGTACGCAAGGGGTCGGGCTGGTGCGCCGGACTGGGTTCGTCGCGCTGGCCGCCGGAGTGGCGGGCGGGCGCATTGGCATCGGCGCCGCTGTGGCGTGGCTGGCTGTAGCCACCGCCGCCCCCTGCATTGCGGGACTGGCCGTAGCCGCCTTCGGCATTGCGAGGCTGTGCGTTACCACCGCCAGCGGGGCGCGCAGCACCCTGGCTGCGCGGACTCTGTCCGCGCGGACCGCGAGCTGGCTGCGCGCCGTCGCGGCTTTGGCCGCCACCGTCGCCACGGCCCTGGCCGCCGCCCTGTTTGCCCTTGCTCTCGCGCATGCGCGTCATCATTTCAGTGCGCGCGGCCTTGGCTGCTGCTGCCATCACATCGCGGCTCGGCGGCTTGCCGGCGCCGCCCCAGATGGTCTGGCGGCCCATGGCGATGGGTTCGCCCTTTTCGCCGGGCTCGGGGCCGAAGCCCTCGACCACCTTCACGGCAATCTGCTGCTTGGTGAAGCGTTCGATGTCCTGCATGAAGCCTTCTTCGTCCATGCACACCAGGCTCACGGCCTCGCCGCTGGCGCCGGCGCGGCCGGTGCGGCCGATGCGGTGGACATAGTCTTCGGGAACGTTGGGGATCTCGTAGTTGACGACGTGCGGCAGCTCGTCGATGTCGATGCCGCGCGCCGCGATATCGGTGGCCACCAGGGCGCGGATTTCGCCGCTCTTGAAGCCGGCCAGTGCCTGCGTGCGGGCGCCCTGGCTCTTGTTGCCGTGCAGCGCCAGCGCCTCGATGCCGTTTTTGGTCAGGAACTCGGCGACGTTGTTGGCGCCGAATTTGGTACGGGTGAACACCAGCACCTGGCTCCAGTTGTGTTCCTGGATGATGTGGGCCAGCAGGG
>JAURZS010000136.1 GCA_030653255.1 Burkholderiaceae bacterium | reverse complement strand
CGCATCTCGATGGAGCGCTGCACGGTCTGGCGCTGGTAGTCGTCGACCGCGTCCCATTTGTTGATGGCGATGACCACGGCGCGGCCGCTCTCGAGAATGTAGCCTGCGATATGGGCGTCCTGGTCGGTCACACCCTGCGTGGCATCGAGCAGCAGCAGCACGACATTGGCCGACTCGATGGCCTGTAGGGTCTTGACGACAGAGAATTTCTCGATGGCCTCGAACACCTTGCCGCGCCGGCGCAGGCCGGCGGTGTCGATCAGCTCGTAGCGCTGGCCGTTGCGCTCGAAGGGCACGGTGATGGCGTCGCGTGTGGTACCGGGAAGGTCGAAGGCCACCAGGCGTTCCTCGCCCAGCCAAGTATTGATCAGCGTGGATTTGCCGACATTGGGGCGGCCCGCAACGGCCAGCTTGATGACGCCGGGGTCGATGTCCGGCGCGTCCTCGTCTTCCTCGGGCAGGTGCAGCGGCTCCAGAGCGACTTCGACCAGGCTGCGAATGCCCTCGCCGTGGGCCGCCGACACCGCATGCACGGGCCCCAGGCCAAGCTCGAAGAATTCGCCGAGCTGCACACCCTCGCGCATGCCCTCGGCCTTGTTGGCAACGAGCACGCAGGGCTTGCCCAGGCGGCGCAGGTAGCTGGCGATGTCGTGGTCCTGGGCCGACACGCCGGCACGTGCATCGACCACGAAAATGACCACATCGGCCTCGGCCACGGCCTGGCGGGTCTGCTTGGCCATTTCCTTGTAGATGCCGCTCTCGGCCGTCGGCTCGAAACCCCCGGTGTCGATGACGATGAATTCGTGGCGGCCGAGTTTGCCGTTGCCGTAATGCCGGTCGCGCGTCAGGCCCGCAAAGTCGGCGACGATGGCGTCGCGGGTGCGGGTCATGCGGTTGAACAACGTGGATTTGCCGACGTTGGGACGACCGACGATCGCCAGGACGGGTTTCACGCTGGATCGCCTTGGTGCTGCCGGCAGCCGCTCATTCGGGCGTGTAGCCGTAGACCCTGCCAGCCCGGGTCACGACCACCAGGGTGTTGCCAGCGAGCACGGGTGCCGCGGCAATGGCCGAACCATCGGTGCTCAAGCGGGTCAGCAAGCTGCCGTCCGCGCGTGACAGCAGGTGCACAAAGCCGGCGCTGTCGCCGATGGCCACGGAGCGGCCCACGACCAGGGGCGCGGTCAGCCCGCGGTACTGCAGCCGCTCGGACATCCAGGCGCGCTCGCCGTCGTTGCGGCGCCAGGCGACAACCTTGCCGTCGGCCTCGGTGCCATAGACGCGGTCGGCGTCGCCGTGCACGCCCTCGGCGCCGTTGGAGGGTTTGGACCAGAGAACGCTGCCGCGAGCCGCGTTGACGCAGCCCACCGCCGCCTGGAACGCCCGGGTGCAGACCACGTCGCCAACCCGGCTCACGCGGCCGACGAGATCGACCAGACGCTCGATTTCATTGGTGCCCCGGGGTGTGGCCACGGGGGCTTCCCAGCGCACGCTGCCATTGGACGGGTTGAGCCCGACCAGGCGGCCCGACAACCCCACGACCAAGGTGTCGCCGACTGCCAGTATCACGCCGGACTGTCGCAGAACAAGCGGGTCGCCGGGGCGTGTCTGGGACCACAGGCGGCGCCCGGAACTGCCGTCGAAGGCGCTGACGGAACGGTCGGCGGCCAGGACAAACACCCTGCCCCCTGCAACCAGGGGCGCGGTGAAGGCCTGCGCAGCGAGCTTTTGCCGCCACAGCACGCGTCCGGAATCCAGCGTCACGAGTTCATTGCCACGGGTGACCACGGCGGCCGTGCGGCCGTCGAATCCCACGCCAGCGGCCAGCGGGCCACCCGCGCTGCCGCGCCACACCTCGGCGCCATTGGCCGCGTTCAGTACGAGCACCGTACCGTCGCCGGCGGCCAGTGCCACGGACTGTTCACTGACCCCACTCTGCAAGGGATAGGCGACCGCGCCAAGGTTGACGCTCCAGGCGAGCCGCACGCCGATGAGCGCGGCGTTGGGCTGGAGTTCCGCCGGCTTGGGCCGCTCCGGGCCGCTGGCGCAAGCCGCAAGGGCCGCAGTGGCGAGGATCGTGCCGGCCAGACGCAGCATGCGCGCCGTCATTGAACAGGCGAACAGTTTCACTTCTTGACCTCCGTAGCAGCGCCGGGCTTGGCGGCCCCATCGGCCTTGGGATCGGCTCCCATCGCATTGAGTTTGACTTCGACCATGCGCCGGTACTCGCTGCGCTCGTCGAAGGCTGCCCAGGCACGGCCGTATTCGGCACGGGCTTCGGCCTTCTTGCCTTGCAAGTTGTAGATGTCGCCGCGGCGATCTGCGGCGAGGGCGTCGAATTCGCGGGGGAGCGCAGCGGACAACTGCGCCAGGGCCTCGTCGTAGGCCTTGGCCTCCATCAGCAGGCCGGACAGGCGCAGACGGGCGATGGCCTTGTAGCCTTCGTCGCCGGCCTTGTCAGCCACCCAGCCGAGCGCCGACTTGGCCGCATCGGTTTTGCCTTTTTCGTGGAAGACACGCGCCGCAAGCAGGCCCGCCTGCTGGGCATAGACCGTGCTGCCGAACTTGTCCTTCATGTCGGCCAAAGCGCGCTCCAGGCGCGCCGTGTCGCCCGATGCGGCAGCCTGCTCGACCTGGTCGTACATGGCCGCCGACTGGCCCGCCTGGCTGCGCTGCCAGTACTGATAGATGTTCCAGCCGGCGATGGAGCCGAACACGACAATGAGCGCCCACGTGACGATATTGCCGTAGAGCCGCCAGTAGTGTTTGAGTTCGGCGAGCTGTTCCTGCTCTTCGAGGTCGAGATGTTTTGCCATGGGTCCGTCTGTTTAAGCTGCCGATTGTAGGGTGGTGGCCCAGTCCTGCGGATGGTCCAGGGGATGAGTGCGCTGCGCGCCGCTGCCGTCGCGCAGCGATTTGACCGTGACCTGGCCCTGCGCCAGTTCGTCGGCGCCGAAGACCAGTGCATAGCGCGCGCCACTGGCATCGGCCCGGCGGAACTGCGACTTCATGCTGCCCATACCCTCTGCCGTGCCCGCATGCATCTGCACACTGACGCCGGCGGCGCGCAATGCACGCAGGGTCCGGATCGCCACGGGCAGCGCTGTCGCGTCGGGGATCACTGCATAGGCGTCGGGCACGGGTGGCTCGATGGCCGCACCCTGCCCTGCCACCAGTTCCAGTACCCGCTCCACGCCCAGCGCCCAGCCGACCGCCGGCGCGGGCTTTCCGCCGATCTGCTCGATCAGGTAGTCGTAGCGGCCGCCGCCGCAGATGGTGCCCTGGGAGCCGAGCTGCGCGGTGACGAACTCGAACACGGTGAGGTTGTAGTAGTCCATGCCGCGCACCAGCCGCGGATTGATGCGGTAGGCCACGCCGCTGGCGTCGAGGATGGCGCGCACGGCATCGAAATGCGCCAGCGAGGCTGCGCCCAGGAAGTCCATCAGGCGCGGCGCGCCTTCGACCACGGACTGCAGCGCCGGGTTCTTGGTATCCAGGATGCGCAGCGGATTGCTGTGCAGGCGGCGGCGGGCGTCCTCGTCGAGTTGCTCGGTGTGGCGCTCCAGGTAGGCGATCAGGGCTGCGCGATGGGCGCGGCGCTCGTCGGGCTGGCCCAGGCTGTTGAGTTCGAGTCGCACATCGCTCAGGCCCAGCTCCTTCCAGAGGGCGTCGGCCAGCAGGATCAGTTCGGCGTCGACCTCGGCCCCGCCGAAACCCAGCGCCTCGGCGCCGATCTGGTGAAACTGCCGGTAGCGGCCGCGCTGTGGGCGCTCGTGGCGGAACATCGGCCCCATGTAGTAGAGCCGCTTGCCGCCGTCGTACAGCATGTTGTGCTCGGCCGCCGCACGCACCACGCCGGCCGTGCTCTCGGGGCGCAACGTGAGCTGCTCGCCATTGAGACGGTCTTCGAAGGAGTACATCTCTTTCTCGACGATGTCGGTGACTTCGCCCAGGCCGCGCACGAACAGCGCGGTGGGCTCGACGATCGGGGTGCGGATATTGCGGTAGGCATGGCGGTGCATCAGGCTGCGCACCTTGTCCTCCAGCCACTCCCAGCGCGCCGATTCAGGCGGCAGGATGTCGTTCATGCCTTTGACCGCGGTCAGTTTTTCTGCCTTCGCGGCAGTTTGCTTGTCAGCCATGGGATGTATTCAGGCACTTGACGCGAGAGACTCGGCGCCGAAGCGTTTTTCGATGTAGTTTTCGACGATCTGGTGAAATTCCTGCGCAATGCGCTCGCCGCGCAGGGTCATGGCCTTTTGTCCGTCGATGAAGACGGGCGCGGCAGGTGCCTCGCCGGTTCCGGGCAGGCTGATGCCGATGTCGGCATGCTTGCTTTCTCCGGGACCGTTGACGATGCAGCCCATGACCGCGACCCTGAGTGTCTCGACGCCCGGATAGCGGGTTCGCCACACCGGCATCTGCGCGCGCAGGTAGTCGTCGATCTCCTTGGCCAGCACCTGGAAGGTCGTGCTGGTGGTGCGGCCGCAACCGGGACAGGCAGTGACGCTGGGCACGAAGGCACGCATGCCCAGCGACTGAAGAATCTCGGCGGCGATCACGACCTCCTGGGTGCGCGCCTCGCCCGGCTGGGGCGTGAGCGACACGCGAATCGTGTCGCCAATGCCCTCTTGCATCAGGATGCCCATCGCCACGGAAGAAGCAACCGTACCCTTGACACCCATGCCGGCCTCGGTCAGGCCCAGGTGCAGCGGATGGTCGCAGCGGCGGGCCAGTTCACGGTAGACGGAAATCAGATCCTGCACGCCACTGACCTTGCAGGACAGGATGACCTGCTCCGGCGCCATGCCCAGTTCCACCGCGCGCCGCGCCGAGTCGGTGGCCGAGGTGATGAGCGCCTCGTACATGACCTGCCGGGCCTCCCAGGGTTGCGCGCGCGCGCTGTTCTGGTCCATCAGGCTCGCCAGCAACTCCTGGTCGAGGCTGCCCCAGTTGACGCCGATGCGCACCGGCTTGTCCCAGCGCAGCGCGGCTTCGATCATCTGACTGAACTGGCGGTCGTGCTTGTCGCCCTTGCCCACGTTGCCGGGGTTGATGCGGTACTTGGACAGGGCCTGCGCGCAGTCGGGATGGTCGGCCAGCAGGCGGTGGCCGTTGTAGTGAAAGTCGCCGATCAGCGGCACGAAGACGCCCATGCGATCGAGCTGCTCGCGGATGTAGGGCACTTGCGCCGCCGCCTCGGGCGTGTTGACGGTGATACGCACCAGTTCGGAGCCCGCCAGCGCGAGTTCCTTGACCTGGATGGCCGTGCCGATGGCATCCACGGTGTCGGTGTTGGTCATGGACTGGATGCGCACCGGCGCATCGCCGCCGAGGGTGATCACGGTATCGCCCCAGACCACGCGCGCCTGTCGCGTGCGCCGGGGGGCCGCGCCGGCAGCTTCGATGGGCAGGCAGTCCAGCATCACCTCACCTCGAAGCGGGCCACGCTGTCGCGCGCGAAGGCCCCCAAATCGAAGGGGCGGCCGCGCACCACGACCTCGGTGGACTCGGCGCGGCCAACCACGACTCTGAGCGGCGGCGTGCCGCTGGCGCCTGCAGTCTCGCCCGGCATCAGGACACGGCGCAAGGCGACCGTGCCGTTGACGTCGACAACTTCGATCCAGGTCTGCCCCTTGGCCCGAAAGACCACGATGCCGTCCGTGGCGGGCGCCGCTGCAGCCGCCGCACCGGCCAGGGGCGAAGGTGCGGGTGCGGGCGCCTTGATCACCACGGTCGGGCTCAGCACGGTGGGTGTGGACAGGGTGGGGGTCAGGCGTGCCGGCGCCATGGTGACGGGCACATTGATGACCGCGCCAGCCATGGCGAGGGCCTTCGAACCGGGTGTCGCGGCGGCGCCCGGCTGGGGCGTGGAATTAATCATCGGAGCCTGTGCCGGCACAGGCTGCGCAGCCGGGATGGGGCTGGTCACCGCGTCGTTGATGACGGACGCCAGGCCGGCCTCGCCGGTCAGACTGCGGGGAAGAAACAGGATCGCCAGCGCCGCCACCAGCAGCACGACCACCGCCAGCACCAGGGGCCGCGACAACGCGGCGGACCTGGAGAAACCCGTGTCGCTGGGCGGCGCGCGAAAAGGCGTGTTGATGCCACTTTCGTCGCGGGCCAGGCGCGGGCCCGCGCTCTGCGGCAGAAGGGCCAGCACCGGCGCCGGGTCCACCTTGAGCGTGCGGCACACGCTGGACGCCAGCGCCCGCACGAAGACGGCGTCGGGCAGGAGTTCGAACTGGTCAGCCTCCAGGGCCTCCAGCTTGCGCACCGGCACTTTCAGTGACACCGCCAATGATGCGATATGCAGGCCCGCCGCCTCGCGCGCTTCGCGCAGCAGGGTGCCGGGACTGGACGCACCGCCCCAATTCTGGGTGGATGAAGGCGCCCCTGTGGTGTCCTTGGTCTCACTCATCGAAGGCCCCCCGTTCGTTGGCCGCAGCCTCGCGTGATTGCGGGAAGCGCTTTTTCAACTGTTCAGCCAGTTGCATCATCGCAACCTGGTTCTGCATGCGTCGCTCGACGCGCACACCGAGCCACAGCGTTTCGGCATTGGCCTGCTCGCTGTTGTTGATGCGGCGGATATAGAACTGCGCCCGCGCAAACTCGCCGCGCTGGTACAGCAGCAAGGCCAGGTTGTAGCCGGTCACAGGGTTACCGGCGTCGAGCTCGTAGGAGCGCGCCAGGCTGCTTTCAGCCTCGTTGCGCTGGCCGGCACGCGCCTGACACAGGCCCTGCGTCATGAGTGTCTTGGCGCGTTCGGGGTAAATGGGGTTGCTCATGGCCTGGCGGAAAGCCAGCAGCGCCTCGGGGTAGCGAGCCTGCTGGCACAGCAGCCAGCCGTAATTGTGCAGCGCGTTGGCGTCACGCGCATTCAGGCTGATGGCCCGGCGGAAATTGTCCTCGGCCAGGCGGGGATCGTTCAGCCGCATGTAGATCAGTCCGCGCAGGTTGAAGGCATCGCTGTAGGTCGGATCGGTGACGATGGCCTGGCGGGCCTCCTCCAGCGCAATCAGCGTCTGGCCCTGGTCGAAATAGTTGGACGCGAGCTCCAGTCGGATGCGCGCCCGGCGGCGCAGTTCGGACTCGTCGGCATCGGCCGCGTCGGTGCGGGCCGGCGCAGGGCTGTCGAGCCCGGGCAGACTGCCCGCAGCGCCAGGGGAGCCCGCGCACCCGGCCAGCGCCAGTGCCATGACACCGGCGCACAGGACGCCCGACAACTGCCAGGGACTGAGGGCGGTCGACACTGCAGCGTAGGTATTCATGCCTCGGCTTTCTTGGTGCGGGACGGGGGTGGCGTCTCGGGATGGATCATCACCACGCGCCGTCGGGCCATGCGCTCGACGACCTGGGTGCGGTCCTTCACGTCGCCTGCCAACTGTCCGCAGGCCGCTGCGATGTCGTCGCCGCGCGTCTTGCGAACAGTCGTGACGATACCAGCATCGGACAACAGCGCGGCGAATTCGCTCACGCGCCCGGCGGGAGAACGCATCAGGCCCGACTCGGGAAATGGATTGAAGGGAATGAGATTGAACTTGCAGGGCAGTCCGACGCGCCCGTCGGCCCAGCGGTGTCCGCGCACCAACTCGATCAGCTGGCGCGCATGCTCGGGCTGGTCGTTGACGCCATCGAGCATGCAGTACTCGAAAGTGATGAAGTCGCGCGGCGCATGGGCAAGGTAGCGCTCGCAGGCAGCCAGCAGTTCGGCCAGCGGGTATTTGCGGTTGAGCGGCACCAAATGGTCGCGCAAGGCATCGTTGGGCGCATGCAGCGAGACGGCCAGCGCTACCGGGCAATCCTGCCCCAGGCGGTCGATCATGGGCACGACGCCGGAAGTGGAGACCGTGACGCGGCGGCGCGACAGGCCATAGCCGTGGTCGTCGAGCATGGCGCGCAGCGCGGGCACCAGGGCGTTGTAATTCTGCAGCGGCTCGCCCATGCCCATCATCACGACGTTGGAGATGACCCGCTCGTCAACTTTGCCCAAACGCTTTCTCAGATGATGCTCGGCGTACCAGAGCTGCGCCAGGATCTCGCCGGTGCTCAAGTTGCGGCTGAAGCCCTGATGGCCTGTCGAACAGAAGCGGCAACCCACGGCGCAACCGGCTTGCGAGGAAATGCACAGTGTGCCCCGGTCGTCTTCAGGAATGAACACGGTTTCAACGGCATCACCATGACCGACGTCGAACAGCCACTTGATGGTGCCGTCGGCAGACTCAGTGCAACTGAGCACGGGCAGACCGCTGACATGGGCGCTGCCATGCAGCTTGGCACGCAGAGACTTCGCCAGATCACTCATCTGGTCGAAATCGGCGGCGCCCTTCTGGTGAATCCAGCGGAAAAGCTGAGTGGCGCGAAAACGCTTTTCTCCGAGCCGTTCGCAAAAGGCGGCCAAGCCCTCAAGATCGAAATCGAGCAGGTTGGCCGTCATCACATGGCTGGGCGCGTTTCAGCGCGAATAGACGTTCATGCCGGCGAAGAAGAAGGCAATCTCCGCCTGGGCGGTGTCGGCCGCATCGGAGCCATGAACGGCATTGGCATCGATGCTGTCGGCGAAGTCGGCGCGGATGGTGCCGGGGGCTGCCTTCTTGGGATCGGTCGCGCCCATCAGGTCGCGGTTCTTGAGGATCGCGTTCTCGCCTTCCAGGGCCTGGATCATCACCGGGCCGGAGATCATGAAGTCGACCAGGTCCTTGAAGAACGGGCGGGCCTTGTGCACAGCGTAGAAGGCCTCTGCCTCGCCCCGCGAGAGATGCGCCATGCGGGCGGCGACCACTTTCAGGCCGGCGGCTTCGAAACGGGCGTAGATCTGGCCGATGACATTTTTCGCCACGGCGTCGGGCTTGATGATGGAGAGAGTGCGTTCGATAGCCATAGAGATTCCTGGATTTTCTGAGAAATTGAGTTGTAGGTTTGCTCCAATGAGCAAAGCCCTGAATTTTAACCTGCGCCCATGACATTTCCGCGCTGCAAGGCAAAGGCCGCGGCGCAGAAGGGGATCAGCGGCCGCGACCCCCGCCCCCGCCCCCGCCCCCGCCCCCGCCGCGACGCGGGCCACCCCCACCGCCGCCTCCACCACCGCCACGGCGTTGGCCGGGACCGCCCCCTTGGCGCTGGCCTGGGCCGCCACCCTGCCTCTGACGGGTGAAGCTGTCGGCACCGATGTAGCCGAAGGCGGTCTTCATCGGGTCCACGCTGGCCGGTATGTCGCCGGGCTCACGCGGCTCGCGCGGCGGCTGCGCCGGGCGTTCCTTGCGGCGCTGCTGCCCCTGTCCCTGCCCCGGACCCTGTCCTTGCCCGGGCGCGCCGCCGCCGCCAGGTCCACCGGCCGAGCGCGGGCCCTCAGCCCCCCCGCCGCGCACCCCACCATTGCGCCCGCCACGGCGCCGGTTCCGGTTGCCACGACCGCCGCCGCCTTCACGGACTTCAGCCTGGCCCTGCGACTCGCCACGCGGTCCGCGCTCCGGGCGCCCTCCCCGCTCGGCCTGCCCGCCGGCGGCCTGCATCAGCGCGCGGATGTCGCGCTCGTCGAGTTCCATCCAGGCACTGCGCTTGAGCCCGCGCGGCAACATCATCGCGCCGTAGCGGATGCGGATCAGCCGGCTGACCGCGTGCCCCACGGCCTCGAACATGCGACGCACCTCGCGGTTGCGGCCCTCGGAGATGGTGACGCGGTACCAGCAGTTGGAGCCCTCGCCGCCGCCATCCTCGATCGAGCCGAACTGTGCCATGCCGTCGTCGAGCTTGACGCCTTCGATCAGACGCTGCTTCTCCTCGTTGGTGAGTGCCCCCAGCACGCGCACCGCGTATTCGCGCTCCAGGCCGAAGCGCGGATGCATGAGCTTGTTCGCCAGTTCACCCGAGCTGGTCAACAGCAGCAGGCCCTCGGTATTCAGGTCAAGCCGGCCAACCGACTGCCATTTTCCCTGGTGCAGGCGCGGCAGGCGGCGAAACACGGTCGGGCGGTTCTGCGGGTCGTCATGGGTGACGACCTCGCCGGCTGGCTTGTGGTAGGCCAGCACCCGTGCCGGCGGCGGCGCGATGCGGAAACGGATGGGCTTGCCATTGACCTTGATCTGGTCGCCGAACTGGATGCGCTGGCCGATATGGGCCGGCTCATTGTTGACCGAGATGCGGCCTTCGGTGATGAGCTGCTCCATCTCCAGGCGCGAACCCAGTCCGGCCTGGGCCAAGACCTTGTGCAGCTTGGGCGTGTCGGCCTGCGGCTGCAGCACGCGCTTGAGCGAGGGCACCTCGGGGCTTTCCTCGTCGGCGTCGAATTGGCCCGAGACCACGTCGGCGAAACGGATGGGGACGGTCGGCTCGGCCTGGCGCTCGCGCTCCTGGACCTCGTCCTGCCATTCATCGTCCTCGTCCTCGTCGACCTCGTCGCGGTCGTCGTCATCGTCGTGGCGGCCCTGCGGGACTTCCTGGGTGACAGGTACCTGCGGCGCCGCGACGCCCGGCTTGTCCTCGGCGGCGGCGGCAGGCGGGGTTACAGGCAGCGTTGAGGCAAGAGGCGTCGGTTCGTTCATTGGGCAGTCCCGTAGGGGGTGGCATCCGGCTGGTCCACAGCGGCGGCGGGTTCGTCAGTGACCGCGACGGCAGGGTCATCCTGCGCGGCAGCGGCCGGCTCTTCAGGTTCAGGGGGAGATTCGGCCTCGACGGCCACTTGCTCTTCAAACGGCAGGGCCTGTGGCTGTGGCGCGTCGTTCAGTGTTTCGAGCGCGCCGGCCTGCTCGGTCGGCGACTGCAGCATCGGCAACTGGTCCAGCGAGGCCAACCCCAGGTCGTCCAGAAACTGGCGCGTGGTGGCAAACAAGGCCGGCCGGCCGGCCGCCTCGCGGTGGCCGATGACTTCGACCCAGCCGCGGTCTTCGAGCTGCTTGATGATGAGGGTGTTGATGGTGACGCCGCGGATGTCTTCCATGTCGCCGCGTGTCACCGGCTGCCGGTACGCAATGATCGCCAGCGTCTCCATGGTGGCCCGGGTGTACCGGGGCGGCTTTTCGGGGTGCAGGCGGTCCAGGAACTCACGCATGGCGGGGCGGCTCTGGAAGCGCCAGCCGCTGGCGACGCTGACCAGTTCGACGCCGCGCTGGGCCCAGTCGTCCTGCAGGTCTGCCAGAAGTGTCTTGATCGTGTCGGCGCCCAGTTCGTCATTGAAAAGCACGCGCATCTCCCGCACCGGCAGGGGTTGCTGCGAACAGATCAAGGCGGTTTCAAGGACGCGCTTGGCATCCGCCGTATTCATGGTCTTGCGTGTTCTTTGGAAAGGGCGCAACCGGGTTGCGCGACACATGCCACCACGGGCTGGCCGGGGGCTTGGCTTTGGCTCACTAGCCTTGCGAAAGATTGTAACGCAGGCCCCAGACGGCGAGCGCGGCCATGATGTCCGCGGGGGGCGCGCAATGGAAGTTGAGTGCCGCCCCGGTCACCGGGTGGACAAAGGCCAGCCGGAAGGCATGCAGGGCCTGGCGCTCCATGCCCGCCGCGGTTGCGCCCCCATAAAGCTCATCGGCCACCAGCGGATGGCCCACGTGCGCCATGTGGACGCGGATCTGGTGCGTACGCCCGGTGCCCAGCGACGCCTTGACCCAGCAGCCTGCCTCGGCATTGGCCAGCAGTTCCAAAGTCGTCGAGGCAGCCTTGCCCGGGGACCGCTGCAAGTCGACCACGCCCATGCGCAGGCGGTTGCGCGGGTCGCGCCCGATCGGGGCATCAACATGGCGCACTGCCGCGCCCGTCCAGCGACGGTGGGCCAGAGCCACATATTGCCGTGACACCTCCCGCGCAGCGATCAGCCTGACCAGGGCATCCATGGCCTGGCGCGTCCTGGCCACCCTCATCAACCCGCGGGTGTCCTGGTCCAGCCGGTGCACGAGGCCTGCACGCGGCAGCAGGACCGCCTGGCTGTCGCGCGCCAGCAGTCCATGGAGCAAGGTGCCGCTCCAGTTGCCCGGCG
>JAURZS010000005.1 GCA_030653255.1 Burkholderiaceae bacterium | reverse complement strand
TCGATCAGGATGGAGCGTTTGTACATTTGGCAGTCCTTAAAGACGGTGGTCCTTGCTTGACACAAGGGCTGCCCAGGCGAACGGCTGAACACCGCACAGCCCGAAAGCCTGCGGCGGCACGCTCCCCAGTGGTGTGTCCACGTCAGCGCTGGTCGCCCTGACAGGGCGCCGCGCCTATCGCCAGTCGCGTACCCGGCAAGTGTAGCCGAGGCCGGCGCAGGCCGGGGCGCCCGGCTCAGGCGCCCGGCTCAGGAAATCGACAGGGTGGCGACCTTTTCGACCGGGGCCGCCATCGGGGGCGGTGCCGGGGTCATGACGGGAATCGCCTGGACGGGCGGCGCAAACGGCACGGCGCGTCCCCCAGAGACTTGCTGCAGGCGGGAATGCTCGGCCAGGACCTTGGCGGTATAGCCGCCATCATCGATATTGGCGGCGCCTACATACAGGCGCAGCCCGCCTTCGAGGGAGCCGCCGGCCCGGCTGATGCACTCCTGCAGGACCTTGACGCCTACGCGCAGATTGGTCAGCGGATCGAAGGCGGCCAGGCGTCCGCCGAAACTCTCGTACTTTTCGCTGTGCACGCCGGTCATGACCTGCATCAGGCCCTGGGCGCCGACGGGGCTTTGGGCAAAAGGGTTGAAGCCGGACTCCACGGCCATGACGGCCAGGATCACGGTGGGATCGAGCTTGGTGCGCTTGCCGATTTCATAGGCTTCGGCCACCAGCGCACTCAGGGGCTCCGCAGCCACACGGTATTTCTTGGCCAGCCAATAGGCCACGGCCGCTTGCTGCTTGGGGAGATCCTGGGGGTTGGTCGCCGTGGCGCGATCGATCGCGTCGGCTTCGACCTCCATGCCTGCCATGGCAGACTGGCGGGCCTGCAGCCAGCCGAACAGTTTCAATTCGCCGACCTGACGCAAGTCGGGGCGGGCGCTCAAGGTGATCACGGAAAAGACCACGGCCAGGCCGACGAGGGCGAAGCCGTTGTGCGTGATCTCGAAAAAGCCCTGGGCCACATCGGACGCGAAGGTCCTGATGCCCTGGGTGATTCTTCCTAACGCTGTCATAGCACTTCCTTTCTACGCGGGTGTCCACGCTCGGGCTGACGGGCAGCACGGAGGCGACAGACATATCGCTTGGATTGGTACGCCATCAACATTCCAGACCGCTCCTTGAAGGAAACAGGAAACAGGATGTGACTTAGCCGGGGTCGGCAGCGGATTCGGGTTTGCCCTGCTTTTTCAGGGCTGGGCGGATTCTAGGTTCTTTCTAAATATCGAGTCAAGTATAAGGGTAATGCTTAGCATGGTAGGAATTGACATAAAGATATGAGGTCTTTCGAGTTCAGATAAATACCCGTGTCAAGATAAATAGGGCAATCGCTGATCGGCTCGCCATTGATATTCAGTGCTTGCCAAGGGCGGGCTCTCGTCCTAAGCTCGGGGTGCCTGTTGATTCAGGCACCACGCCGGTAGGAGCCAATCCGCATCCCAGGATGTCGTGAGGCAGCAGCCCCGGCAAATCATGGAAGCAATCTCTTGCTTCCACGCGGCACGGGACGTCAATCTCCCTGCTGCGTACCCAGACGGCATTGGTGCGAGCCAGCCGTCAGGCCCGGTGGAGCGGCTTCAGGCCACGCCACCGGGCCTTCTTGTTTTTGCTGCGAAAATACCCGATTGACCCATTGTTCCCCTAACTCCAGAAATACCTCGCAGTGACCCAAGCCACCAACAAACCCAGTGACGTTCAAGCACTCGACGCGCTGACCGCCGGCGCCTTCTCGGCCCCGACTTCCGGCGAACGCGCCGCCCGCGTGCGCGCCTGGCTGGCCACCCAGCCAACGGCCGAGCAGATGCAGGAGGTGTTCAAGGAACTGAGCGGGCGCGACAAGGGGGCGGCCAAGCTGCTGCGCGAGAAGCTCGACGAACTCAAGCGCGCCAGGAGCCAGGAGACCCTGGGCGCCGAATGGGCCGCCAAGGGCCAGGCGCTGCTGGAACTGCCCCGCCTCAATATTGCCGATGCACTGGCCTGGCAGCGTGATGCCGCGCGCGCCGGCGCGCCGCTGTCGCGCGAGCCGCTGGCCTCGCTGAAGGTCCAGTTGGCCGACCGCGTCAAGGGCGTCGAAGACCTGCAACTGCGGGTGCAGGTCCAGCGCGAGGCTGCCGTGCTGCTGGCCCAGCGCATCGAGGTGTTGTCGACCAAGCCCTGGCGCGATGCCCAAATGGCCTGGGACGCCTTGCGCGCCGATGTGCCGCACTGGCAGTCGCAGGCCGATGCGCTGGCGGCTGACCCCAACTGGGCCAGCGTCGAGGGCAAGTTCCCGCCCTTGCTGGAGGCTTCGAGGACGCAACTGCAGGTCGTCTGGGATGCTTTCCAGGCCGCCCTGTCTCAGGCCGTGGCCGCCGCCGAAGACCCGGCCGCACCGCTGCCGCCGGTGCCCGTGTGGGCCGAGCAGCTGCGCATCGCACGCGGGGGCACGGCCGAGCCGGCAGTGCCCCGGCCGCCACGCGCCAAGATCGACCCCGAACTGCGCGTCCGCTCCAACGCGGCCGTGCACGAGGTGCTCACAAAGCTTGAGCAGGAAATCGCCGAAGGCCACGGCAAGGCCAGCGCCGGCGCCGCCACTGCGCTGCGCAACGCCCTGAAGGAACACGGCAAGCTGATCGACGACAAGCTCGAACTGCAGGCCCAGGCTGCACTGTCCGCCGCAGGCGACCTCGTTGACTGGCAGCGTTGGCGCGCCGACCAGTTGCGCGAAGAGCTGGTGGCCAAGGCAGAGGGCCTGCTCAAGCGGCCCGAAGGCCAGGCCATCGGCGGGCGCAAGATGCAGGAGACGCTGCGCGCGCTGCGCGAACAATGGAAGCAGACCGACCAGGGCGGCATTCCCAATCATGGGCTGTGGAAGCGCTTCGACGAGGCCTGCAACGAGGCCTACAAGGTGGTCGAGGCCTGGCTCGAAAAGATCAAGTCCGAGGCGGCCGAGCACAAGGCGCAACGCCTGGCCCTGATCGAAGAACTCCGGGTCTGGGCGGCCGAGAACGCCACCGCGCGTGACGGCGACTGGAAAGGCTTCAACCGCATCCTGCATCAGTTCGGCGACCGCTGGCGTGACGCCGGCCACCTCAGCGAGAAGGCCTTCGCCGAAATGCAGCCCTTGTGGAAGGACGCCATCAACGCTGCGGCCGCACCGCTCGTGGCCATGCAAAAGCGCAGCCTGGAGGCGCGCCAGGCCATGATCGAAGAGGCCACTGCCCTGGGCGCGGCGCCGGTGCTGCGCATCGATGCCGTCAAGTCCTTGCAGCAACGCTGGCAGGCCGAGGCGCAGACCGTGCCGCTGGACCGCAAACACGAACAAAAGCTGTGGGATGCCTTCCGCAAACCCATCGACGAAGCCTTCAATCGCAAGACGCAGGACCGCGAAAAGGCGGCCTCCGCATTGAGCGACCGCGACCGCATCGTGCTCGACGCGTCCAAGGCACTGACCGCAGCCAACGCCAGCGGTGACGCCCAGAAGATCCGCGCCGCCATGGCCACTCTGGAGGCCGCGCTGCGCGGCCAGGCGCAGGCTGCGGCGGCGGTGGCCGAGGCGACGGCCGCCGAAGTCGAATCGCGGCAGATCACTGCGGCGGCAGATGCGCGGCCGCAGGATGAGGCGGCACCCCCTGCAGCTGGCGCCGAGTCGGCGCAGGCCTTGGCACAGGCGGCCGAAGCCAGTCCGCAGACAGAAGCAGAAGCGCCCTCCGAACCCGTCGCTGACGCAACTCCTGCGGTGGAAGAAGCGCCTGCGCCGGCGGCGCCGCCCAAGCCGGCGCCCAAGCCAGTGATCGCAATGCGCGGCGACGACCGCCCCGGCATGAAAAAGACCGAGCCGGCCCAGCGTGGCAAGTTCGGCGACCGCAAGGACGGACCGCGCGGCGCCCGGCCCGGGGACAACAAGTTCGAGCCCCGCCGCGACGACCGTGCGCCCCGTTTCGAGGCCCGCGACGACCGTGGCCCGCGTCTGGGCGACCTGGCCTTCCGTGCCCAGCGCGATGCACTGGAAAGCGCGCAGATGGCCTTGAAGAAGCTCGCGGCGCAAGCCCATGGCGAAGCGTTGTCGCAGTTGATGAGCGCCTGGGAGCTCCGAGCGCCGGACCAGGTGCCAGGTGTGCAGGAACTCGGGCGCGCAGTGTCTGCGTCCGTGCGGGCCGGCTGGACGCAGGCCCTGGCGGCTGCGCCTGCGGGCGACGCTGCCGAAGCCTTGCTGCGCCTTGAGATCGCGTCCGAGGCGCCGACGCCGGCCGAGCACATTGCTGCGCGGCGCATGCTGCAACTGCAATTGCTCACGAAGCGCAATGCAGCTACGCCTATAGATACCTGGGGGCAGGATACGGCCCGCGTGCTGGCGTCACCTTTTGAGGCCCAGTCCGCACGCCGCCTGCAAAATGCCCTGAAGACGCTGCTCAGGCGCTGATGCGTCAGGCCCGGCCGTTCGCGGGTTCGGCGCGACCGGGTCAGCGTTGCGCGTCCAGCGCGCCGGCCAGGAAGAAGGCGTCGAACAACGGTGTGAGCGTCGGGAATTCCTGCGCAAAGCGCTGCGGGTTCACGAAGTAGGCCTCGCAGGCCACCGCAAAAAATTCGCCAATGGCCTCGGCGGCGTATTCGTCCAGCCACGGTGGCTCGCCGCCGAAGCGCTGCGCGATGATGGATTTTTCGCGAAACTCCTCGTAGGCGGGCTGCAACACCTCGAACCAGCGCTGCCGCGCCTGCCGGGCCCCGGTTGCACCCATGAAGCCTGCCGGCAAGGGCGGGCAGCCATCAGGCGCGCCGTCGCGCATGTCGATCTTGTGGACAAACTCGTGCACGACAAGGTTGTAGCCTTCATGGGCGGTCGCGCCCGCCCGCGCCACATCGTGCCAGTTGAGCATCACCGGGCCGCGATCCATGGCCTCGCCGGCCAGTGGCTCGTCGTAGGCATGAACCACGCCTGTTTCGTCGGTGAATTCACGGCGGGCCAGAACTTCGCCGGGCTGCATCACGATGCCGACGAAGTCGTCATACCAGTCCAGTGCCTGTGCTGCGGGCCCGAGATTCAGAATCGGAAGACAGGCCTGGGCCGCAACCGCAACCGCCATGTCGTCGGTAATGACGAGTCCTTGTGCACCATGGAATTCCTTGTCGTGCACAAAGCGCGCGCTGAGCTCGCGCAGCCGCGCCTGCTCGTCGGGCGGACGCTGCGAAAGGAAAGAGTAGTTCTGCAGAGTGCGCAGCCAAAGATCGTCGGGGATCGGGCCGGCGCCGCCGCCGCGACCCGACAGCAGATCGGTGAGCCGGCGCCACAGGCTTGCGCTCATCGCGGCAGCACGCTCAGGCCAGCCCGATGCGCTGCAGACCGCCGGCGTCCAGCCGCAGCACCTGCCTGCGCGGTGGCCGGGCCAGGGCATCCCAGTCGCTGAGCACCACACGGCGCAAACCTGCGCCAAGCGCATGTTCGGCCGGCAGGTGGGTGTGGCCGTGGATCAGCGTCGCGCAGCCGGCTGCCTGCAGCCAGCTGCGGGCCGTCGGCGCATCCACATCCGCATGCTGCATGCCCTGGCTCTTGCGGGCCTGGCTTTGTTCGCGCAGCCCGCGTGCCACGGTCTGACGCTCGACCAAGGGGCGGCCTAGGAAAGCCTGTTGCCATTGCGGGCTGCGCACCTGCGCGCGAAAGGCCTGGTAGTCGGTGTCGTCCAGGCACAGCGCGTCACCGTGGCTCAACAGCCACCGCTCACCGGCAAAGACGAGCGTGCAGGGGTCGGGCAGGGCGGTCATGGATGCGCTGGCAAGAAAATCGGCACCGAGCAGGAAGTCGCGGTTGCCCTGCATGAAGAAGAGGGGGCGACGCTGCGCCGCATTGCGCAGCACCGTCGCGCAGCGAGCCTCGAAACTGCCCGGGACGCGGGCTGCGTCGTCGCCGACCCAGACTTCGAACAGATCGCCCAGCATGAAAACGGCATCGGCCGGCGTGTCGGCCAGGTAACGACACCAGGCCTCGAAGGTCTTGGGCTCGCTGGCCTGCATGTGCAGGTCGGAGATGAAATCGACCGCATTCCAGCCGGACGGCGCGATGAGCTCCGGTGGCTGGGATGCGGTCTGTGTGGGCACGCTGGTGCGGCAGGGCCGAAGCCGCCTGCCGGCCTTAGAGGGCGACAGCCTTCTCGATCACGACGTCTTCGTTGGGGACGTCGCCGTGGCCGCCGCGGTTGCCCGTCTTCACGCCCTTGATCTTGTCCACCACATCGGCGCCGCCGACCACCTTGCCGAACACCGCATAGCCCCAGCCCTGTGCCGAGGGGGCAGTGTGATTGAGGAAGCCGTTGTCGGCCACGTTGATGAAGAACTGAGAAGACGCGGAATGGGGCGCGCTGGTGCGCGCCATCGCCACGGTGTAGTTGTCGTTCTTCAGGCCGTTGTTGGCCTCGTTGTCAATCGGCGCATCGGTGGGCTTTTGCTTCATGCCGGGTTCGAAGCCGCCGCCCTGGATCATGAAGCCGGGGATCACGCGGTGGAACACCGTGTTGTTGTAGTGGCCCTTGTTGACATAGGCCAAAAAGTTGGCGACCGTCTTGGGCGCCTTGGCGCTGTCGAGTTCGAGGGTGATCACGCCGTGACCGGCGATATGGAGTTCGACTTTGGGTTGGCTCATGATTTACTTGACCAGGGTTGCAGTGTTGATGATGACGGGGGTTTGCGGCACATCGGTGCCGAAGGGGCCGCCGGCGCCGGTGGGCAGGGCCTTGATCCGATCGACCACCTCCATGCCGCGCAGGACTTTTCCGAACACGGTGTAGCCGGGGTTCTGTGCCGTGGGGTCGAGGAAGGCGTTGTCCTTGACATTGATGAAGAACTGGGCCGAGGCCGAGTCTGGATTCGGAGTGCGCGCCATGGCCAGTGTGCCCACGACATTGCGCGGGCCGCCCTTGGCGAGTGCCTCGCGGCCTTCGTGCGCGACGGGGGCCCGGGTGGGCTTCTGGGCGTAGCGCGCGTCGAAGCCGCCGCCCTGGATCATGAAGTTGTTGATGACGCGGTGGAAGATCGTGCCGTCATAGTGCTTGTCGCGCACATACTGCAGGAAATTCTCGACGGTCTTGGGCGCCTTGTCCGGATAGACCTCGACGACGATATCGCCCATGTTGGTGGCGAACCGGACCTGGGGCGCGGTCTGCGCCAGGGCTTGCGATCCGAGGCAGGCCAGCATGCCGGCGACCAGCACGGCGCGGCGCAGGGGGTTCGTGGCGTTGAAGATCATCCGATCACTCCTTCGTAGAATATTTTCCATTGCGTCCCCTGGCGCATCCAGTACTGCCGGCGTGTCGTGCCGGCGCGCAGGCCGTCGGCGACCTCGCCAAAGGTTACCACCATGGTGTCGGACTGGTCGGTCCAGCGCAGCATCGATACGTCCTTGAGGGTGATCTCGCGCCCGCGCAGGCGATCGAGTTCGGTGCGCAGCTGCGGCGTCCATTCGGCCAGGGACTTCCCGCGGGTGCTGAAATCGCTGGCATAGAAGTTGAGCGCGCGCGACACGTCGCCGCTGATGCGGGCATTGCGCCAGGCCTGCAGGGTGTCTTCGAAGGTCTTGCTGTCGGCACGCACACTGTGTGGAGGAACCCAGCGCAGGCTTTGCGCAATGACCACTGGCGTGGTGCCGACCTGGACCGTGCCGAGAATGCGCTCCAGGTCCGGGTTGGCCATGACCACGCAGCCATCGGTGGATTTCGGCGGTCGGGCGAACTGCCCCGGCGGCGTGCCGTGCAGCCAGATGCCGCTGCCGGTCTTGCCTTGCCGCGCGTCATAGGGATTGGGGTAGTTGATGGGCAGAGCGCCCGCACCATAGAAATCTTTGAGCGAGCGTGGGTCCAGGCTGCTGGTGATGTAGTACACGCCCAGCGGCGTGCGCAGATCGCCCTCGGTGGCCTTTTGAACGCCGGACTTGCCCACCGAGATGTAGTAGTCGGCCACCAGCTTCAGGCCGTTGGTGGTGTTCTCGAACAGGTAGAGCCGGGCGCGCGACGTGTCAACGGCGATGGCATGCCGGCTGCGCGACGAAAGCGCCAGGAACTGCGAGGGAACGGCACCTGCCGGCGGACGCTCGCGCAGCGCCTTCAGGCGCAACTGGGACTCTTCGCGCAGGTCGGCCAGCATTCCGGAGGCGGCCTTGGCGGTCGTGTCGGGCACATCGCCGATGGCGCGCACCGGACGTGTCCGCGCCGACAGCAGGTCACCGCGGACCAGTTGCGCGAGCTGGAAGTCGGGGTGGTCGCGCACCAGGCCTTCGGCCTGCGACAGGGCCTCGCGGCCGCGTGCCTGGCCGATGAGCTTGTAGATTTCGATCAGGCGGGCTTCGGCTTCGCCGTCGCGCACGGCCTGCGGCGGAACGGGGCGGCGGGATGCGGACTTGCCGGCGGCGGCCTTGGCCGCCGCCCGCGCCGAAGCCTTGCCAGAAGGGGCGGCCTGGCTGGTCTGTGCCGCGCTGGCACCTTTCTTTCGCTTTTTCTTGGTGGTGGCGGCATTGGCCGTCAGGGCCAAGGCCAGCGCGAGAGCCGCGGCCAGTGCCGCGCGAGTCAATCGTGTGCGGTTCATCGCCAGAATCAGGCGCCCGTGGATTCTTTGACGATCACCCAGCGATCGCCGGCCTTGACCATTTCGAGCGTCTTGCGGCTCGACACCTGCAGGCTGTCTGCGCTATAGCCCTGACGGAACTTGGCCGTGGCCTTGGTGCCTGAGACCGCGACGCTCAGGTTCTCTATCTTGACGCTGATGCGCGATTTGCCGACGATGCGCGCACGGCGCTCTTCCTCCCAGGCCTTGCGCGATTGCGAGCCGGGCGGGTCGAAATCGCGGCCGTAGGCGCCGAGATAGCTGTTCATGTCCTTGCCGGCCCAGGCTGCGGCCCAGGCGCGCACGGCGCTTTCGACATCCTTTTCGGCACTGGCGGCCGCAGCAGGCGCCGGTGCGCCGGCGACGGCGGGCGCCGACGCCTTGGCCGCCGCCGCGGCTGCCACAGGCGCCGGTGCCGGCGCGGGCGCTGGAGGGGCCTTGGCTACGGGTGCCGGCGCAGGGGGGGCGGGCGGCGATGGGCGCTGGCCCTTGGCGCCGGGCGCGAACAGATCGCGGATCAGTGCGAGCTTGGGCTGTACGCCGGTGTTGCTGGCGTCGAGCTGCAAGGCCTTGCTGTAGGCCTGGCTGGCGAGCTTGGCATAGACGTCGCCCAGATTCTCGTGCGCCGTGGCATAGCTCGGGTTGGTGCGAATGGCCATCTCCAGGGCGGCACGCGCCTTGTCGTACTGGCTCTGGCTGGCGTACAGCACGGCCAGGGTGTTGTAGGGCTCGGGCAGTTCGGGGTAGTCTTCGGTCAGCTTGGTGAAGGTGCCGATCGCGTCGACGGGCTTGCCGGATTCGGTCTGGAGCACGCCCTTGAGGAAACGCATCTGCGGGTCGCGCGGCTTGGTGCCGAGGTATTGGTCCGCTTTGGCCAGGGCCTCGGCGAGCTTGCCGGCGCGCATCAGCGCATTGACATCGCTGTATTCGTCCGCATGGACGCCGCCTGCGCCCAGGAGGGCGGCGAGCGCCAGCAGGCGCAGAGCTTGGGAAACCGTGGTGCGGGCATGCAACATGAAAGCCTCGTGATTCGTCGATGACAGCCCCGACTGAGGGCTTTATACTGCGTTGGATTGTAGCCGAGGGGTATGGTTCAAACCCTTCGGAATTTACTGGACAACCCCCTCGAACAACCCCCTATCAGCCCCAGGCTCGCGACAGGCACGAAAGCACTTGCCCAGCAGGCGGCGGCACCCCGAACAGATCCATGAGTTTGCGCATCTACAACACGCTGTCGCGTGAGTTGGAAGAATTTTCACCGCTTGAACCGGGCCACGTCCGCATGTATGTCTGCGGCATGACGGTGTACGACCTGTGCCATCTGGGACACGCGCGCTCCATGGTTGCGTTCGACATCGTGCAGCGCTGGCTGCGGGCCGGCGGCCTGCGCGTGACCTACGTTCGCAACGTCACCGACATCGACGACAAGATCATCAAGCGTGCAGCCGAAAATCACGAGGCGATCGACATCCTGACCGGCCGTTTCAT
>JAURZS010000123.1 GCA_030653255.1 Burkholderiaceae bacterium | reverse complement strand
GCCGGGGCGCCGCCAAGAAGGCCGTCGAGCAAAGCCTGGTTGCTGCTGTCGGGCGGATGTCGGGCAGGCTGCATCACGGCCGGCTTCAGGTGGCCTGGGCAGCCTTGATCTGTTCCAGCACGTCCTTGGCGCTGGCCGGAATCGGGGTGCCGGGGCCGTAGATGCCCTTGACGCCCGCCGCGTAGAGCATGTCGTAGTCCTGCCGGGGAATCACGCCACCCACAAACACGATGATGTCCTCGCCGCCCTGCTTCTTCAGCTCCTCGATGATCGCGGGCACCAGCGTCTTGTGGCCGGCCGCCAGCGTGGACACGCCCACCGCATGCACATCGTTCTCGATGGCCTGCCGCGCACATTCCTCGGGGGTCTGGAACAAGGGGCCCATGTCGACATCAAAGCCCAGGTCGGCAAAGGCGGTGGCGACCACCTTGGCGCCGCGGTCGTGACCATCCTGGCCGAGCTTGGAGATCATCACGCGCGGACGGCGGCCCTGCGCCTTGGCGAAATCGTCGATTTCGGACTTGAGGGTTTCCCAGCCTTCGGCCGAGTCATAGGCTGCTGCATACACACCGGTCACCTTTTGCGTATCGGCGCGATGGCGCCCATAGACTTTTTCCAGCGCATCGCTGACCTCGCCCACCGTGGCGCGCAGGCGAACGGCCTTGATGCACAGGTCCACCAGATTACCCTGCCCGCTTTCGGCGGCGGCCGTGAGCGCGCCGAGCGCCACCTGCACGGCTGCTGCATCCCGACTGGCGCGCGTTGCCTGCAGCCGCCGGATCTGGCCGTCGCGCACGGCCACGTTGTCGATGTCACGCGCCTCGATCGCGTCCTCGGTCTTGAGGCGGTATTTGTTGACGCCCACGATGACGTCCTGGCCCGAATCGATGCGGGCCTGCTTCTCGGCCGCGGCCGCCTCGATCTTGAGCTTGGCCCAGCCGCTGTCCACGGCGCGGGTCATGCCGCCCATGGCCTCGACCTCCTCGATGATCTCCCAGGCCTTGTCGGCCATGTCCTGCGTCAGCTTCTCCATCATGTAGCTGCCGGCCCAGGGGTCGATCACATTGGCGATATGGGTCTCTTCCTGAATGATGAGCTGCGTGTTGCGCGCAATACGGGCGCTGAATTCAGTGGGCAGCGCGATCGCCTCGTCAAAGCTGTTGGTGTGCAGCGACTGTGTCCCGCCGAAGACCGCCGCCATGGCCTCGATGGTGGTGCGCACCACATTGTTGTAAGGGTCCTGCTCGGTCAGGCTCCAGCCCGAGGTCTGGCAGTGCGTGCGCAGCATCAGGCTCTTGGGATTTTTCGCATTGAAGCCGCTCATGATGCGCCACCACAGCAGGCGTGCCGCGCGCATCTTGGCAACCTCCAGATAGAAATTCATGCCGATGGCCCAGAAGAAGCTCAGGCGCCCGGCGAAATCATCGACATCCAGG
>JAURZS010000118.1 GCA_030653255.1 Burkholderiaceae bacterium | reverse complement strand
CCCTGGGGGCGGGGGTATTTGTCTACGGCCTGGTGTTTGGCGTCCTGGCCAGCGAGCGCGGGCTGTCCTTGCTGCAGGCCGCGTTGATGAGCTTGCTGGTCTATTCCGGCACGGCCCAGCTGGCGGCCTTGCAGAGTTGGGGCAGCTCGCCCGTGGTGTTGCCACTGGTGGCCAGTGTGCTGGTGATCAACGCGCGCTACCTGCTCTACGGCGCTGCGATCCAGCCCTGGTTGTCCAAGGTCAGCCGCAAGCAGGCCTACGCCTCCCTTTTTGTGCTCGGCGACAGCAACTGGGCGATGTCCATGCGGGAGTACGCCATGGGGGCGCGCGATGCCGGCTTTGTTTTCGGTTCGGGGCTGTCGAACTTCAGCTTCTGGGTGCTGGGGACGCTGCTGGGCAATGTACTGGCCGGCAGCGTTCCCAACCCGCAGGCGCTGGGCCTGGACTTCATGCTGGTGGCCTTTGCCGCGGCCATCAGCATTGAAGCCTGGCGCAGCAAGGCCGACATCTGGCCCGCACTGGCCGCCGCCGCGGTGGCCTGGGCCTTGCACCGCTGGGTGCCCGGTGGCTGGTACATCGTGGGCGCTGGCCTGGCCGGCGCGGCTGTGGGGGCCTGGCGCCATGTCGACTGACGGCACCTTCTATCTCGCGCTGCTGGGCATGGCGCTGGCCTCCTTTGGCTGCAGGATCGCGGGTTTCTTGCTGATGGGCTACGTGCCCATCACCGTGCGGCTGCGCTCGGCGCTGCAGGCCGTGCCGCTGGCAGTGATGATCGGCATCGTCATGCCCGTGCTGTCTGCGGGCCGCCCGCCCGAGATCGTGGCGCTGGCCGTCGTACTCGTCACGCAGAAGCTCACGGGCAGCAACGCCGTGGCCGCCTTGTCCGGTGCGGCTACGGTGGCCCTGTTCCGCTGGCTGGCCAAGACCGCCTGAAAGCCCGAACCTCAGCAAATTCAAGTACTTGCAGCCCCCGCTGACAAGTGCTTTCACTTTGGATGCCATCCAGATGCCGAAAGGAATTGCATTTCGCGGGGGGCGGGCGCATAGTCATCCTGTGGTCGCTCAGAAAGGTTCTCTTTTCGTCTGTCGTCCAGCGCTCGAGGGCGGCAGGTTTTCCCGTAGAGCAACAGGAGGCTATTTATGAATTTGACGATCAGTGGTCACCACGTTGAAGTTACGCCAGCCATGCGCAGCTACGTCACCGACAAGCTGGATCGGGTGATCCGGCATTTCGATCAGGTCGTGGACATCCGGATCCAGTTCACCGTCGAGAACAAGAACAGCGAAAAAGAGAAGCGACAATGCGCCATGGGCAGTATTCACGTCAAAGGCAAGACCCTCGTCGCCAAATGCAAGCACGCCAACGTTTATCCAGCCGTCGACAAGTTGGCTGACATGCTCGATGAGCTTGTGGTTGACTACAAGAAAAGCCTCCAGAACCATCACTTTTCCGCGCCCAAGCGCCTGATGTGATCCCTGGAGTTCCCTGTCAAGCCGCCTGGCGTTGCCCGGCGGCTTTTTCAATGGCCGGTCGGCCCATGGCCCTGCAGGCCGCGCGGGCGCCAGGGGGCTCCATGTTGCACTGCACAGCGGCGGGTGCATAATCTGCCACTCGACCATGAACCGCCTCGCGTCCATTCTGCCCGCCGCTCAAGTGCTTGTGAGCGTCGACGCCACCAGCAAAAAGCGTGCTTTTGAAGAGGCCGGCCTGCTCTTTGAGAACCTCCACGGCCTGAGCCGCGCCCTGATCACCGACAGCCTGTTTGCTCGCGAACGCCTGGGCTCCACCGGTCTGGGGCACGGCGTGGCGATACCGCATGGACGCATCAAGGGTCTGAAGGCGCCGATGGCTGCGCTTTTTCATCTGGCCCACCCCATTGGTTTCGACGCCCCCGACGAGCAGCCGGTCAGCCTGATGATCTTCCTGCTGGTGCCCGAGGCCGCCACCCAGAAACATCTGGAAATCCTCTCCGAGATTGCCGAGCTGCTGAGCGACACCCCCTTGCGCGAGAAAATCATCTCCTGCGACGACGCAGCCGAGTTGCACCGCCTCATCGCCACCTGGCAGTCCGCGCAGCCCGCCTGAGCACCGGTTCGTGAAACCCACCGTCGTCAGCGCCAATGCGCTCTTTGAAGACCATCGCCTTCATCTCAAATGGCAATGGGTGGCTGGCATGGGCGCTTCGGAGCGCCGTTTCGACGAAGTGGCGGTGCGTGCGGCACGCTCCGGGGCAGACCTCGTCGGCTACCTGAACTACATCCACCCGTACCGGGTGCAGATTCTGGGCGCGCGCGAGGTGGCCTACCTGATCAACGCCACGCCTGAGGACTGCTCCCGACGGATTTCGCGCATCGTGACGCTGGAGCCCCCGGTACTGATCGTGGCCGATGGGCAGGAAGCCCCTGATGCCCTGCTGTCGCTGTGTGAGCGCGCGGGCATTCCGATGTTCACCACCGCTGAGTCCTCGGCTTTCGTCATCGACGTGCTGCGCGCCTACCTGTCGAAGCACTTTGCCGACCGCACCTCGATGCACGGCGTGTTCATGGATATCCTGGGGTTGGGCGTGATGATTACCGGCGAGTCCGGCCTGGGCAAGAGTGAACTGGGGCTGGAGTTGATATCGCGGGGCAACGGGCTGGTCGCCGACGATGTCGTGGATCTGTTCCGCATCAACCAGACCACCATCGAAGGTCGCTGCCCCGAACTGCTGCAAAACCTGCTGGAAGTCCGTGGCATCGGCATGCTGGACATCCGCGCCATTTTTGGCGAGACTGCCGTGCGCCGCAAGATGCGCCTGAAACTGATCGTCCACTTGGTGCGCCGCGAGACGCTCGAACGTGATTACGAGCGCCTGCCGCATGAGCAACTGACCCAGGACGTGCTGGGCATCCCTGTGCGCAAGACAGTGATCCAGGTGGTCGCCGGGCGCAATATCGCGGTGCTGGTCGAGGCCGCCGTGCGCAATACCATCCTGCAGTTGCGCGGCATCGACACCTACCGGGATTTTGCCGAACGGCAACGCCAGGCCATGGAATAGCGCACCAGAAAAATCTGACTGAGACCTGACAAAATCGGACGACTTGACATCCGATGCAATTTGGCAACGCAGTAATCTTTAGTTATTACTTCGACTGACTCGCCAAATAGAATCGTTTTGGGTATTAACCCTTAATGGTTCCCACGCACAACACCGTCAGAAAGATCAGGCCATGTCCATTTATAAGCGCTCACTTCTCGTTTTTGTGGCTGCAGCAGCCATGTCTGCCTCCGTATTCGCCGGCGATGCCGACTTCACGCTGGTCAACCGCACCGGCTATTCGATCCGCGAAGTCTATATTTCGCCGACCGCCCGTTCGGCCTGGGGCAATGACCGCCTGGGCGATGGCACGCTGGAGAACAGCCGTTCGCGCCTGTTCCGCTTCTCCGATCGCAGCGCCTGCAAGCAAGACCTGAAGGTTGTGTTCGACGACGACAACTCGGAAGTCGTCTGGGAAAACGTCGACCTGTGCGAGATCAACAAGCTCACGATCAAGTACGACCGCTCCAGCAAGACTGTTTCGGCCGAATCCGAGTAAATCAGCCAGCCCAGCCCTCGCTCGGGGGGTGGGCTCGCCCGGCTAGCCCCGGGGGCCGCCCGGTGCCGGCCGGTTGGGGCAGTCGGTCTTGGTACAGGTCGCGTACAGGCTCAGGGCGTGGTCCGCAATGGTGAAGCCCTTGGCCTTGGCCACGGCGTGCTGCCGTTTTTCGATTTCGGCGTCGTAGAACTCCTCGACCCGGCCACAGTCTATACAGACCAGGTGGTCGTGGTGCTGGCCTTCATTGAGCTCGTAGACCGCCTTGCCGTTGTCGAAATGGCTGCGCGTCAGTATGGCTGCCTGCTCGAACTGCGTCAGCACGCGGTAGACCGTGGCCAGTCCGATGTCGGAGCGCTCTTCGAGCAGCACACGGAAGACGTCCTCGGCCGTCATGTGGCGCTGGGCGCCCTTCTGGAAGACATCCAGTATCTTGAGGCGCGGCAGCGTGGCTTTCAGTCCGGTGCTTTTGAGTTCGTCGATGTTCGCCATGAGGCTGTCTTTCTGGCCCTGCGTGTCGATGGCCGTCACGGGTGTACCGCTACAATGGATCGATCATATCGTCAGACTCTGATCCATGCCCGCATCACGCCTTCGCCTTCTTCGACCAGGTCTGATCCTTGCGGCCAGCACAGCGCTGTGCGCGTGCGGATCGCTCGGCGACATGACCAACCGTTTCGCCGTCGATCTGGCGCCCTACAAGATCGAGGTGGTCCAGGGCAATTTCATCTCGCGCGAGCAGGTTCAGGCACTCAAGGCCGGCATGTCGCGCCAGCAGGTCCGTGACCTCATGGGCACACCTTTGCTGGCCAGTGTCTTTCATGCCGACCGCTGGGACTACATCTTCACGCTGCGACGACAAGGCGTGGCGCCCCAGTCCCGACGCCTGACCGTGTACTTCCAGGGCGACGTGCTGACGCGCTTCGAAGGCGACGACATGCCCACCGAGGCCGAGTTCATCACTCAGCTCAACCCCCGCATGAAAACCGGCAAACCAGTGCTGCTCGAGGCGTCCGAAGAGAGCCTGAGCAAGTTCCCTGCACAAAAGCTCCCCGCCTCCGACCCCGCTGCGGCAGCGCCTCTGCCGCCCGTCTACCCCCCCCTGGAAGCAGCGCCTGCGCGCTGACACCGAGCGCCATGACCGCAAAGCACAGAATCGCGATAGCAGGCGCCAGCGGGCGCATGGGCCATATGCTGATCGAGGCCATCCGGGCCTCGGACGATTGCCAGCTGGCCGGCGCGCTGGACGTCGCTGCCAGCCCGGCCATCGGCAACGATGCCGCTGCCTTCACGGGCCTGGCCAGCGGCATTACTGTCACGGCCGACATTGCCGCTGGCGTCAAGGCAGCGCAGGTACTGATTGATTTCACCCGGCCTGAGGGCACGCTGGCGCATCTGGCCGTGTGCCGCGCCCATGGCGTCAATGCCGTGATCGGCACGACCGGCTTCAGCGATACGCAGAAAGCCGAAATCGCCGCTGCGGCGCGCGATATCGCCATCGTCATGGCGCCCAACATGAGCGTGGGGGTCAACGTCACGTTCAAGCTGCTTGAAATGGCCGCCCGCGCCATGGCCACCGGCTACGACATCGAAATCATCGAGGCCCACCACCGGCACAAGGTCGATGCGCCCTCGGGTACCGCGCTCAAGATGGGCGAGGTCGTCGCTGGCGCGCTGGGGCGCGATCTCAAGCAATGCGCGGTCTACGCCCGCGACGGCATCACCGGCGAGCGCGACCCGTCCACCATCGGCTTTTCCGCCATCCGTGGCGGCGACATTGTCGGCGACCACACGGTGCTGTTCGCCGGCATTGGCGAGCGCATCGAGATTACGCACAAGTCATCGAGCCGCACCACCTATGCGCAGGGCAGCCTGCGGGCGGTGCGTTTCCTGGCCGGGCACCGCAGCGGCTTGTTCGACATGTTCGACGTCCTGCAGCTGCGCTGACGCAGGCCATGGGCATCCTGCAGCTCCTCACCCAGGGCGACGCGGTGACCCGGGCCGTGGCGGCGATGTTGCTGGCCATGTCGGTCGCCAGCTGGATGGTCATTTTGTGGAAAGCCTGGCTGCTGCGCCGCGCCAGCGGCGATGTGGCCCGTAGCACGGCCGCGTTCTGGCGGGCGCCCTCGCTGGAGCAAGCCCGGGCCGAAGTGGCCGCGATCGACCGCGAAGCCCTGGTCCTGCCCCTGATCGCAGCCACCTCTTTACCGGCCGCCGGCACGCTCGCCGGCGCGGGCGAGTTATCCCAACAGCTGACGCGCGTGCTGAGGGATGCCTTGCATCACGTGCTGGACAAGCTGCAGTTCGGGCAGGTTCTGCTGGCCACTGTGGGCTCGACAGCGCCCTTTGTCGGCCTGCTGGGCACGGTCTGGGGCATCTACCATGCGCTCGCCGGCATCGCCGGCGAGGGGCAGATTACCATTGACCGCGTCGCCGGCCCCGTGGGCGAGGCCCTCATCATGACGGCGGCGGGTCTTGCGGTTGCGATCCCTGCGGTGCTGGCATACAACGTCTTCGGTCGCTATATCGGACGTATCGAGTCTGATCTTGAGGGTTTCGCCCGCGATCTTCGTGAACTTCTTGCTGCCGGGCGTGGCGCCCAGGTCGCCTGAGTCGAGTCCGATCATGTCCTTCGGCCGCCTCGAACGACGCCCCGGGCCCCAGCCCATCAGCGAGATCAACGTCACACCCATGGTCGACGTGATGCTGGTGCTGGTCGTGATATTCATCATTACCGCGCCTTTGCTGGCCGGCTCCATCCGCCTGCAGCTGCCGCGCAGCGAAGCCGCGACGCCGGGTGCCGCGCCGCAGTTCGTCGTCCTGGCGCTCGACCGCTCAGGGCAAGTCTTTTTGGACGACAGGCCGATAGGCCTGCCGGAGCTCGCCAGCAGCCTGGCCCGGACCGCTGCGCGCAATCCCGACACCGAAGTGCAGCTGCGCGCCGACGAAAACGCGTCCTACGGGCGGGTGGTCGAAGTCATGGGGCTGGCCCAAAAGGCGGGTCTGAGCCGCATCGGCTTCGTCGCGCAGGCGCCCAAACCCTGAGGCGGACCGGGGTGGCGGCACAAGCGTGTCGCGTCCAGCGCCTAAAATCCCGGTAGCGCGGCCCTTCGCCGCAGAAATTCGCCCCCAATGCAAGACAAATACCAACCCGCCGAGGTCGAGCGCGCAGCGCAGAGCCACTGGACTGCCCGCGACGCCTACCGCGTGAGCGAAGACCCGCAGCGCAAGAAGTACTACGCCTGCTCCATGCTGCCCTATCCCAGCGGCAAGCTGCACATGGGCCATGTGCGCAACTACACCATCAATGACATGCTCACGCGCTATCTGCGCATGAACGGCTACAACGTGCTGATGCCCATGGGCTGGGATGCTTTCGGCCTGCCGGCCGAGAACGCCGCCATGAAGAACGGCGTGCCGCCCGCGCAGTGGACCTACGACAACATCGCCTACATGAAGAAGCAGATGCAGGCGATGGGGCTGGCCATCGACTGGAGTCGCGAGATCGCCACCTGCGACCCGAGCTACTACAAATGGAACCAGTGGCTGTTCCTGAAAATGCTGGAAAAAGGCATTGCCTACCGCAAGACCCAGGTCGTCAACTGGGACCCGGTCGACCAGACCGTGCTGGCCAACGAACAGGTGATCGACGGCAAGGGCTGGCGCACCGGCGCCGTGGTCGAGAAGCGCGAGATTCCCGGCTACTACCTCAAGATCACCGACTACGCCGAAGAACTGCTCGACCATGTGCGCCGCCGGCTGGCTGGCTGGCCCGAGCGCGTCAAGCTGATGCAGGAGAACTGGATCGGCAAGAGCGAGGGCGTGCGCTTCGCGTTTCCGCATGACATCCGCGATGCGGCAGGCCAGCTCATCGGCGACGGCCGCATGTATGTGTTCACGACGCGCGCCGACACCATCATGGGCGTGACCTTCTGCGCGGTCGCACCCGAGCATCCGCTGGCCGCGCATGCGGCCGCCGGCAACCCGGCGCTGGCAGCCTTCATAGAGTCCTGCCAGACGGGCGGCACCACCGAGGCCGAACTCGCCATCAAGGACAAGGAAGGCATGGCCACCGGCCTGCACGTGCAGCACCCCATCACCGGCGAGCAGATTGCGGTCTGGGTCGGCAACTACGTGCTGATGAGCTATGGCGACGGCGCCGTCATGGGCGTGCCGGGGCACGACGAGCGCGATTTTGCCTTTGCCCGCAAATACGGCCTGCCCTGCCTGCAGGTGGTGCTGGTCGACGGCGAGACCTACGACTACGACCGCTGGCAGGACTGGTATGCCGACAAGCAGCGTGGCGTCACTGTCAACTCCGGCATCTACAGCGGCATGTCCTACCAGGAAGCCGTCAATGCCGTGTGCCATGTCCTGGAAGGCAAGGGCCTGGGCGAGAAGAAGACCACCTGGCGTCTGCGCGACTGGGGCGTGAGCCGCCAGCGTTACTGGGGCACACCCATCCCCATCATCCATTGCGAGGAGCACGGCGCCGTGCCCGTGCCCGAGAAAGACCTGCCGGTGGTGCTGCCCCAGGATTGCGTGCCGGACGGCTCAGGCAATCCCCTGAACCGCCACGAGGGCTTCCACGCCGGGGTGACTTGCCCCGTATGCGGCAAGCCCGCACGGCGTGAGACCGACACCATGGACACCTTCGTGGACTCGTCCTGGTACTTCATGCGCTACTGCGACCCGACGCGCGATGACAAGATGGTGGCCGAAGGTGCGCAGTACTGGATGCCCATGGACCAGTACATCGGCGGCATCGAGCACGCGATCCTGCACCTGCTTTATGCGCGCTTCTGGACCAAGGTCATGCGCGATCTGGGCCTGGTCAAGATCGACGAGCCTTTCACCCGGCTGCTCACCCAGGGCATGGTGCTCAACCACATCTATTCGCGCAGGACCGAAAAGGGCGGCATCGAATACTTCTGGCCGCACGAAGTCGAAGACATCCACGATGCCAATGGCAAGGTCATTGGCGCGAAGCGCAAGATCGATGGCACTTTGGTGGACTACGAAGGCGTGGGCACCATGAGCAAGAGCAAGAACAACGGTGTCGACCCGCAGGATCTGATCGAGCGTTACGGCGCCGACACAGCGCGCCTGTACACCATGTTCACGGCGCCGCCCGAGGCCACGCTTGAATGGAACGACTCCGCAGTAGAGGGTTCCTCGCGCTTTCTCAAGCGCGTCTGGGCCTTCGGCGCGAAGAGCGCGCATTTTCTGTCGGTAGGCGCCCCGCCGCTGGTGGAGTTCGGAAAGCCAGCGCGCGCGCTGCGCTTCGAAGTCCACTCCGTGCTCAAGCAGATCGACTACGACTACCAGCGCATGCAGTACAACACCGTGGTGTCCGGCGCCATGAAGCTGCTCAATGCGCTGGAGAACTTCAAGGGCGAGGATTCGCCCGGCAACCATGCGGCGGTGCTCGAAGGCTTCGGCATTCTGTTGCGCTGCCTGTATCCGGCCACGCCGCATGTCGCTCAAGTGCTGTGGCAGGAGCTGGGCTATGCAGCGCGCGAAGGCGAACTGATCGACGCGCCCTGGCCGCGTGTGGATGTGCAGGCACTGGTGCAGGACGAAATCGAACTCATGCTGCAGGTCAACGGCAAGCTGCGCGGCGCCATCATGGTGCCCGCCAGCGCCGACAAGGCCGCCATCGAGGCGATCGCGCTGGCCAGCGAGGCTTTCGTCAAGCAGGCCGCAGGCGCTGCACCGCGCAAGATCATCGTGGTGCCCGGGCGCCTCGTGAACGTGGTGGTCTGAGCCATGGACCCTACCCGCCGCCGCCTCATTGCGATTGCGCCGGCCCTGGCCCTGGGAGGCTGCGGCTTCGAGTTGCGCCGCGCGCCCCAATTTGCGTTCACGAGCATCTATGTGGCGGCGACCAACAATTCGGCGCTGGGCAACGAGCTGCGCCGCAGCATCGCCTCGGGTGGCAATGTGGCCGTCGTGAGCGAGCTGAGCGCCATCGACTCGGCCCAGGTGGTGCTGGACCTGCTGATGGACCAGCGTGAAAAAGTGGTCGTCGGCCTGAATGCCTCCGGCCAGGTACGTGAATTCCAGTTGCGTTCCCGCGTGCGCTTTCGCTTGCGAACGCCACGCGGCAAGGAGCTGATTCCGGACACCGAGCTGGCGCAGCAACGCGACATCAGCTTCAACGAATCCGCCGTGCTCGCCAAAGAGGCTGAAGAACTGCTGCTGTACCGTGACATGCAGACCGACATCGTTCAGCAACTGCTGCGGCGCCTGGCCGCAGTGCAGACCCTTTGAGCCGCGCCGGCTGACCCTCATGCAACTCGCAGCCGGTCAGCTCGAAGCGCATCTGCAAAAAGGCCTGCGGCCGCTGTATACGCTGCATGGCGACGAGCCGCTGCTGGTGCAGGAGGCGGCCGATGCCATCCGGGCGGCCGCCCGCGCCCAGGGCTACACGGAGCGCAGCGCCTACACCGTGTCGGGCGCACATTTCGACTGGAGCTCGGTGCTGGCAGCGGGCGGCTCGATGAGCCTGTTTGCCGACCGGCAGATGGTCGAGCTGCGCATTCCCACCGGCAAGCCGGGAAAGGACGGCAGCGTGGCGATCCAGCAACTGGCCGAGCAGGCCCAGGGCAACGACAGCACGCTGACCCTGGTGATGCTGCCGCGCCTGGATCGTGCCACACGCACGGGCGCCTGGTTCACGGCGCTGGAGCGCTGCGGCGTGGTGGTGCAGTTCGATGCGGTGGCGCGCGAGGCGCTGCCGCAGTGGCTCGCGCAGCGTCTGCAGCGCCAGGGCCAGCGCGTCGCCGCCGGCGAAGAAGGCCAGCGCACACTGCGTTTCTTTGCCGACCGGGTCGAAGGCAATCTGCTGGCCGCCCACCAGGAAATCCAGAAGCTCGCACTGCTGTTCCCCGCCGGCGAACTGAGCTTCGAGCAGATCGAGCGCGCCGTGCTCAATGTGGCCCGCTACGACGTGTTCAAGCTGTCCGAGGCTGTGCTGGGCGGGCAGATGGCGCGTGTTCAGCGCATGCTCGACGGCCTGCAGGCCGAAGGCGAGGCCGAGGTGCTGGTGCATTACGCCCTGAGCGAGGACATCCGCGCGCTCAAGCGCGTCAAGGACGCCATGCAGGCCGGCCGCCCGCTGCCCATGGCCTTGCGCGAACAGCGGGTCTGGGGCGTCAAGGAGCGGCTGTACGAGCGCGTGCTGCCGCGCCTGGGCGACACCACGCTGGCCAATCTGCTGTATTCGGCGCATCTGGTCGATGGCATCGTCAAGGGGTTGAAGCAGCCCGGCTGGCCCACGGACGGCTGGCAGGCCTTGCAGCGTCTGGCGCTGATGCTGTGCCGCGAGTGCGTGGGGGCGCAAACACAGCGCTTCACCTAAAATAGACTGATGAACGCGCTCAACGTCGCCGAATACATGCAGACCCTCGGTCTGCAGGGGAAAGCCGCGTCTGCCGCCATGGCGCGCTCCGGCACGGCGGCGCGCAACCTGGCGCTGCGCAGCCTGGCCGCCTTGCTGCGCGAGAATGCCGCCGCTCTACAGGCGGACAACGCGCGCGACCTGGCCCGGGCCACTGCGGCTGGTCTGCCGGCGCCCATGCTGGACCGTCTCAAGCTCACCCCTCAGGCCATCGCTACCGTGGCCGAAGGCTGTGAACAACTCGCCGCCATGGCCGACATCATTGGCGAAATCTCCGGCATGAAGCAGCAATCCAGCGGCATCCGCGTGGGCCAGATGCGCGTGCCGATCGGGGTCTTCGGCATGATCTTCGAGAGCCGGCCCAACGTCACCATCGAGGCCGCCAGCCTGTCCATCAAGAGCGGCAATGCCTGCATCCTGCGCGGCGGCTCCGAGGCCATCGAGTCGAACAAGGCGCTGGCGCAGCTGGTGCAGCAGGCGCTGGCAGAAGCCGGCTTGCCCCAGGACGCCGTGCAACTGGTGCAGACCACCGACCGCGAGGCCGTGGGCCAGTTGATCGCCATGCCGCAGTACGTGGACCTGATCATTCCGCGCGGCGGCAAGAGCCTGATCGAGCGCATCAGCCGCGAAGCCCGGGTGCCCGTGATCAAGCACCTGGACGGCAATTGCCACGTCTATGTCGACGATCCCTGCGACATCGACATGGCGGTGCGCGTGGCCGACAACGCCAAGACCCAGAAATACAGCCCCTGCAATGCCAGCGAAGGTCTGCTGGTGGCGCGCGGCGTGGCCGCCGACTTCCTGCCGCGCATCGGCGCGATCTATGCGGCCAAAGGCGTGGAGATGCGCTGCGATGCGCAGGCGGCCGACATCCTGCGCCGCTGCCTGTCGGCCGATTCGAAGATCGTTCCCGCCACCGAGCAGGACTGGTCCGAGGAATACCTCGCGCCCATCATCAGCGTCAAGCTGGTCGAGGGCGTGGACGAGGCCATTGCCCATATCAACCGTTACAGCAGCCACCACACCGACGCCATCCTCACGCGCGACCACGACCACGCCCAGCGGTTTTTGCGCGAGGTCGACTCCGCCAGCGTGATGGTCAACGCCAGCACGCGGTTCGCCGATGGCTTCGAGTTCGGCCTTGGCGCGGAGATCGGCATCTCCACGGACAAATTCCATGCGCGCGGCCCGGTTGGCCTCGAAGGCCTGACCTCGCTGAAATGGGTGGTGCTGGGCCAGGGCGAAGTCCGGACCTGAACGCCATGATCGTCGAGCGCATCTGGACCGGAAACGCCTACCGGAACTTCAACTACCTCATCGCCTGCCCCGACACCGGCGAGGCGCTGGCCATCGACCCGCTCGACCACGAGAAATGCCTGTCTCGCGCCAAGGTGCGTGGCTGGCAGATCACGCAGGTGCTCAACACCCATGAGCACGGCGACCACACCGGCGGCAATGCCGCAGTGATCGCGGCCACCGGCGCCAAGCTTATTGCGCACCACAAAGCCGGCGCCCGGATTCCCGGCGTCGACCGCGGCGTCAAGGCGGGCGATGTCATCAAGGTCGGCCGGCATGTCGAGCTGGAATGCATGGACACGCCGGGACACACCCTGTGCCATGTCTGCCTGCGCTCCCACACCGACCAGCCCGCGCTGTTTTCGGGTGACACACTGTTCAATGCGGGCGCGGGCAACTGCCACAACGGCGGTGACGTCGGCGCGCTGTACGACACCTTTTCCCGGCAGCTGCGCAGCCTGCCCGATGACACCCAGGTGTACCCGGGCCACGACTACATCGAGAACAACCTGCGCTTCACCCTCGCGCGCGAGCCCGACAACACGGCCGCCGCCGATCTGCTGCCGCAAGTGCAGGGTCACGACGCGGCCACCGCCCCGGTCACGACGTTGGCCCAGGAAAAACGCATGAACACATTTTTCCGGCTGGACAGCGCCAGCGTCATTGCCGGCCTGCGCGAGCAGTTTCCCGAGCTTCCCGAGCAGCCCGACGAGCGCACCGTGTTCGCCCGGCTGCGCGAGTTGCGCAACACCTGGTAGGGCGGCCCGGCACGCAGAGTACAGTCGGACTCAACCCCCAGACATCCAGTCATCACCCAGAACGAGGGCCAAACATGGTTCCCCATCTCATCACGGCGCTCACGGGCCCGATCAACGAGCTAGAGCAACGCATCCTGGACTCCATGCCGGCCATCGAGCGCTGGTTCCGCCTGGAGTGGATGGAGCACACGCCGCCGTTCTACAGTTCGGTGGACATCCGCAATGCGGGCTTCAAGCTCGCGCCGGTGGACACCAACCTGTACCCCGGCGGCTGGAACAACCTCACCCCCGAGATGCTGCCGCTGGCCGTGCAGTCGGCCATGGCCGCGATCGAGAAGATCTGCCCGGAGGCCAAGAACCTGCTGGTCATCCCCGAAAACCACACGCGCAACACCTTCTACCTGAGCAATGTGGTGCAGTTGCAGCGCATCTTCCACATGGCCGGCCTGAATGTGCGCATCGGTTCGATCAACCCCGAGATCAAGGAGACGACCACCATCGAGTTGCCCAACGGTGAGTCGGTGACGCTGGAGCCGGTCATCCGCACCAAGGGCCGGCTCGGGCTCAAGAACTTCGACCCCTGCACCATCCTGCTCAACAACGACCTGAGCGCGGGCGTGCCCGGCATCCTGGAAGACATCCATGAGCAGTACCTGCTGCCGCCGCTGCACGCCGGCTGGTCGGTGCGCCGCAAGAGCAACCACTTCCAGTGCTACGAAGAAGTGTCCAAGCGCTTCGGCAAGCTGCTGGGCATAGACCCCTGGCTGATCAACCCCATGTTCGGCAAATGCGGAGAGGTCAATTTCGCCGAAGGCACGGGCATGGACTGCCTGACCAGCAATGTGGATTCGCTGTTGACCAAAGTCCGGCGCAAGTACAAGGAATACGGCATCAACGAAAAGCCCTTCGTCATCGTGAAGGCCGACAACGGCACCTACGGCATGGGCATCATGACCGTTCGTGACGTCAAAGACCTCGATGTGCTGAACCGCAAGACGCGCAACAAGATGTCGGTCATCAAGGACGGCCAGGAAGTCAGCGAAGTCATCATCCAGGAAGGCGTGCAGACCTACGAACGCATGAACGGCGGCGTGGCCGAGCCGGTGGTCTACATGATGGACCGCTACGTGGTGGGTGGTTTCTACCGTGTCCATGCGGAGCGCGGCATCGACGAGAACCTCAACGCGCCAGGTTCCAGCTTCGTGCCTCTGGCCTTCGACGACAGCACGCGGCTGCCGCAGCCCGGCATCAAGCCCGGCGCGAGCGCGCCCAATCGTTTCTACATGTATGGCGTGATCGCGCGTCTGGCCATGCTGGCGGCCAGCTACGAGCTCGAAGCGACCGACCCGGACGCGGAAATCTACGACTGAGGCGCATTCCTTGCAGAGCTCGAAATCTTCCCTCGCGGCGCTGACCATCGGCGCCATCGGTGTCGTCTATGGCGACATCGGCACCAGCGTGCTCTATGCCGTCAAGGAAGTCTTCGGCTCTGGCCATGTGCCCTTCACCCCGGAAAACGTCTACGGCATCCTGTCGATCTTTTTCTGGACGCTGACGGTCATCGTCTCCATCAAGTACGTGGTGTTGGTGCTGCGTGCCGACAACAACGGAGAAGGCGGCCTGATCGCCATGCTGGCGCTGGCCTCGCAGGCCGTCAAGGACAAGCCGCGCCTGCGCCGCGTGCTGCTGGCGGTGGGGATTTTCGGCACCTCGCTGTTCTATGGCGACGGCGTCATCACGCCGGCCATCTCGGTGCTGTCGGCGATCGAGGGCCTGGAGGTGGTGTCGCCGGCCTTCAAGTCGTATGTGATTCCGCTGACCCTGGCGGTGCTGTTCTGCCTGTTCCTGGTGCAAAAGCGCGGGACCGCCGGCATCGGCAAGTTCTTCGGACCGATCACGCTGACCTGGTTCGCTGTGCTGGCTGTGCTGGGGATCTCGCACATCGCCACCAATCCGGCCATCCTGTGGGCCATGAGTCCGCACTATGCGCTGGGCTTCATGATCGCCAACCCTGGCGTGACCTTCATTGTCCTGGGCGCCGTGGTGCTGTGCGTGACGGGGGCGGAAGCCCTGTACGCCGACCTCGGCCACTTCGGCAAGCGGCCGATCCGCCTGGCCTGGTTCACCGTGGTCATGCCTTCGCTGACGCTCAATTACTTCGGCCAGGGCGCCCTGCTGCTCAAGAATCCGCTGGCGGTAAAGAACCCCTTCTACATGATGGCGCCCGACTGGGCGCTGCTGCCGCTGGTGGTGCTGGCCACCCTGTCTACTGTGATTGCCTCGCAGGCCCTGATCACCGGCGCCTTCAGTGTGACCAAGCAGGCCATCCAGCTGGGCTATCTGCCGCGCCTCAATGTCGAGCACACCAGCGTGCGCGACACCGGGCAGATCTATATTCCCATGGTCAACTGGGGCTTGT
>JAURZS010000112.1 GCA_030653255.1 Burkholderiaceae bacterium | reverse complement strand
GACTCTGAACCCGCAGGCAGCTTGGCCGTTCCCGACGGCAAGCAAGCCCTAAGCAGCAAGCGACTTGTCGCTTCAAGCCCGGCGTCGAAAGGCGTCGGGCTTTTTCATTCAGGTGACGTCATCCCACGGCGGCCCCTTGCGAAGCTGCACAATAGGTACACGGGGCTTCATCCCGCCCATGTCTTCTTCCGTCCATCGGCTGTACGGAGAATAGGGAAACCCGATGGTTTCCTCCTCGCTCGCACTGTGCAGAATCGTCACGGCCACGATCTGATCCAGCGAAACACGAGTGCAAAAGAGCTCGTGCTCCACGTCATCGCCGGGCGAGAAAACATCCCGATCATCCCGGAAAGTATTGTTCGGGTCCGCCAGCACATGGTAGACATGCAAAGGGTATCCTTGTGTGGATGCCAGGGTGCGCTCTACCATTCCCGTCCCCTTGATCTCTTCCGTCAGGCTGATGAGTCCGGACTCGCCCCGGGTCTCGCCGGTCTCCCCGAGCCCTCGACGCCGGTGCCGGTCCATGTCGGTATCGCCCTGCACGCCACCGCGGGGCGCAAAGCCTCCTTCCCGGAGGATCCTGTCCGGGCTGCGTGTGTCCAGGCGATGGACGATCCGTCCCTTCGGCACATCCCCCGCATAGGAGGCTGCATCTGACCGCCCCGTGGATCTGGCGCTGAAGCCGACCCGCTGGGAGCTGTCCGGTGCGATACGCCTCACATCGGTCACACACTTTTCAGCGAGGCCGGGCTCATGAGCGCCCACATAGCGGGAACCCTGGACGCCGGGCTGCACAGCCCGGGGCAGGAAGTAACGGGGCCAGGCGTCGGCATGCCGTGGGATCAGCTTGCTGATCTCGCTGCACGAACGCCAGGCTCCACCCTGTGCGGAGTCACTGAACCCATGCAAGGCCTGACTGCGCGATAGTGTCGCTAGCGATTGGAGCGCCAGAGAATCCTTCATCAGGCGCCCAGGAATAGCTGCCGTATTGCGAATCATTGGAGTACCAGGTATGAAACAGCGGGTTTGCAATGGGCTTGCAGCGGCCGCGTCATGCGAAGCCGTAACAAACACCCATGAAGCTGCGTTGCTGCTATATGGGTGCCACCGTCACCACGATCGGTTCCAAGACCCCGGGTATGCCCTGTGTTGCCGGTCGTCAGGCCTCGTCGAGCAACCTGACCTTGACGGTCTTGCCTTTGACGCGTCCTGCGCTGAGCCGAGCGAGAGCTTCGCGCGCAATGGCGCGGTCCACAGCCACATAGGTGGAGTACTCGTTGACGTTGATCTTGCCGACCTGCTCGCGCTGGAATCCGGCCTCTCCCGTCAGCGCGCCCAGCACATCACCAGCGCGGATCTTCTCCTTGCGCCCGCCGACAATCTGCAGGGTGGACATCGGCGCGCGCAGCGGTTCGCCGCCCGATGCAGTCAGCTCGGTCAGCGGATGCCACTGCGACTCACGCCCCTGCAGCTGCTCGATGCGCCCGACATACCCCATCTCGTCCATGCTCGCCAGCGTGAAGGCCCAGCCCTGCTCGTCGGCCCGCCCGGTGCGGCCGATGCGGTGGACATGCACCTCCGGGTCCGGCGCCACATCGACATTGATCACCGCCTCCAGCTGGGCGATGTCCAGTCCGCGTGCCGCCACATCGGTCGCCACGAGAACCGAGCAGCTGCGGTTGGCGAACTGCACCAGCACCTGATCGCGCTCGCGCTGCTCCAGTTCCCCGTACAGCGCCAGCGCGCTGAAGCCGCGAGCCTTCAGGGTTGCCACAAGATCGCGGCACTGCTGCTTGGTATTGCAAAAGGCAAGCGTGCTCACCGGACGATAGTGGTCAAGCAACAAACTGACCGCGTGCAGCCGCCCGGATTCTTCGACCTGGTAGAAGCGCTGCTGAATCTTGCTCGCCTCGTGTTGCGCCTGGACCTCGATGCGCTGGGGCTCACGCATGAACTGCTGCGCAAGCCGCGAAATGCCCTCGGGGTAAGTGGCCGAGAACAGCAACGTCTGCCGCTGGGCAGGGCACTGGCGGGCCACCGTGGCGATGTCGTCGAAAAATCCCATGTCGAGCATGCGGTCCGCCTCGTCAAGCACCAGCGTGTTCAGGGCCTCCAGCGAGAGATTGCCGCGCTCAAGGTGATCCATGATGCGCCCCGGCGTGCCCACGACGATATGCGCACCGTGCTGCAGACTCGCCACCTGCCCGCGCAGCGGCACACCGCCGCACAGGGTCACGACCTTGATGTTTTCCTCCGCACGCGCCAGGCGGCGGATCTCCTGCGTCACCTGATCAGCAAGCTCCCGCGTAGGGCACAACACCAGCGACTGGACGGCAAAGCGGCGCGGGTTCAGATTGGCCAGCAGCACCAGGGCGAAAGCCGCCGTCTTGCCGCTGCCAGTCTTGGCCTGCGCAATCAGGTCGCGCCCCAGCAAGGCCGGCGGCAGGCTGGCGGCCTGAATGGCCGTCATGGCGCTATAACCCAACTGTTCGAGATTGGCCAGGGTAGACGGCGCCAGCGGCAACGTGGCGAAGGAGACGCCGGACGCCGGCTGGAGGGGGGAAGTCATCGGGCCATTATCGGCTGCGATCGCCCCCGGGCGAAAGCAGGCGTAGCACAATATCCGGATGCCCCACCTTCCTCCCTTCATCGCTCCCGCCCGCTTCAGCGACCCAGACGAGGCGCTGGCCCAGGTCCGCACCATCTACGACGGCAGCCTGCTGCATCTGCGAGCAGCGATGCAGCGCTTTGTGGCCGGCGACAGCCTGCCTGGCCATGTGCGCGCGTGCTATCCCTTCGTGCGCATCCACACCGACACTGTGGCGCGACCCGATTCGCGGCTGAGCTACGGCTTTGTCGAAGGCCCAGGCCGGTTCGAGACCACGCTCACGCGGCCTGACCTGTTCGGCGACTACTATGCCGAACAGTTCCGGCTGCTGCGCGCCAACCACGGCGTGGAGCTGGAAATCGGCACCAGCTCCCAGCCCATCCCGGTGCATTTCTCCTTTGCCGAAAACGACCACCTCGAGGGAAATCTTCCGCCCGAGCGGCGCGTGCTGATGCGCGACCTGTTCGACCTGCCCGATCTGGCCGCCATGGATGACGGCATCGCCAACGGCACCTGGCAGCCTGCGCCCGGCGAGGCTCTGCCGCTGTCGCTGTTCACTGCGCCGCGGGTGGACTATTCGCTGCACCGTCTGCGGCACTACACGGGCACCGCGCCCGAATGGTTCCAGAACTTCGTGCTGTTCACCAACTACCAGTTCTACATCGACGAATTCGTGCGTCTGGGCCGTGAAGCCATGGCCGACCCCGGCAGCGAATACATCGCCTTCGTCGAACCCGGCAATGTGGTGACCCGCCGCAGCGGACTGCCGCCGCACACTGACGATGCACTCGGCGCTCCGCCACCGCGGCTGCCTCAAATGCCGGCTTATCACCTGATGCGCGCCGACCGCACCGGCATCACCATGGTCAACATCGGCGTCGGGCCGGCCAATGCCAAGACCATCACCGACCACATCGCGGTGCTGCGCCCCCATGCCTGGATGATGCTGGGGCACTGCGCCGGACTTCGCAACAGCCAGCAACTGGGAGACTACGTGCTGGCGCACGCCTATGTGCGCGAGGACCACGTGCTCGACGAAGAGTTGCCCTTGTGGGTCCCCATCCCGGCGCTGGCGGAAATCCAGCTGGCGCTGGAAAAGGCGGTTGCCGACGTCACCGGCACCGACGGCCAGGACCTCAAGAGCATCATGCGAACCGGCACCGTGGCCAGCACCGACAACCGCAACTGGGAACTGCTGCCAGACAACCGCGCGCAACGGCGTTTCAGCCAGAGCCGCGCCGTGGCGCTGGACATGGAAAGCGCCACCATCGCGGCCAACGGCTTTCGCTTTCGCGTGCCCTACGGCACCCTGCTGTGCGTGAGCGACAAGCCGCTGCACGGTGAAATCAAGCTGCCGGGCATGGCCAACCAGTTCTACCGCGAGCGCGTGGACCAGCATCTGCGCATCGGCATACGCGCCATCGAGATACTGCGCTCGGGTGGCGTCGGGCGGCTGCACAGCCGCAAGCTGCGCAGCTTCGCCGAAGTGGCATTCCAGTAGCCGGCAAAGGCACAATACCGCCATGACCTCATCCCTGTTCGAAGTCTCCGGCCTGCGCAAAAGCTTTGGCGACACCACGGTCGTCGACGATCTGTCCTTTGCCATTGCATCGGGCGAATGCCTGGGGGTGATCGGCCCCAACGGCGCTGGCAAGACCACCACGGTGCGCATGTGCCTGGGCCTGACCATGCCAGATGCGGGCAGCATTTCCTACTTTCCGGGCCGCATCACCGGCTTGCCCGGAAATACCAACCGGCCCTTGCAGATGCCGCGTGACGCGCTGGCCATCAAGGCTCAATTGGGCGTGGTAAGCCAGATTGACACGCTGGACCCGGACTTCAGCTGCGAAGAAAACCTGCTGGTCTACGGCAGGTATTTCGGCATGCAGGATGCGCAGATCAGATCGCGCATCCCCTCCTTGCTGGAGTTCGCCTCGCTGACGCACAAGGCCGCCGCCCGCCCCGGTGAACTGTCGGGCGGCATGAAGCGCCGGCTGAGCCTGGCGCGCGCGCTGGTCAACGACCCCCGCCTGCTGCTGCTCGACGAGCCGACCACAGGCCTCGACCCGCAGGCGCGCCACCTCATGTGGGAGCGCCTGCAGGTGCTGCTGCAGCAGGGCAAGTCGATTCTGCTGACCACGCACTTCATGGACGAGGCCGAACGCCTGTGTTCGCGCCTGCTGGTTCTGGACCACGGCAGGAAGATCGCCGAAGGGCGCCCGCGCGACCTGATCCGTCAGCACCTGGAGCCCGATGTCGTCGAGGTCTACGGCCATGGTGCGCTCGACCTTCTGGACTCGCCTCTGAAGTCGCTCGCCGCGCGCGTCGAGAAGAGCGGCGAGACCGTCTTCTTCTACACACAGGATGCGCGCCCCCTGCTCGAAGCCCTGGGCCGCCACCCGCAGCTGCGGACCCTGCACCGCCCGGCCAATCTGGAGGACCTGTTCCTCAAACTCACCGGCCGGCAGATCCGGCAAGACGGCTGAAGGAAACACACACCATGCGCAGTTCCGTCGAACCCCTGAGCATCTGGCGCACGCCTGAACTCACCCGCCGCTGGTGGCCGGTGTTTCTGCGCAACCTTCTGGTCTGGCGCAAGCTGGCCATTCCCAGTCTGGTGGGCAACATCGCGGAGCCACTGATGTGGCTGATCGCCTTCGGCTACGGCATGGGCGCGCTGGTCGGCCAGGTGAGTCTGGGCGGAGACAAAGTGCCCTACATCCTGTTTCTCGCCAGCGGCTCGATCTGCATGAGCGCCATGAACGCAGCCTCCTTCGAAGCCTTGTACTCGGCGTTCTCGCGCATGCATGTGCAAAAGACCTGGGACGGCATCATGAACGCGCCGGTCAACCTCGACAGCATCGTGCTGGCCGAAATGCTGTGGGCAGGCTTCAAGGCCCTGTTCACCGTGACCGCCATCCTGATCGTGATGCTGGCACTGGGCATCAGCCACAGCCCCAAGCTGCTGCTGGCCTGGCCGATTCTGCTGGGCGCCGGAATCACGTTCTCCTGCATTGCGCTGATTTTCAATGCGCTGGCCAAGGGGTACGACTTCTTCACCTATTACTTCACGCTGTTCCTCACGCCCATGATGTTCCTGAGTGGCGTGTTCTTTCCGCGCGACCAGCTACCGGGGCCGCTTCGCATCGCTTCAGACTGGCTGCCATTGACCAATGCGGTCGAGCTGGTCCGCCCCCTGTTCATGGACCAGTGGCCGGCCACGCCTTGGCGCCATGCCCTCGTGCTGCTGGTGTATGCGGTGGCGGGCTTCTGGATTGCGCTGGCGCTCACACGCAGGCGCTTTCGCGGATGAAGACCCCGGCGGCACCGGTGCTGCTGCCGGCAGACCTCGTCGCGATGATGGACAAAGGAGTGTCCGCCATCGTGGCCTCGCGGGACGCCGCCATGCGCCCGAGCATCATGCGCGCTGTCGGCACCCGCATCGACGCGCAGGGCCGTGAAATCACAGTGTATGTTGCGCGCAGCCAGTCGCGTCAGCTGGTTCAGGACATCAGCAGCAATGGCTGCGTGGCCGTGGTCTTCAGCCAGCCGGCCACCCACCGCAGCGTCCAGCTCAAGGCTGGCGACGCGCGCATCCGTGCGGCCACAGTGGCCGATGAACCCATCCTGCAGCGTTACCTGCGGTCCATGGAACAGGAAATCGCGCTGGTCGGCCATGCGCCGGCGCTGACCCGCGCCATGTTGGCCCATCGCCTGGACGATGTCGTGGCCATCACCTTCACGCCGCAACAGGCCTACGACCAGACCCCTGGCCCGCGTGCAGGCCAATCAATGCCGTCACAGGAGAGCGATGCGTGAAGCTCACACTGGATGACATCCGCTACTGTCTAGAAGGCTCCATCCCCGCCGTGATCTCGACCTGCGCACGCGACGGCATACCCAACGTGGCCTACATCTCGCAGGCCTACTACGTCGATGCGCGCCATGTGGCCCTGTCCTTCCAGTTTTTCAACAAAACCCGCATCAACATCCTCGACAACCCCTGGGCCACGCTGCTGGTCCTGCACCCGGTCACGGCGCAGTTCTACCGGCTCCACATCCGTTACCTGCGTACTGAGTCCGAAGGGCCCCTGTTCGAGGGGATGAAAGCCCAGCTGGCGGGCATCGCCTCGCATTCCGGCATGGCCGATGTGTTCCGGCTGCGCGGCTCCGATGTCTATGAGGTGCGTGAGATCGAGGAGGTCGCCGGCGAGCCGCTGCCCGCGCCGCCGCCGCGCAGCGGCGTACTTGGCGCCGTGCGCCGCGGCAGCGAACGGCTGTCGCGCTGTACCAGTCTGGGCGAGGCCCTGAATTGCGTCCTGGCCACACTCAGCGACTTTCTCGGTGTGCGTCACGCCATGGTTCTGCTGTTGGACCCCGCTACGCAGCGGCTCTACACCGTGGCCAGCTGCGGCTATGCCACTTCGGGTGTCGGCTCGGAAATCGAAATGGGCGACGGTGTCATCGGCGTGGCCGCGCGCGAACGGACTCCCGTGCGCATACGGCACATGACCCAGGCTTATCTGTACAGCCGCGCGGTGCGCAGCAGCCTGCGCGCTGATGCGCCGGACCTGGCGCTGCACACCGACATTCCCTATCCCGGACTGGCCGAGCCGCACAGCCAGATGGCGGTCCCGGTGGAGTCCAGCGGCCGGCTGCTGGGTGTTCTGTTTGTCGAGAGCCCGGACGAGCAGCAGTTCAGCTATGAGGACGAAGACGCCTTGGTCGCCCTGGCCGGCCACCTGGGCGCCGCCATCGAGCTGATGCAGACCAATGACGAGACGGGCGAAGCCGCCGCAGCCATCGGTGATGTGCCGGCGGCCACGGGTGCGGCACTACAGCTGCGGCACTTTGCCATCAACCACAGTGTATTCATCAACGACGTCTACCTGATCAAGGGCGTGGCGGGTGCCATCTTCTGGAGGCTGGTGAAAGACTACGCGCAGCAGGGGCGAACCGAATTCTCGAACCGCGAACTCCGGCTGGACCCGTCGATCCAGCTCCCCGATGTCAGCGACAACCTCGAAGCCCGCTTGCTGCTCCTGCAACGCCGGCTGATTGAGCATGGGCCGCACATCCGCATGGAAAAAACCGGGCGCGGGCGCTTTCGGCTGGTGGTTCAGCGCCCGCTGGAATTCGGCGACGACAGCTGAGTTGCCGCCGTGCCGCTCAGGCCGGCAAATTCAGATCGCGCGCCAGTTTGCCCCATTCAGACTCGCTCAGCAACGGCCGAACCATCTCCAGCGCAGCTGCGAAAGCCGGCGCCGGCGCATGCTCGCGCATATCGCCCAGCATCGCCGAGCGCTCTTCGGGGTTCATGAAAGGCACCAGCCAGCGCAGGGCGAACATCATCTCCTGTGGTGGGATCGACGCGAGCAACGCCCCATGGATGCCCACCAGCTCGGCATCGGTGTAGCGGGCCCACAGCACGGCGTTGTGCGCAGTTTCCTCCACATGCATGTGTCTGAAGTTGTCTGCCACGAACAATGCGGTCTCCCTGTACAGCGTCAGCGCCGCGGCGCCGCGGGCGGCCGCCGGCTGGGCGGCCAGGGCGACAATCAGGCCTCTGAGATGGGCGATATGGCGTTCGTGCTCGTCGTGTTCTCCGGCGATCTGGTCGCTCGCGCCAGGGGCGCGCGCCTCGATGGCGGCATGCACGAATTCATTTTCGTGCCGCAGGTGCGAGCCGCAGAAATCCAGCAATTCCAGCACCCGCTGGCTGGCCTGGGCCACGTCGGCCTCATCGCGCGGATCCATGCGGCCCAGGGCCAGCAAAGTGTCGGCCATCAACGCCCGCAAGGCCTTGTGGATGCCGGTATACATATCGAAGCGCGGCTGCGCCTGGGTCGCGGCGAGTTGCGCCATTTCCTGGGTATCGATCTTCATGCTTCTTACTTTCCTCGGGAGGAACTCCCGAAATCAGGGGCTGGTCTGCAACGCCCCATGCGCTGCCTGACCATGAAAGAAAGTCTAAGAATTTCGACGCGACGGCGTTCCTAAAAATCACTTACGCCCTTGCTAAAAAAACCTTAAGGGCCGCCCCCGGGGAGCCCGCGCGATCTGCTCATAATGGGCTCATGAATTCCCACCCCTATGACACGCTCGGCCCCGACACCGTGCTGGATGCATTGGCCAGTGTCGGCCTGCGCGGCGACGGCCGGCTCATGGCCTTGTCGAGCTACGAAAACCGCGTCTACCAGGTGCACCTTGAAGACGGCGACATCGTGGTCGCCAAGTTCTACCGCCCCGGGCGCTGGAGCGATGCGCAAATTCTCGAAGAACACGCCTTCGCAGCCGAACTCATGGCTGCCGAGATTCCTGCGATCGGCCCGCTGGTGCTGGACGCAGGCACGCTGCACCACTTCGGCGGCTTCAGCTTCAGCGTGAGTCCGCGGCGTGGCGGCCGCTCGCCCGAGCTCGATGATGCCGAGGTGCTGGAGTGGATCGGGCGGTTTCTGGCTCGCATCCACACGGTGGGGGCCTCACGCCCCTTTGTCCATCGGCCGGGCCTGGACCTCGAAGGCTTTGGCACGCAGCAGCGCGACTGGCTGCTGCAAAACCAGATCATTCCGCTGGATGTGCAGGCGCTGTGGCAGGCCGCCTGCGACAAGGCCTTGCAGATGATCGGCCAGACCGCTCTGGCTGCGGGGCAGGCGCCTGGCTCGGTGCGCATGATCCGGCTGCATGGCGACTGCCATCCCGGCAACATCCTGTGGACGCCGGTGGACAGTCTTCATGGCGGCCCGCATTTTGTCGATCTGGACGATGCCCGCACCGGGCCTGCGGTACAGGACTTGTGGATGCTGCTCAGCGGGGACCGCAGTCAGCGCACCCACCAGCTCGGCACCCTGATCGACGGCTACGAGCAATTCCGGGAATTCAACCGCAGTGAGCTCGCGCTGATCGAGCCCCTGCGCACTCTGCGCCTGATCCACTACAGCGCCTGGCTGGCCAGGCGCTGGGACGATCCGGCCTTTCCGATCAACTTTCCCTGGTTCGGCAGCAGCGACTACTGGAAAGGCCAGGTGCTGATGCTCGAAGAGCAGATGGAGGCGATGGAAGAGCCGCCGCTGTTAGTCTGAATCTAGACCAGCAAGGCGTTGACGCGCCGCACATAACTTGCCGGATCCGCAGGCAGCCCCCCCTCAGCCAGCAGCGCCTGATCGAACAGGATGTGAGCCAGGTCCTCGAAGTGGTCAGAGCCTTCCAGCTTGCGCACCAGTGCATGTTGCGCATTGATCTCCAATACGGGCTTGACCTCCGGCGCAGCCTGCCCGGCCTGCTTGAGCATGCGCGCGAGCTGCGTGCTGATGCCGCCATCCTGCACCACCAGGCACGCCGGTGAATCGACCAGCCGCGTCGTGACGCGCACGTCGCCCGCTTTGTCCTTGAGCGCTTCCTTCAGCCGGTCCAGCACGGGCTTGAAACTCTCGGCGGCCTCCTCTGCAGCCTTCTTCTCGGCCTCGTCCTGCAACTTGCCCAGGTCGACCGCGCCCTTGGCCACGCTTTGCATGGGGGTGCCGTCGAATTCACTCAGGTAATTCAAGGCCCATTCATCGACACGGTCGGTCATCAGCAGGACTTCGATGCCCTTCTTGCGAAACACTTCCAGTTGCGGGCTGTTCTTCGCGGCGGCCAGCGTGTCGGCGGTGATGTAGTAGATCGCCTCCTGCCCCTCTTTCATGCGGGCCTTGTAGTCGGCCAGCGAAACGCTCACCGTGTCGGAGCTGGTCGAGGCATAGCGCAGGAGTTTGGCCAGGCGCTCGCGGTTGCCGAAATCCTCGCCCAGGCCTTCCTTGAGAACAGCACCGAACTCAGCGTAGAACTTGCCGAACTTCGCCTTATCCTCATCGCTCTCGCCTTCTTTTTCCTGGCGCGCCAGTTCTTCGAGCATGCTCAGCACGCGCTTGGTGCTGCCTTCCCGGATGGCCTTCACGTCGCGACTCTCCTGAAGCAGCTCGCGGCTGACGTTCAGCGGCAGGTCTGCGGAATCGATCACGCCCCTGACGAAGCGCAGATACACCGGCATGAGCGCTTCCGCATCGTCCATGATGAAGACACGTTTGACATAGAGCTTGACGCCCGCAGCCTTGTCGCGGTTCCACAGGTCCATCGGCGCTTTCGACGGGATGTAGAGCAACTGGGTGTATTCGGTGCTGCCCTCGACGCGGTTGTGGCTCCAGGCCAGCGGCGGCTCGAAGTCGTGGCTGCTCTGTTTGTAGAACTCGATGTACTGCTCGTCGCTGATGTCCTTGCGGGGCCGGGACCACAGCGCGCTGGCCTTGTTGACGGTCTCCCACTCGTCGGTGGTGACCATCTGGCCGCCCTTGCCGTCCTCGCCCTCCTTCCATTCTTCCTTTTGCATCAGGATGGGCAGCGAGATATGGTCCGAGTACTTGGCAACGATGTCGCGCACCTTCCAGGCATTGAGGTAGTCCCCGGCGTCTTCGCGCAGATGCAGGATGATGCTGGTGCCGCGCTGGGCGCGGGTCAGGGACTCGACCTCGAAATCGCCGGTGCCGCCGCTGATCCAGCGCACGCCCTGTTCGGCCGGCAGGCCGGCGCGGCGCGACTCCACGGTGATGCGCTCGGCCACGATGAAGCCGGAATAAAAGCCCACGCCAAACTGGCCGATCAGTTGCGCATCGGCCTTCTGGTCGCCGCTGAGCTTGTTGACGAACTCGCGCGTGCCGCTCTTGGCAATGGTGCCCAGGTTGTCGATGGCCTCCTGCTGGCTCAGGCCGATGCCGTTGTCGGTGATGGTGAGGGTGCGAGCGGCCTTGTCGATGGCCAGCCGCACCTCCAGATTGGGCGCGTCCTCGTACAGCGTGGCGTCGTTCAGGGCCTCGAAGCGCAGCTTGTCGCAAGCGTCCGAGGCGTTGGAGATCAGCTCGCGCAGAAAGATCTCGGGGTTCGAGTACAGGGAATGCGTGACCAGATGCAGCAGTTGGGCGACTTCGGCCTGGAAGGAAAGTGTTTGCTTGCTCATGCTTGAATTGGAATGGTTTTCGGTGGATGCGGACGAGTCTGCGACAACTGGCCGCGGACTCGCCGGAGATGGGGCCGGCCGGCGGGCATTTCAAGCCCGCAGACCGGCGGCTAACGGGGCTGGGACTCGACCTCTCTGGTCCAGCGTTCCAGCAGCCGCCGACGCTCGGCCGCCCGGCCGAACTTCTCGAAGTCGTACTTGATGAGCTTGACGTCGTCGAGCAGGGGAATGCGCGGATCGGGTTTGAATGTCTTGTTGGCCGGCACCTGCAGGCTGTCGGCACGGGCCCCGATGCCCTGGCCTTCTGGGCTCATCAGCCAGTCGTAGTACCGGCGGGCCGCTTCTGCATTGCGGGCCCCCTTGATCAGTGCAATGCCACCGATCTCATAGCTTGTGCCCTCGCAGGGCGCGATGGTCTTGACTGGGTATTTGTTCAGCCGCCAACCCTCGAAACCGAAGATGAAGCTGATGCCCACGGCCACCTCGCCCTTGGCGACATTGGGCGCCTGGGCGGTGCCGCTGCGGGTGTAGCTCGTGACATTCCTGTGCAACTGCCTCGAGAATTC
>JAURZS010000107.1 GCA_030653255.1 Burkholderiaceae bacterium | reverse complement strand
AGCTTGAAGCCCTGCCGGACGAACTCGTCAGCCTGTTGCGCGCTGCCGTTGAAGGCATGTGCAATGCCGCCGCAATGCGCCAGGCCGCGCAACTGCTTGAGCAGCAGGTCGGCCGAGCGGCGCACATGCAGGATGACCGGCAGGCCGTGCCGGCTGGCCAGCACCAGTTGCTCGCGATAGAAATGCGCCTGCCGCGCGGCGTCCAGGCCGGGCACGAAACCGTCCAGGCCGATCTCACCCACGGCAACCAGCCGGGGGTCGTCGCGGTGCCGGGTGAGCATCTGGTCCAGCAGGCCCAGGTCTTCATCGCGGGCCTGCGTGGTGCGCAGGGGATGGATGCCCAGCGCATAGGCGTCCCCGTATTGGTGCGCCAGGTCGCGCACGATCTCGAAGTCCGAAGCTGCCACCGCCGGCAGCACGCACAGGGCGACGCCCCGGTCTGCGGCGGCCTGGCGCACGGCATCGCGGTCGGGCGCGAACTCCGGCGCGTCAAGGTGGCAATGGGTGTCGATCCAGCAGCGCATGGACTCGATCATGCCGCATGCAGAAATATAAAAACCGTGATACCGTGGCATGGCCCGTCGAGAACCCCCTTCCACTCTTCAGACCATAGGTGAACGGATGCGCAGGCCTGCTTTGTACAGTCGCTCTTCCCGCGCTCAGCGGCCCCCTGTGCAGCCCGTCTCCGATGCCGACGCGGCACCGGCCAAGGTCCGCCGGCTGTCAGCGCCCGGCCCCCGCATGCTGTGGCTCACCATCGGCCTGCTGGCGCTGGCGCTGGCCTTCAGCGTGGCGTCATCGCTGCGGCCGCTGCCGCGGGCACTGACGCAGGACGACATCAATGCCGCCGTGCTGCACACCCTCAACAACGAGACCCTGCCCTCGCCTGCGGCCAAGGCGGCCCAGGCGATCGCACCCTCGGTGGTCCGCGTTGTCGGCTACGTCAAGAGCAAGGACGGCAAGGAAGATGTGGAGCATGGCGTGGGCACCGGCGTGGTCATCGTCGACAAGGGCATCATCCTGACCAATCTGCATGTGGTCTCGGGCGCGCAGACCATCAAGGTGACGTTCTCCGATGGAATGGAGAGCACGGCCCACATGACCGGCGCGCAGCCCGAGAACGATCTGGCGGTGCTGCAGGCGCACAAGATTCCCGACGACATGATCGCCGCGACCATGCGCTCCACCGCCGACCTGCTGCCGGGCGACCAGGTGGTCGCGGTGGGCTTTCCCTTCGGCATCGGTCCTTCGGTCTCGGCCGGCGTGGTCTCGGGATTGAAGCGCTCGTTCCGCTCGCCCGAAGGCAAGCAGCAAATGAGCAATCTGATCCAGTTCGACGCCGCAGCCAACCCCGGAAATTCGGGCGGGCCGCTGGTCACCATGAATGGCGAGGTCGTGGGCATCGTCACTGCGATCCTGAACCCGACTGCGGCGCGCACCTTCATCGGCATCGGTTTCGCCGTTCCCATCGAGAATGCCGCCGCGGCCGTCGGCATGCCTCCGTTCTGATTCTTTTTTCCGGAAAGACTTCAAGCCATGGACCACAGCACCCAAGCCCCCGCCACCGCACAGTTGATGGAGCAGATTCTCTATGAGGTCAAACGGGTCGTCGTCGGTCAGGACCGCTTTCTGGAGCGTGTCATGGTGGCGATGCTGGCGCAAGGTCATCTGCTGGTTGAGGGTGTTCCCGGCCTGGCCAAGACCCTGACCGTCAAGACGCTGGCCAACACTGTGCGCGGGCAGTTCAAGCGCATCCAGTTCACGCCCGATCTGGTGCCGGCCGACCTCGTGGGCACGCGCATCTTCAATCAGAAGACCGGGGAGTTCAGCACCTCGCTGGGCCCGGTGTTCACCAACCTGCTGCTGGCCGACGAAATCAACCGCGCGCCGGCCAAGGTGCAAAGCGCGCTGCTGGAGGTGATGCAGGAGCGCCAGGTCACCATCGCCGGCGTGTCGCACAAGGTGCCCTCGCCTTTTCTTGTGATGGCCACGCAGAACCCGATCGAAACCGAGGGCACCTACCCGCTGCCCGAGGCGCAGGTCGACCGCTTCATGATGAAGGTGCTGGTCGACTACCCCACCGATGAAGAGGAGTTCGTGATCGTCGAGCGCGTCACCGGCCCGGCTGTCACCGTCAATGAGGTCGCGACCACAGAGCAGCTGGCAGCCTTGCAGGCCGACTGCCGCGCGGTATATGTCGACCCGTCGCTCACGCAGTACGCAGTGCGGCTGGTGTCGGCCACGCGCGATCCGGCCCGCCATGGCATGGGCGAGCTGGCGCGTTTCATCACCTTCGGCGCGAGCCCGCGCGCCACCATCAATCTGGTCGAGGGCGCGCGCGCCCTGGCCTTGTTGCGCGGGCGCAGCTATGCGCTGCCCGAGGACATGAGCGATCTGGTGCTCGACGTGCTGCGCCACCGCCTGGTGCTGTCCTACGAGGCATTGTCCGAAGGCCTGAGCGCCGACACCCTGATCGGCAAGATCATGGCCAGGATCCCCGTGCCTGCCAAGCCGCTGGAGCACGAGAAGATCGCCGCCTGAGGCCGCCCCGTCCAGCGCCCACTGACACCCCACCATGGCCGTCATGTCCGCAGTGCCGCAAACCGCGCCACCTCTTCAGGGGCCGCAGCAGACCACCTTGGGGCGGCCGGGCGCCGAGCAGTTGCTGCGCCGGCTCGAATGGACCGTGATCCGCCGGCTCGACGGTCTGCTGCAGGGAGACTACCGCACCTTGCTGCGCGGCGCGGGGCTCGACCTGTCGGACCTGCGCGAGTATCAACATCACGACGACGTGCGCCACATCGACTGGAACGTCACGGCGCGGCTGCAGACGCCCTATGTGCGGGTGTTCACCGAAGACCGCGAGATGGCGGCCTGGTTTCTGCTGGACCTGAGCCCTTCGGTCGACTTCGGCTCCAGCGAACTGCGCAAACGCGAGGTGTCGGCTGATTTTGTCGCCGTGCTGGCGCGGCTGCTCACGCGCCATGGCAACCGCGTGGGCGCCATGCTGTACGGCTCGGGCGCGGACACGGTGATCCCCCCGCGCAGCGGGCGTGTGCATGTGCTGCACCTGATGCACAGCATGCTGCGTGCCGCCGCCGGGCGCCAGGACAACCCCGGCATGACGCAGCTGCACGAGTTGCTGCAACAGGCCGACGGCCTGGTGCGCCGCCGCTCGACGGTCTTTGTGGTGTCCGATTTCATCAGCGCGCCCGGCTGGGAGAAGCCCCTGGCGCACCTCGCGCAGCGCCACGAGGTGGTGGCCGTGCGCCTGCTCGACCCGCTGGAGCTGGAACTGCCGGACCTGGGCCTGCTGACCATCCGCGACGCCGAGACTGGCGAGCAATTGCTGGTGGACACGCACGATGCCGGTTTCCGCAAGCGCTTCTCGCGGCTGGCGGCGCAGCGCGAGGCCGATCTGCGGCTGGCGCTGGTGCGCGCCGGCGTGGACACGCTGGAGCTGTCCACCGACGATTCGCTGGCCGACGCCATCGTGCGCTTCACCGAAATGCGCAAGCGGCGCAGCCGGCTGTCCGCCGGCGGCGCATTGCCTGTTCATCTGCGCCAGGGCGGCATGCCATGAGTTGCCGCACGCCCGCCCCGCATCACGCCGAAACGCCCCCAAGGAGCGCCTGACATGCACTTTCTCTGGCCTGAATTCCTCTGGCTGATGCTGGCCGTGCCGATGCTCGTCGGCCTGTACGTGTGGCTGCTGCGGCGCAAGCGCAAGACCGCCTTGCGCTATGCGAGCCTGTCCATCGTGCGCGAAGCCATGAGCGCCGGCCAGAGCATTCGCCGGCATATTCCGCCCGCGCTGTTCCTGCTGGCGATCGCAGCCATGCTGCTGGCGGCCTCGCGCCCGCTGGCGGTGGTCTCGCTGCCCTCGCAACAGGAGACCATCATCCTGGCCATGGACGTGTCAGGCAGCATGCGCGCCACCGATGTGCAGCCCAGCCGCATCGTCGCGGCACAGACTGCGGCCAAGGCTTTTCTGGCCGAGCTGCCCCGCCAGGTGAAGGTGGGCATCGTGGCCTTTGCCGGCAGCGCGCAGGTCGCCCAGCTGCCCACCACCAACCGCGAAGACCTGGTCACAGCCATCGACCGCTTCCAGTTGCAACGCGGCACGGCCACGGGCAATGGCATTGTGATGTCGCTGGCCTCGCTGTTCCCGAACGATGGCATCGAACTTTCGCAGCTGGCCCCGGCCTGGCAGCGCCAGCGCGGCACGGCGCTGGACCCCACGGGCAACAAGCCGACGGCCAAGGAGCGCGCACCGGTGGCGCCAGGCTCTTACACCTCGGCAGCCATCATCATGCTTACCGACGGCCAGCGCACCACGGGCGTGGACCCGCTCGAAGCCGCCAAGATGGCGGCCGACCGCGGCGTGCGCGTCTACACCGTGGGAATTGGCACGGTCGGTGGCGAGACCATCGGCTTCGAGGGATGGTCGATGCGCGTGCGGCTCGACGAAGATACTTTGAAGGCCGTCGCGGCCCGGACCCAGGGCGAGTACTTCTATGCCGGCACCGCAGCCGATCTGCAAAAGGTGTACGAGAAGCTCCGTTCGCGCCTGACCGTGGAGAAAAAAGAAACCGAAATCTCGGCGCTGCTGGCGCTGGCGGCGGCCTTGCTGGCGATGCTGTCGGCCGGTCTGTCGCTGTGGTGGTTCAACCGGATTCTTTAGCCGCCCTTCAGGCCTGCGACAACCTTCCCTCCACCAGTCTGAGCTGCCTGGCGCAGCGCGCCGCCAGGGTCTCGTCGTGCGTCACCACGATGAAGGCCGTGCCCTGATCCCGCGCCAGTTGCAGCATCAGCTCGAACACGCCGTCGGCGGTGCTGCGGTCCAGATTCCCGGTGGGCTCGTCGGCCAGCACACAGGCCGGCTGCGCCACCAGCGCGCGCGCGATGGCCACGCGCTGGCGCTCGCCGCCCGAGAGTTCGGACGGCCGGTGCTGCAGCCGCTCGCCCAGGCCGACGGCGCGCAGCACTTTCTCGGCCGTCTGCGCGGCCTGGGCGCGTGGCAGACGCCGAATCCACAGTGGCATGGCAACGTTGTCGAGAGCGCTGAACTCGGGCAGCAGATGGTGGAACTGGTAGACGAAGCCCAGATGCAGATTGCGCAGGCGGCCCTGGGCTGCGGCATCGAGTTCGGACAGGGATTGGCCCATGATTTCCACCGACCCGCTGCTGGGCGCGTCCAGGCCGCCCATGAGGTGCAGCAGCGTGCTCTTGCCCGAGCCCGAGGCGCCGACGATGGCCAGCGTGTCGCCCGCGTGAACGCGCAGGTCCACGCCGCGCAGCACGGTCACGTCGAGCCGCCCTTCGGTGAATCGCTTGGTCAGGCCCTGGGCCTGAAGGACGAGGGCAGCCTCACTCATAGCGCAAGGCCTGTGCAGGGTTGACGCGGCTGGCGCGCCAACTGGGGTAGATGGTGGCCAGGAAAGACAGCACCAGGGAAATGATGGCAATGGGCAGGATGTCGGCGCGCTGCGGATCGCTGGGCATGCTGCTGATGAGATAGATGTCCTTGGGCAGGAAGGTGGCGCCCAGGGCCCGCTCCAGCGCGGGCACCAGTACGTCGATGTTCAGCGCCACGCCCAGCCCCAGCGCCAGACCGGCCAGCGTGCCGATGACGCCGACCATGGCGCCTTGCACCATGAACACGCCCATGATGCTGCGCGGACTCGCGCCCAGCGTGCGCAGGATCGCGATGTCGGCGCGCTTGTCGGTGACGGTCATGACGAGGGTGCTGACCAGGTTGAAGGCGGCGACCGCAACGATCAGTGTGAGGATGATGAACATCATGCGTTTTTCGAGCTGCACGGCGGCAAACCAGGTGCGGTTCTGGCGCGTCCAGTCGCGGATGAGCAGCGGGCCGGTCATGGACGAGGACAACTGCGCGGCCACCTCGCGCGCCTGGTTCAGGTCGCGCAGCTTGAGCCGGATGCCGGTGGCGCCTTCGAGGCGGATGATGCGCGCGGCGTCGTCCAGGTGCACCAAGGCCAGCGTGGAGTCGTATTCAAAGTGGCCGGAGTCGAACAGGCCCACCACCGTCATCTGCTTGAGCCGGGGCACGACGCCGGCCGGTGTGACCTGCCCGCTGGGCGCCATCAGAGTG
>JAURZS010000103.1 GCA_030653255.1 Burkholderiaceae bacterium | reverse complement strand
GGGTTCCAGCCGCTGTCCGGAAAATGGCGTGCATGCACCTTGTACTCGCCAGTGAGGCAACGTATGCCTTCGTACATGGCATTGACTGCGCCGCCGCGGCTGCTGGCGACCACGACCATGCGCACGACGCCATCTCGGTCGATGCGCAGGGTGTCCGCGTCCACGCCGAAGCTCAGTGAGAGTTGCCGAGGGGTCTCCAGCGGAATCAGGCGGTCCATGCGGAAGGCGGGCGGCGGCGGCGCATCAAGCTCCCGCCAGTCGGCCGGCGGCGGTGCCAGCGCCTGCCCCGAGGCAGCGCAGGCCCCAACGGCCAGCCAGGCGCAGGCTGCGAGCCTAGCGGCTTGCATGCTGGTCTTCTTCGCCGGCGCGGGCCACGGCGGACTGCGGGTCCGGCTCGAAGGTCGCCCCGGGCGGGAGTTCAAGGCCGGCGCCCGGCATGTGCGGCAGAAAGGTTTCGCAGGCATCGGCGTCGCGGGCACGCATGCCGCCACGCAGATAGCGGTTGCGGGGGTCTTGCCGCGGCAGATAGCGTGACAACTCCGTCAGTGCCATTTCGTAGACGCCACGTTTGAACTCCACCACCACATCCAGGGGAACCCAGTAGTCGTTCCAGCGCCAGGCGTCGAACTCCGGATGGTCGGTCGCGCGCAGGTTCAGGTGCCAGTCGTGGCCCACCAGGTGGAGCAGGTACCAGATCTGTTTCTGGCCCTTGTAATGGCCGCGTGCGTCGCGGCGGATATACCGGTCAGGCACCTCGTAGCGCAACCAGTCCCGGGTGCGGGCAAGCACACGGACATGCTCTGGCATCAGGCCCACTTCTTCGTGCAGCTCGCGGTACATGGCCTGCTCGGGGGTTTCACCCCGGTCAATGCCACCCTGCGGAAACTGCCAGCTGTGTGTGCGGATGCGCTTGCCCCAGAACACCTGGTTTTTCTGGTTGAGCAGGATGATGCCGACGTTAGGCCGAAAGCCGTCCCGGTCAAGCATAATCAAACCCCAAATTTTGAACTGATTCCATTATGCACAGCCTCGCAGGCGCAGCAAGGGGTCAGGTCTTTCCGAAGGCCCTACGCGTATATCCATGAAAGCCTCCCAGTTCTTCGTTTCCACCCTCAAGGAGGCGCCCGCGGACGCCGAAATCGCCAGCCACAAGCTCATGATGCGCGCCGGCATGATCAAGAAGCTGGGCGTGGGCATCTACACCTTCATGCCCATGGGCTTGCGTGTCATCCGCAAGGTCGAGTCCATCGTGCGCGAAGAGATGAACCGTGCCGGCGCGGTCGAGCTGACCATGCCGGTGGTGCAGCCGGCCGACCTCTGGCAAGAGACCGGTCGCTTCGAAAAAATGGGGCCGGAGCTGCTGCGCATCAAGGACCGCCACGACCGTGATTTTGTGGTGCAGCCCACCAGCGAGGAAGTCGTCACCGACATCGCGCGCCAGGAGTTGCGCAGCTACAAGCAGCTGCCGCGCAATTTCTACCAGATCCAGACCAAGTTCCGCGACGAGCGGCGCCCGCGCTTCGGCCTGATGCGCGGGCGTGAGTTCATCATGAAAGACGCCTACAGCTTTGACCGCGACATGGCATCGGCCAAGGCCAGCTACCAGGTCATGGCGCAGGCCTATCGCCGCATCTTCGACCGCTTCGGCCTGCGTTACCGCGCGGTGGCCGCCGACAGCGGCGCCATCGGCGGCGACCTGAGCGAAGAATTCCAGGTCATTGCGGCCACCGGCGAGGACGCCATCGTCTACTGTCCGGACAGCGATTACGCCGCCAACATGGAAAAAGCCGAAGCGCTCGCGCCCGCAGGCCCGCGCGCAGCCGCCTCGCAGGTGCTCACCCGCGTGCCCACACCCGGCGCCAGCACCTGTCCTGATGTTGCGCAGTTGCTGGGGTTGCCGCTGTCGCGTACGGTCAAATCGCTGGTGCTGGCTACCGACACCACCGGCGCCGACGGCCAGGTGGCCGCAACACAGATCTGGCTGCTGCTGCTGCGCGGCGACCATGACATGAACGAGATCAAAGTGGCCAAGGTGCCCGGCCTGGCGGGTTTTCGCTTTGCCACGGTGGCCGAGATCGAGGCGCATTTCGGCTGCAAGCCGGGCTACCTGGGTCCGGTCGGCCTGAAGCAGCCTGTGCGCGTCGTGGCCGACCGGGAGGTCGCGCTCATGGCCGACTGGGTGTGCGGTGCGAACGAGTTCGACCACCACCTCAGCGGCGTGAACTGGGGCCGCGATCTGCCGGAGCCTGCCCAGGTCGCCGACTTGCGCAATGTGGTCGCGGGCGATCCTTCGCCTGACGGGTGTGGTGCGCTCGCCATCGAGCGTGGCATCGAGGTCGGCCATGTGTTCTATCTGGGCACCAAGTACAGCCAGCCCATGAACGCCAGCTTTCTCGACGAGAACGGCAAGCCGCAATTCCTGGAGATGGGTTGCTACGGCATCGGCATCACGCGTCTGCCTGCCGCCGCCATCGAGCAGAACCACGACTAGCGCGGCATCATCTGGCCCGACGCCATCGCACCGTTCACGGTCGCCCTGTGTCCCATCGGCATGGACCGCAGCGCCGATGTCAAGGCCGCCGCCGAGGACCTCTATACGCAACTGCTGGCCGCCGGCGTGGACGTCATCCTGGACGACCGGGGCGAGCGCCCGGGCGCCATGTTCGCCGATTGGGAACTGATCGGCGTGCCGCACCGCGTGGTGATCTCGGAGCGCGGCATCAAGGAGGGGCAGTTCGAATACCAGCACCGGCGCGACAGCGCCGCGACCAAAGTGCCGGTGGCCGACATCGCCGCTGTCCTGAGGTCCAAGCTCGGGGCATGAAGCCGGTGGCCCGCTCGATCTCCCGCAGGCTGTGCCTGCGCGGTCTGGCGGCGTTTTACGCGGCAACCGGACTGACCTCGGCCCGCGCCGGCGGCCAGATCGAGGAGCCGCTGGCCGACTCGGTGCGCGGCGCTCTGGGCGGGGCGGTGGCCAGCAGCGCGCCACCGGTGCCGGAGTTCCGCGACACGGAATCGCGCCTGGCCTACCTGCACTGGCTGGGCGCCATGAGCGTGCGGCTGCGGCCCAAAAAGCCCGACTTCCAGGTCCGCAAAGAGTTCCTGCAGACGGTCTGGTACGAGAGCAAGCGCGCCGGCCTGGACCCGGGGCTGGTGCTGGGACTGATCCAGGTCGAGAGCAATTTCCGCAAATTCGCGGTCAGTCGTGTCGGTGCGCGTGGCTACATGCAGGTCATGCCTTTCTGGAGCCGGCTCATCGGCGATGGCGACCCCGGCAAGTTGTTCAACATGCAGATCAATCTGCGCTTCGGCTGTGTGATCCTGCGCCATTACCTGGACCGTGAGCGCGGTGACATGTTCATGGCACTGGGACGTTACAACGGCAGCCGGGGTCGCGCGGAGTATCCGAACGCAGTGCAGGGCGCAGCGCGTTTGTGGTTTTATCGTTCGGAAAAGTGAACGATATTCGGTTTACTCTGGTTTTTTGATGGTTTGATCTATACTGGCGCCCGAGACAAATCAGGGGGCCTGCCATGACCAGTACCAGTACAGTGATCGAGCCAGCATCGGTATTTCGCTACGCACAGAAGTTCGATATCGTCGAGGGCGAAGACGGCGGGATCATCGATGTGCCGCAGATCGGCGCCTACCGCGCACAGAATCCGATTCCCGCGCATGTATTCGAGGCACAGCGTCTGCAGGCGCTGGCGCCGGACACGCCGTCCGGTTTCATCGACCTGGATTTGTCGCCGGTGCTGGGCACCAGCTATCCCGCCACGCTGCCTTTGCTGTTATGTCGCTACCTGCGGGTGCGCGCGGGAGAGTCGTTCGGCCACACTTTGCGCGCCAGCGGCGAGATCTACTACGTGATTCGTGGCCAGGGCCGCAGCCAGTCGCGCGGCAAGTCCATCGCCTGGAAGACCGGTGATGTCTTTGTGTTTCCCGGCGGCGCACTGAGCGTGCACCAGGCGGACGACGACGCCTTGCTGTTTCTCGCCACCGACGAGCCGCAACTGAACTATCTTCAGGTGAACGCGCCCGCACCTCAGGACAGCCCCGTGCTGGCCGCGCATTTCAGCGCGGCACGCATCACCGAGCGCCTGGACACCATTCACCAGAAAAACGAGCCGCACATGGGGCCGGGCAAGGCCACGACTTTCTATACCCGGCCGATGTTGCATACCCGCGCAATGCTGCCCATGATGAATGTGGGCATGAATTCGCTGGAGCCCGGCGGCCAGCAGCGCCCTCATCAGCACAGTGCCGCAGCCATCACCCTGGCGATTCAGAATGAAGGTGTGTACTCACGGGTCAACGGCGAGCGCGTCGACTGGCCCGAGTTCGGCGTTTTCGTGACGCCACCGGACGCGCCGCATTCACACCACAATGACGGCACGCGCGAGATGCGCGCCTTTGTGATCCAGGACGGCGGCTTGCACAACTACTGCCGCACCGGACATTTCCAGCTGATCGACCGGCCCTGAATTTCGAGTCCTTTTTTCGGAGACACCCATGCGTATGCAACTCAAGAGCCTGCTCGTGATCGGCGCGCTGTGCGCGGCCGTGCCTGCCATGGCGCAGCCTGCCGGTTTCCCGACGCGCCCCATCACCCTGGTTGTGCCGGCGCCCGCCGGCGGCATGATCGACAGCTTTGTGTTGCTGCTGGCCGAGCAATTCCGGCGCGAACTGGGCCAGCCGCTGGTCATGGACCACCGCGGCGGCGCTGGCGGCATTGTCGGCGCCAAGTATGTGGCGGGCGCCGCTCCCGACGGCTACACGCTGCTGATGGGCAATATCGGCCCGCTGGCCATACTGCCAGGCATGGAGCCCAACATCGGCTATGACGCAGCCAAGGATTTCGCGCCGGTCTCCATGGTGGCGACTTTCTCCAATGTGCTGGTGGTTCATCCTTCCGTGCCTGCACAGTCGGTGGGTCAGGTCATTGCGCAGGCCAAGGCCAACCCCGGCAAGATGACCTATGCCTCGCCGGGGGTGGGGCAGTCGCAGCACCTGTCGGGCGAGTTGTTCAAGATGGTGACGGGCACCAACCTGCTGCATGTTCCCTACAAGGGCGCAGCCGGCGCCATGAACGATTTGCTCGGCGGCCATGTGAACATGATGTTCTCCAATGTGCCGTTGGCAGTGAAGCATATTCAGTCAGGGACATTGCGTCCGCTGGCGGTCACGGGATCGACCCGCAGCCGGGCCATGCCCAATGTTCCCACGATGGAGGAGGCCGGCGTCAAGGGCTACAACGTGACCTCCTGGATCGGCGTCGTGGCGCCTGCCGGCACGCCCCAGCCGATCATCGCCAGGCTCAATGCCGTGGTGGCCAGGGCAATGCAGTCCGAGGCGGGCAAGGCGCAACTGGAGAGAGTCGATGCCGACTGGAACGCCGGCACGCCCGCAGAGTTCGGGAACTTTATCCTGGCTGAGCAGCGGAAGTGGCGAGAAGTGATCAAGAAAGCCGATATCAAACCCCAGTGACACGTCATCCGGAGGAGCACCCCATGAGCATGACATTCAAGCCCCTGCATCCGACCTTCATTGTCGAGGTCGGCGGCATCGACCTGAGCAAGACGCCGACGGACGAGCAGATCGCCGAACTGCGCAGCGCGCTTGATCAGCACGTGGTGCTGGTCTTTCGCGATCAGGATTTCGAGGAGGATCAGCAAGTGGCCTTCAGTGCGCGCTTCGGCCCGCCTGAGCGTCCGTGGCGGCATGTGCGTCCCGAACTGAAGAACATGGTCAGAGGCCAGGCGGTCAGCATGATCGGCAACCTCGACGAAAAGGGCGAGATCGTGCCCCCGACCGATGTGCGCCGGCTGTCGCAACGCGGCAATATGCTGTGGCACACCGACAGCTCCTATCGCCTGCCGCCGGGGCTGTACACCATGCTTTACGGCAAGGAGGTTCCGCCGCAGGGCGGCGCCACCGAGTTCTGCGATGTGCGCGCTGCCTATGATGCCTTGCCCGAAGCCATGAGGCGCCGCATCGACGACCTGCGCGTGGAGCACAACCTGAACCGCACTTTCAAGGAGGCGGACTCGCCCTTGCTGTCTCCCGCCGAAGCGCAGGCGCTTCCGCCCGTGACGCAACCGCTGGTGCGCGCCCACCCGGTCACGGGGCGCAAGTCCCTGATGCTCGGTTCGCCGGCATCGGTCATCGTGGGGTGGTCGGTGGAGGACAGCCGCGCGCTGCTTGATGAATTGCTGGCGCATGCCACGCAGGAGCGTTTCTGCTACACGCACTTCTGGAAGCTGCGCGAACTTGTGATGTGGGACAACCGCTCGTCGATTCACCGCGGCCGCCCGTTCGAGGACAGCGTGCACAAACGGCAGTTGCGCCGCACCACGATCTGCGACGTGGCGTCGGAGGCGGCGCTGGCTTAGATCTCCGGGCGGGCCTGACGCGTGGTGCCTGCGCCGATCAGGCCCGAGGCCTTTTCGGCAATGGCGCGGACCACGCCTTGCAAGTGTTCGATCCGGTCGCGAAAGCGCTCGGTCGGTCCGTTCAGGCTCAGCGACGCCACGCACTGGCCCTGGGCATCGAACACGGGCGCCGCGATGGCCGATACACCGCGGCGGTAGCCGTCGATGGAGATGCACACGCCCGCCGTATGGATGGCGTCGAGTTCCTGGTTGAACTGGGGGCGTGTCAGCGCGAAGCCCAGGGCCTTGAAGTTCAGCGTTGCCACGTACTGACGGCGCCAGGCTGCGCCGGCATGCGCCAGCAGCAGGCGGCCCGATGCGGCGGTGTGCAGAGGCAGGATGGTGCCCACCGGCATCTGGTAGCGGATGGGGTGCGGGCTGTCGATGACTTCGACATAGGACACCACGGCGGCTTCGCGGTTGAGCACGCCGAGCACGACGGATTCGCCGGTGCTCGCGCACAGTTCTTCCATGTAGGGGCGGATCAGGCGCGGGAATTTCCAGCTGGACAGCACGCCCGCACACAGGCGGAAGGTGGAGGGGCCCAGGCTGTAGGCGCCCGAGGCGTGCACCAGGTAGCCCTCTGTGACCAGAGGCTTGAGCATGTTGAGCAGGCTGCTTTTGGGCGAGCCGAGCGCCACGCTCAGTTCGGCCAGTGACAGACCGTCGTCGGCGTGCGAGAGTTTTTCGAAGAGCCCGAGCAGCCGCGTGACCGACCGCGGGCCGTGGTTGTCGCGCTCGATCGGGGTCACGCCTGACGCGCGTCGAGCACTTGTTGCAACTCGCCGGATTCGTACATCTCCATCATGATATCGGAGCCGCCGATGAATTCGCCCTTGACATAGAGCTGGGGAATGGTGGGCCAGTTGCTGTATTCCTTGATGCCCTGGCGAATGCCGTCGTCGTCGAGAACGTTGATGGTTTTCACGGTCTTGGGGTCGACGCCGCAGGCTTTGAGGATCTGAATGGCACGGCCGGAGAAGCCGCACATGGGGAAGCTGGCGCTGCCTTTCATGAAGAGCAGGATGTCGCTGTTCTTGACGAGGTCGTCGATGCGTTGCTGGGCGTTGCTCATGGGAGGGTCTCCGGACGGGGGAATTTGTGGACGGATTATCGCTGCGCCGGCCGGATTCCGCCGGAACACCGCTCAATGCCCGCGAGGTCTTTGCGGCTGGTCACGTCCGAGTAGCCGTGCGCTGCCAGTAGCGCGCGCACGGCGCCCGCCTGATCGTGGCCGTGCTCCAGCAGCAGGCGGCCGCCGGGCGCCAGGTGCGGCGGGGCCTGTTCGACGATGGCGCGCAGGTCGTCCAGCCCCTGGCCGGTGGCGACCAGGGCGGCGCGCGGCTCGTGGGTCAGCGCGGCCAGATGAGGATCGCCTTCGGCCACGTAAGGCGGATTGGAGACGATAAGGTCCCAGATTTCGTTCTGGCCCTGGAGCCAGGAGCCGTGCCGGAACGCCACCGGCAGGCCCAGGCGCTGCGCATTGGCCTGCGCCACGGCCAGGGCCTGCGCGCTGGCGTCGATGGCCGTGACGCGGGCATCGGGCCGCGCATGCTGGATCGCCAGCGCGATGGCGCCGCTGCCGGTGCCCAGATCCAGAACCCGGGGTGCGGGCGCGAGTCCGGCCAGTGTCTGCAAGGCCCATTCGACGAGGGTTTCCGTGTCGGGCCGGGGCACCAGCACCCGCGGGTCCACATGCAGGCTCAGGCCGAAGAATTCCTTGATGCCCACAAGATAGGCCAGCGGCTCGCCATCGGCGCGGCGGCGGCACAGCTGAACGAAGGCCTGCATGGGCGCGTCGGGCACCGGGTCGGTGTCGTGGGCGAGCAGCCAGGCGCGGCCCGCGTCGCTGCGGCCCAGCGCCTGGAGCAGTAGAAGCTGAACGTCAAGCCGCTGCAGGCTCATGCCAGAGCCCCGGGCCAGAGCCTGCGCGACGGTGTGGGCGCTGGCGGCGGACTCAGGCATGGGCGCCGACTTCAAGTTCTTCGAGTTGCTCGGCCTTGCGGGCCAGTAGCAGGGCTTCGATCACCTCGTCGAGGTCGCCCATCATGATGAATTGCAGCTTGTACAGGGTGAGGTTGATGCGGTGGTCGGTCAGGCGGCCCTGCGGAAAGTTGTAGGTGCGGATGCGGTCGCTGCGGTCGCCGCTGCCCACCAG
>JAURZS010000096.1 GCA_030653255.1 Burkholderiaceae bacterium | reverse complement strand
ATCGGCACGGCGAGCCAGCCCGAAGGCTACGGCACGCTGCTGGGCCTGATCAGCCATGAGTACTTCCACACCTGGAACGTCAAGCGGCTGCGTCCCACCGAATTCGCAAGCTATGACTACACACGCGAAAACCACACCGAGCTCCTGTGGTTCTTCGAGGGCTTCACCAGCTACTACGACGACGTGTTGCTGCGCCGCGCCGGTCTGCTGGACGATGCCGGCTATCTCAAGCTGCTGAACAAGACCATCAACCAGGTCATGCAGACCCCCGGACGCGCCGTGCAGTCCGTGGCGCAATCCAGCTTCGATGCCTGGATCAAGTACTACCGGCAGGACGAGAACACGCCCAATGCCACCGTGAGTTACTACACCAAAGGCGCGCTGCTGGCGCTGTGCCTGGACCTGACCCTGCGCGCGCAAGGCAAGACCACACTCGATGAGGTCATGCGTGCGCTTTGGCTGCACTGCCAGGCAGGCCCCATGAGCGAAGCCGACCTCCTGAACGTGCTCGAAGCCCTCGGCGGCAGATCCTTTCAGCAAGAGATCGCCGACTGGGCGCACAGCACGCGCGAATTGCCCCTGGCCGCGCTGCTCAAGCGCCACGGCGTGGCCGTCTTCGAGGACCCCGCGCAACTGGCCCAGGCGCTGGGCCTGAGGGTGCAGGAGTCGGCCGGCACGGGCATACAGATCAAGACCGTGCTGCGTGGCGGCGCCGCCGAGCGCGCGGGCATGGCCGCCGGCGACGAATGGCTCGGCATTGAAGTTCAGGGCCAGGGCTGGCGCATTCACCGCCTGGACGAGATCAAGTTCTATGCCGGCACGCATGGCAAGCTCGCCGCGCTGGTGGCACGCGACCGCCGCCTGCTCAGGCTCGATCTCAGCCTGCCTGCCGCCCAGACCACCTGGCGGCTCGGCATCCAGGATGCAGCCCTGGTCAAGCAATGGCTAGGTCCGCAAAACTAGGCGCGCTGCTGCTGGCGGTGCTGCTCGCGCACGGGTTGGCGCTCGAATGGCTGGCCTCGCAATGGCAGATGTCACACACCATGCAGACCATGGTCGCGCCCATGCTCACACGGCAGCTGCTCCCCGAGACGCCGGCCCCGCCACCAGAGCCAGCCCCAGCCCCCGCGATTCAGACGGCTGCAGCGCCGGGGCCGCTGCAAGCAGCAGCCGCACTGCCGGCGGCCGAAGCGCCCACGCCAGCGGCCTCCAGCCCGCAAGCGGCGGCATCGACGCCCGCAGCACCGGACCCGCAAGTGACCGCATCTGAACCGGCCGTGCCGGCAGCGCCAACGCCTACCATCGCGCTGGCCGCTGCAGCAACCGGTCCGGCGGATACGCCAACGTCCGCCCCCACCTCCAGTCCGACCCTGACGACCCCCGCCATTGCGATTGACACCCCGGCAGCACGCACCATAGACGCCTGGCCACCCGACACCCGGCTGAGCTACCGCGTCAGCGGCCACTTCCGCGGCCCCATTCAAGGCAGCGCCTGGGTCGAGTGGCTGCACACCGAAGACCACCGTTACCAGGTGCGGCTGGAAGTGGACATCGGCCTGGTCAGCGTGGGGATGGCCAGCCAGGGCCTGGTCACCGCGCAGGGCCTGTTCCCCAAAGCCTACGAGGAAATCACCCGGGCTTTGATGCGCCGGCGCGTACGCAGCGTCAAGCTCGACGACCGGAACATCACGCTGCAGGACGGCGCCAGCGTGCCACGCCCCGCATCAGTGCAGGACACGGCCAGCCAGTTCGTGGAACTGACCCATCGCTTCGCCACCGGCAAGTCGAAGTTGCAGGCGGGCGAGTCTGTCAGCTTCTCTCTGGCGCGCCCTGGCGGCGTGGATGTGTGGACCTATGACATCAGCGAAGCGCAGACCTTGGACACCCCGTTCCTGGGCGCGCTGACGGTGCACCAGCTTCAGCCACGCAAAATCGACAAGCCGCGCGGGGACATCCAGGCCGAGATCTGGTTTGCCTCCAGCCTTGCCTACCTGCCAGCGCGCATCCGCATCACCCAGGGCGAGGACAGCCATCTCGACCTCGTGATCGAGCGCATCGAACAGAAATAGCGCCTCAGCGCCTGCGCTGGCATATAGAACACTGGATGTATCTGTCATGCTGTCTCCTGCGGGGCAATTTACCACCTTCCAATCATCAGCCAACCACCTGGTTGGTTAATTTTCACGCCCGGCCCGCGCTGCCGGCCTTGGTTATAGTCCACGGCAACCCCCCTATTTCCGGAGACCGAATTGAGCTACGAAATGATCCTGACCCGCACCGAAGGCCGCGTGGGCATCGTCACCCTGAACCGTCCCAAACAACTCAATGCCCTGAGCGACACACTGATGACCGAACTCGGCCAGGCGCTCAAGGCTTTCGACGCCGACGAAGGTATCGGCTGCATCATCCTGACCGGCAGCGAAAAGGCCTTCGCCGCCGGCGCCGACATCGGCGCCATGGCCAGCTACACCTTTGCCGACGTCTACAAAGGCGACTACATCACCCGCAACTGGGAAACCGTGCTCGGCGTACGCAAGCCGGTCATTGCCGCTGTCAGCGGCTTTGCCCTGGGCGGAGGCTGCGAGCTGGCGATGATGTGCGACTTCATCATCGCGGCCGACAACGCCCGCTTCGGCCAACCCGAGATCAAGCTGGGGGTCATCCCCGGCGCCGGCGGCACCCAGCGCCTGCCGCGCGCGGTCGGCAAGGCCAAGGCCATGGACATGGCTCTGACGGGCCGCATGATGGACGCCACGGAAGCCGAGCGCGCCGGGTTGGTCAGCCGCACCGTCCCCCTGGACAAGCTGATGGAAGAGGCTCTGGGTGCAGCTCTCATCATCAGCGAGTACTCACAAATTGCGGTCATGGCCGCCAAGGAATCCGTGAACCGCGCCTTCGAGGGCGGTCTGCGCGAAGGTGTGCTGTTCGAGCGCCGGCTGTTCCATGGGCTGTTCGCCACGGAAGACCAGAAGGAAGGCATGGCAGCCTTTGTGGAGAAGCGAAAGGCGAACTTCAAGCACCGCTGATTCGCGCCACGGCAGGGGCAGCCAGGGCACGCGCCGATGTATAATCTTCGGCTTCGGTAGCGGTCTCCAAAGCCTCTTGCCGGAACAGCCTCCCAGGCACACGGCGCTTTAGCTCAGTCGGTTAGAGCGATGGAATCATAATCCACAGGTCCGCGGTTCGAATCCGTGAAGCGCCACCATATAAATCAAGGGCTTAGCAGATTTGCTAGGCCCTTTTTCTTGGCCGGTGTCAACGAACTGTCAACGGTGCCATTCGAGCGTCGCCGTACCCTTAGGCGACAGCAGAACGGTGTGACTTTTTAGCCGCTAAATTTTCGGCGAGCAACAAGCCGCAATCGACCAGCTCTCAGCAGGGTAAGAATAATAATATTCTTATTCTTCTTACCCTACTTAGCCTCTCAATCAAGGCTCGGCGACCGTTTGTTATACTTTTATATAACTCAGTCATTCGTGGGGCCATTTATGCACACAACCAATCTGCGCAAGGTCGGCGGCTCGATCATGTTGGCCGTCCCGCCGGCGTTCCTCGAACAGCTGCACCTGCAAGCCGGTGCGACGGTCGGTCTGGCCGTCGATCATGGTTGCCTGGTGGTCAACCCCAGCCCACGGCCACGCTACACACTCGCGCAGTTGCTGGCAGCGTCCGACTATTCGCAGCCACAACCGGCCGAGGCGCGCGAATGGGTCAATGCACCCGCCGTAGGAGGCGAGCTGCTGTGAGGCGCGGTGACATTTACCTGGTGTCGCTCGACCCGACTGCGAGGCATGAGCAAAGCGGTAGCCACCCCGTCCTGGTCGTGTCGCCCGCCGAGTTCAATGAAGCCACCAAGCTGCCGGTGATCCTGCCTATTACCAACGGCGGCGAGTTCGCCCGCCGCCTAGGCTTTGCGGTCCCCCTGAGCGGCATCAAGACCACCGGCGTCGTGCGCTGCGATCAGCCGCGCGTGATTGACCTGGCCGCCCGCCATGCCCGCAAGGTGGACACCCTGCCGGCTCCGATCATGGACGAAGTGCTAGCCAGAGTCGCCACTCTCTTCGAGTGAATGGGGAGCTTGCTACAGCAAGCTCGCCATTCACTCGAAGGCGATAGCCTGCTCTGAACAAAAAACCCCCACGCGTGGCCTCATTCCCTGCAGTCATAGATCTGATGCCAGCTTCCCATCCACATCAATTTCGATTTCCGACAGGATTTCCAGTGATTCGTTGTCGAGCGGGCTTTCGCCTTCAATCGCAAAAAGCCGCGCGTCCCGCACCCTGAGCAATTTCCCGATTTCATCAGCATAGAGTTGCACGATGGAAGTGATCACCGCGTCCATCCCGGTATGGCCCGTGTCCAGGGCGATGCCTTCCAGCAAAGAGGCGGTGGTCCTGGCACTGAGCATGCGGTCCCCTGTCACCCAGCTGTTGACCATAAAAAGGCTGGTCGCAAGCCCTTTGGCATCAAAGCCGATCGCCAGCGCATGCCGGGTGTCGGCATCCTGCGGTGAGCCGCCGCCGAGCGCAGAAAACCGGACTTCCTGCGCGGAGCGCAAGCGCCGCGACCAGAGCTTGCGTCTGAGAAACAAATGAATGTGCCCGTGCTCGGTAGAACCGGGGCGGTCCTGCGGCGCATGCGAATGATAGAACCACTGGAAGCCGCGCAGTGCATCGACCGCATCGTCCTTCGGATAGTGCTCCCATTGCCTCGGGCCCTGCCCATCGAGCAATCCGGACAAGAGATGCTGGCCGCGCCGGGCCAGACCGGCGTAGGTTTCGAGCAGGCGCAGGCGAGCGGCGCGCACCACGGAGGCCCGCGCCTCGGCTTGCCCGGTCAGGCTCAGCCCTTTGGAGCGCACTTGGCTGCACATTTGGGCGCGCACTTTCTGGCGCCGCACTTGGCGCCCTTCGTATTCTTCTTCGCGCCACATTTGGCGCCACATTTCGGGCCGCACTTGGCCATGGTGGCCTTGGGCTGACACTTGGCGGACTCCTTCGCCCCCTGAGCGGCAGCGGGCAAGGCCAGGGTAGCGGCAGTCAGGGCGGCAAGAGATGCGAGCTTGAACGATGTCTTCATGGGAAGTCCTTGAGGGTGCGGAGACAAGGCGGCGAAATGCCACCTCCAACCCGTAAGAGGCTGCGACCCCGGCGAAGGGTTCGCTGGTGCCCAAATATTTTTTTCGAATCCGCGAACCGATTGGCCTGTGTGGTATCTCTTAAGGGCATGCCAAACCCCGACACTCAACCTGCCTCGCCATATTTCAAGGAGACCATCGATGAAATTCCAGAAAGCCGCCGTCCTCGCCTTCCTCGCCACGCTGACCTCACTGGCCATGGCCGGCGAGATCAAGCCCTTCAGTCAGCAGGAGTTCAACGCGCTGACTCGCTCCGGCAAGGCTGTCGTGCTCGACATCACGGCCCCCTGGTGTCCGACGTGCAAGGAACAAAAGCCCATCCTCGAGCGCCTGATGAAGCTGCCTGCCTATAAGGATGTGACGCTCATGACCATTGACTTCGACAGTCAGAAGGAGACGCTGCGCAAGTTCAAGGTGACGATGCAAAGCACGCTCGTGGCCTTCAAAGGTGACCGCGAAGTCGGCCGCTCGGTGGGAGACACCACGCCGTCGGGTCTCGAAGGGCTCGTGAAGAAAACGGTCAACTGATGGAGTTCGGCCTCGGCTCTTACGGCTTTGGCTTTCTGGCGGGCTTGCTCTCGACGCTTTCACCCTGCGTTCTTCCAGTCATACCGATCCTGTTGGGGTCCGCCACGAACGCGCACCCGCGCGCGCCGCTGGCGCTTGCGGGCGGACTCGCCCTGTCCTACGCGATCATCGGGACCGCGCTCGCCTGGGCGGGGTCCGCATTGGGTGTCGATGCGTCATGGTTTCGGAACGTCGGCGCTGCGATCCTCGGTGTGCTCGGGCTGGTGCTGATGTCGGGCAGCTTGCAGCAACGCTTCGCATCGGCCACGGCCGGATTCGGCGACGCAGGCAACAGACTGCTTTCCAGCATGCGTCTGGATGGCCTTTGGGGTCAGTTCGCCATCGGCCTGGTCCTGGGCGTTGTCTGGAGCCCGTGCGTAGGACCGACGCTGGGTGCGGCCATCCTGCTCGCGAGCCAGGGTGCGCAATTGCCCAAGGTGGTGCTGATGATGGGAATCTTCGGTCTCGGTGCGGCCTTGCCGGTCGTCGCGCTGGCTTATGTCTCGCGCGGCGCAATGCTGAAAATGCGCGGCAGGCTCCTGCAGGCTGGCAAGTCAGGCAAGATGGTTCTAGGCGCGGTCATGGTCGGCCTGGCCGCGCTGATCCTCTTCGGTGCGGACAAACCCCTGGAAGCCTGGCTGGTGGACCAATCGCCCGCCTGGCTTACGCGGCTGACGACGCGCTTCTGAGCGGGGCGCACCGTGCGGCAAATGAATCCATTGAACGACAGGCATTGAACCATGGCAATCAGCGCAGACGAACGGGATCACCTGATTCTCGCTGCACAGGCGGGAGACCCCGCAGCCATGGGGCGGCTGCTCACCGTCTGCCAGGCGGACGCGCGACGCTATGCCTACAAGCATTGTCACGCCAGCGACATCGACGACGCGGTGCAGGAATCCCTGATCGTCATCTCACGCAAGGTGAAGGGGCTCAGGGCGGTGGCCGCCTTCTCGTCGTGGCTGTTCATCGTGATCAAGCGCGAATGCCGCAAGCTCCAGCGGATGATGTTCAAGACCGATCCTCTCGACGACGAAGTCGCCGAGGAACGGATGCTCTGTAAAGCCGACCACGATCTGCGCCTCGATCTGGCCGCAGCGCTGGAGTCGCTGCCGGCACACTACCTCGAAGTGGTGCTGCTGCGCGATTTCGAGGAGCTCACCATCGCCGAAATTTCTGCGCGATTGGGCGAACCGGACAGTGCCGTCAAAAGCCGCCTGCATCGCGCCCGCGAGCTGGTGCGCGAATACATGCTGGGTCCCCGGACCGCTGCCAAGGTTCGCCCTTGATGCCCGCGCATGGTGCCGCGCAGAGACGGCTGGAGCAAAGCGGCTCTGGATTTTCAGGCGCAAGAGGTCCCGTGTTTGAACCGGTGCGGCACCAGGCTCGTCCTTGAAGGAAGCATTGCAGGATGGAAGCGGTTTTCCTTCACTGAAGTGGCGTTCAACTTCTCCATGGCTTCAGCCCAGAGCGCATCCACCTGACGCACCGCGCGGCGCAAGTCTTCCGCGAGGTCGCTGCCGGTGAGCGTGGGAGCGAAGGGCAGGCGCATCGTCATGGCGATATTTCCTGTCTGCGGGTCGATGCTGCTGACGCTGCGTCCGCAGCGCCCATAGATGAAGTTGGACATCATCAAGGCACAAAGCAGGGTTTCAGTGCCTGCTTCAGGGATCTCGCCCAGATCGACCTGTACTTCGATCGACTGAGGGTCGATATTTTCCTCGTACATGATATGCACGTGGTGCTTGCCAACCAGCAGTCTTCCGCTTGCCTGCAGCTGATCAACATGCACTATTTTTTCGTGCTGGCACAGTTCTCGCAGCAGTTCGTTGAATGCGAATTGAGAGGGCATGGACTTCCCGAAAGTTGAATTGCTCCTTCAAGAATATGCACACTCGCCTTCAATGGACATGCGATTTTCTTGCGTCGGGCATGCAACTTCCTTGCGCAGCGTTCGACAGCATCGTTCACCGCGCACATTGCGCGGCGCCGTCCTAGAACGCATCGCCCTTCATTTGGTCAACCTTGACGAAATACTTCTTCGCATAAGCCAGCAATTGCGGATCGGTCGGGTGGTCGATGGTCTCCACACCCACCACCTTGTCGCCCACTGCCGGATCGTGCTTGTGAATGTGCTTGATCAGGTCAAGCTTCGCGGAGCCGGGGCCGACCACCAGCACCTCCTTGGCATCGGCGACGCCCTCGGCAATTTCATGCAGATAGGCCTGATTGACCGGCGCCTTGCCGCTGCCAGGAACACCACTGGTGCGATGCTGCCTGGTCTCATGCGAATGGGTCTTGACCGTCTTCACGGTGCTGTCATCGGCATTGAAATGAATGATGTGTGCCTGTTGATGGTCGAGCCACACGACAGCGTGATTGAAGGACATGGAGTCTCCTGATAAAGGCCCAGTGTGCCATCAGTTCTCCTGGCACACCTTGACCAAGGTCAACCCCTGGAGCGCAAAGCGTGCGGCTCGGCCACAATCCCCCCATGAAGAACGCCCTTGCCTGCGCAGCTCTGGCAGCCTGCACGCCCGCCTTTGCAGCCCCCCTGGTCACCGATGACGCGGGCCTGACCACGGCTGGCAGCTGCCAGCTCGAAAGCTGGACGCGCACCACCAAAAGCAGTACGGAAGTCACAACACAACTGTCCTGCAACCCAACGGGGAATTTCGAAGTCACCCTGGGCCAGATCCGCGCCAGGAACCGCGGCGAAGCCGGAACCACCGACCATGTGCTGCAAGTCAAAACTGTGTTCAAGGAGTTGACCCCCGATGGCTGGGGATGGGGGCTGGCTGCAGGTCGCATCCGCCACCCCGCCAGTGCGCCGGGCCCCAACGCCTTCGGCAACACGTTTTTCTACGTTCCCTTGTCCTTCTCGACACACAAGGACAAGGTCAACGTCCACGTGAACCTCGGCGGGATGAAGGACAAGGACACCCAGGAAAAGCGGATGACCTGGGGCGTGGGTGCCGAGATCAAGGCCAGCCCCCACATCCTGCTCATGGCCGAGACCTTCGGTGACAACAAGACCCGCCCCTACTGGCAGGCCGGCGCGAGGTACTCGGTCATCCCCGACCTGTTCCAGATTGACGCCACGATGGGGCAGCAGTTCACCGGTCCGCGCAGCGGGCGCTGGATTTCGTTCGGTTTGAGGTTCACACCAGACAGGATTTTCTGACGGCGGGCTCGATTGATTTTCCAGTCAAATGTATCTACAATGTAGAAACATTTGACTGGAAAATCACCATGGACTCCATCATCGGAAAATGGGGAAATAGCCCCGCCTTGCGGCTCAACCTGCCAACCATGAAGGCCGCCTCGTTCGTCACCGGACAGCGCGTGAGCATCAAGGCCACCCGCGGGCGCATCGTCATTGAGCCGCTCGACAAGCTGGATTTCAAATTGGAAGACCTGGTTGCGGGCATCACGCCTGAAAACTCTCATGGCGAAGCCGACTTTGGCAAGCCAGTGGGGCGCGAAGCGTTCTGATGGCGTCGCGTAGCTATGTGCCGGATTCCGGCGACATCGTCTGGCTCGAATTCGATCCGCAAGCCGGACACGAACAAGCGGGCCACAGGCCGGCGCTGGTCATCAGTCCTGCCAGCTACAACCGCAAGGCCGGGTTGATGGTCTGCTGTCCTCTGTCCACCCGAATCAAGGGGCATCCTTTCGAAGTGGCGCTGAAAGTCGGCGGTCAGGATGGCGTCGTTCTCTCAGACCAGGTGAAGTCCCTGGACTGGGGCATCCGCAAAGCGAAGAAGAAAGCAACGGCGCCGGACATCGTGATGCATGAAGTCCGCGCCAAGATCAAGTCCTTGCTGGCGATACAGTAACGCCCTCCTGCGCCCAGCACCGCCGCGTCCTGTGTACATTCACGGGATGCCCCCCTCCGACGCCCTGCTCGCCGTTTTCTTCAACCTCAGCGTCGCCCTGGGCATAGGCCTGTTGGTGGGTGCCGAGCGCGAGCGGCGCAAGGGCGACGGACCAGCGCGCGATGCTGCGGGCATACGCACTTTCGCAGTGGCTGCGCTGCTCGGCGCGGTGGCGCAGATATTGGATCAGCCCTATCTATTGACTGTTGCCATGCTGATCGTCGGGGCGTTGGCCGTCTTGTCGCATGCCCGCAGCCAAAGGCAGGACCCCGGCATGACGACAGAAGTGGCCCTGGTGCTGACCAGTCTGCTGGGGGCGCTCGCAATGCGCGACCCGGGCCTGGCCGCTGGCATCGGCGCCGGGCTGACGGCGCTGCTGGCGGCGCGCGACCGGCTCCACCGCTTCGTGCGGCAGGTGCTGTCCGAGCGCGAGCTGCACGATGTGATCCTGTTCGCGGCGGCGGCGCTGATCATCCTGCCGCTGGCACCCGACCGCTATGTCGGCCCCTTCCACGCGGTCAATCTGCACGAACTTGCAGGGTTCGTCGTTCTGGTGATGAGCGTGAGTGCCGCCGGCTACATCGCCAAGCGTACCTTCGGCCACCGCGGCGGCCTGGCCCTGACCGGCTTCGCCGGCGGCTTCGTGTCCAGCACCGCCACCATTCTGGCGATGGGCAAGGTCGCAAAAGAGGAGCCCCAGCACACCCGGGCTGCCGTGTCGGGTGCGGTTCTGTCCACCGTGTCGACGATGGTTCAGCTCGGTCTGCTGGTCTGGCTGATCGTACCCAGCCTGTTGCCCGCCATGGTCCGCCCCCTCGCCTATGGCGGCGCGGTTGCAGTGTCCTATGCCATCGGAATCCTCATCAGGAGCGCACGCGCCGCCGAAACCAAAGACCAGCCCTTGACGGGCCATGCCTTCGACATCCGCGCGACCCTGGTGCTCACAGTCGCGGTGTCGGCCATGACCCTGCTGTCGGCCGCGCTCAATGTATGGCTGGGCGCCCACGGCGTGCTCGCCGGCGCTGCCATCACCGGCTTCGTTGACGCCCACTCCATCGTGGCCTCGCTGGGCGCACTGGTGAACCAGAACAGCCTGACGCTGGCTGACGCGAAACTGGGCATTCTGTTCGCGTTTTCGACCAATGCCGTGAGCAAGGCACTGGTGGCCGCCGCCTCCGGCAACAGGAGCTACACCCAGCAAGTGCTGCCGGGATTGGCCGCAGTGGTCATTGCGGTGTGGATTGCGGCGATGTTCTGACGGGTGCGCCGCCCTTGCGCAGGTACACATAGCGTCCCGGTATGGCTTGCTGTTGATCGAAACGGATGGGCGCGCTGTGGCTCGCCGCCCATTCAAATCCATGCTCCGCCGCCAATGCCTCGACATACGCGATCGAATGCCCGTAGCGCAGGCTCGGTCTGAGCTCCACATCGAAGCCCGGCCCGGCCTCCTCCAGTGTGAAGGCCAGCAGACCGCCAACCGGGATGCGTTTGGCCAGCTGCGCAAACACCTGCTCCAGCCGTCCCACGTAGATGAACACATCGGCAGCCAGGACCAGGTCGAAATGCTCCGTCTCGGCAGCCAAAAAGTCGACCAGGTCGGCCTGTACCACGCGGTCATAGACGCCGCGGGCTCGCGTCTTGTCGACCATGGCAGCCGACAGATCCACGCCGCACAGGAAACCCGAGCGCGCACGCACCAGGGGTCCGCACAGGCCGGTGCCGCAACCCAGGTCCAGCACTTTTTTGAAGAGCGCCGCGCCCGGCGCCGGGAGTTGCGCTATCAGCAGGCTGTGCCCCTGATAGCGCAGCTGTTGCAGCAAATGGTCCTCGAAGTCGTCTGCGTACTGGTCGAACAGGGCCTCTACATAACGGCGGGGCGCATTCCCCTGTATCGCGTCAGGCTCCAAGGCGGCCAGGTAGTAGCTGTGCAGTTCGGCGTCGGCGCCCAGTTCCAGCGCGCGCCGATAGCATTCGGCGGCGTCCTGCAGGCGATGCATCTCGCGCAGCAGATGCCCTTTTTGACTCCAGGCTTCCGCCAGCCCTGCATCCAGCTCGATCGCGCGGTCGAACGCCGCCAGGGCCTGATCGTGTTGCCCGCCGCGCGCCAGGCACTGACCCAGCCGCATGCGAACAGCCGCCGTGTCCGCCCCCAACACCACGGCACGCTCGTGGCTGTGCAAAGCCTGCCCCCATTGACCCAGCTCCATCTGCACCAGTCCCAGCGCAGCCCAGGCGTCACTCTGCGCCTCGTCGGCCGCAAGGGCCGAACGCAGCAGCGGTTCGGCCTGGTCAAAGTGCTGCATGCGGATTCGCGTCAGCGCCAGGTTCATGAGGATGGAGGCACGCCCCGGCGCCAATGCCAGCGCCGCCTCGAAGTGCTGCGCGGCCGGCTCAAGCTGCCCTTGCTCGGAGAGTGACAGGCCTTGCAGAAAGAGTGCTCTGGCCTGCTCGAGTGGATCGTTCATGAATGAATAGGGGGCGGCGAAGGGACGAAAGCCCTATTCTGACAAATGCCCCGCAGCGCCTGTTGGCGCCCGGCATGAACTAAACTCGGCGCTGCGAGGCACTGACCGCTCAGTGCCTTTTCTTTTTTCAGCCTCTGGATCGAAACCATGAACCGCTGCAATTCTCGGGTCGCCCGTGCCACACTGGCCGCGGCCCTGCTGCTCCCCCTGACACTGACGCTGCTGTCGCCAGCGGCGCAGGCCCAAGGTGTGCGCCGCGAATTCCCGAGTGCCGCGCAGCGTGCGGAACTGGTCGTCACCGCCCCGCCCGAAGTCCGCCTCAACGGCAGGCCAGAACGCCTGTCGCCAGGAGCGCGCATCCATGGGCCAAACAACCTGCTGGTGTTGTCCGGCGCCATCGTCGGCCAGCCGTATGTCGTCAACTACCTGCGCGATTCCGCCGGGCTGATCAGCCGCGTCTGGATCCTGACGCCCGACGAAGCCGCGCAAAAGCGCACCGGCTCCACGGCGGGCACCGGCGAGGCCATCCGCAATTTCCTCTTCGGCTCGGAGAGCCCGCCACCCAAGGATGGCATTGCGCCGGTAGAGCGTCCCTTCGTCCCGAAATGAGCAGCAAGAGCATGAGCAAGAAAGTCTTCATCAAAACCTTCGGCTGCCAGATGAACGAGTACGACTCGGACAAGATGGTCGATGTGATGCGCGCAGCCGAGGGCTACGAGCCGACAAGCCTGGTCGAGGAAGCGGACCTCATCCTCTTCAACACCTGCTCCGTGCGCGAGAAAGCGCAGGAAAAAGTCTTCAGCGACCTCGGGCGCGTGCGCCACCTCAAGAAAAAGGGCGTGCTGATCGGCGTGGGCGGCTGCGTCGCCAGCCAGGAAGGCGCCGACATCGTGGCGCGGGCTCCCTATGTCGACGTGGTCTTCGGTCCGCAGACACTGCACCGGCTGCCCGAGTTGCTCGCAGAGCGCCAGCGGCAGCAGCGCCCGCAGGTGGATATCAGTTTTCCCGAAATCGAGAAATTCGATCATCTGCCACCCGCGCGGGTCGATGGCGCCAGCGCCTATGTCAGCATCATGGAAGGCTGCTCCAAGTACTGCAGCTACTGCGTCGTGCCCTACACCCGCGGCGAGGAAGTCTCGCGCCCCTTCGACGACGTTCTGGCCGAGGTTGCCGGGCTGGCGCAGCAAGGCGTGCGCGAAGTCACACTGCTGGGCCAGAACGTCAATGCCTACCGCGGCCCCATGGGCCGCAGCGCAGACATTGCGGACTTCGCCTTGCTGATCGAATACGTGGCCCGCATCCCGGGCATTGCGCGCATCCGCTACATGACCAGCCACCCCAACGAGTTCACGCAGCGGTTGATCGACGTCTATGCCAAGGTGCCGCAGCTCGTGAGTCATCTGCACCTGCCGGTGCAGCATGGCAGCGATCGCATCCTGATGGCCATGAAGCGCGGCTATACCGCGATGGAATACAAGAGCACTGTGCGCAAACTGCGTGCGATCCGCCCCGACCTGGCCCTGAGCAGCGACTTCATCGTCGGCTTCCCCGGCGAGACCGAGGAAGATTTCGCCCGGCTCATGAAGCTGATCGACGACGTGGGCTACGACGCCTCTTTCAGTTTCATCTTCAGCCCCCGTCCCGGCACGCCTGCGGCCAATCTGCGCGATGAGACACCGCACGAGGTCAAGCTGGCGCGCCTGCAAACCCTGCAGCAGGCGCTGGACGACAGCGTGCGCGCCATCAGCGCGAGCCGCCTGGGCACGGTGCAGCGCATCCTGGTCGAAGGCGCCTCGCGCAAGAACGCCAGTGAACTGATGGGCCGCACGGAGTGCAGCCGGCCTGTGAACTTCGAGGGTTCGCCGCGACTGATCGGGCAGATGGTGGATGTGCGGATCACACAGGCCACGCAGCGCTCGCTGCGCGGCGAGGTCCTGCTGAAGGAAGAGACCCCGGCCTGATCCGCCGGACTCAGAACTTCGGCATGCCCTTCATGCCGCCCATGCGCTTCATCATCTTCATGAGGCCGCCACCCTTCATTTTTTTCATCATGTCCTGCATCTGGCCGAATTCGTTGAGCAGGCGATTGACCTCCTGCACCTGAACCCCGGCGCCGGTGGCAATGCGGCGCTTGCGCGTGGCCTTGATCAGCTCGGGTTTGCGCCGCTCCTGCGGCGTCATGCTGTGGATGATGCCCTGCTTGCGGACGATGTCTTTCTCGGCCCGGGCCATGTCGACCTGCCCGGCCTTGGCCGCCATCTGCGCCGGCAACTTGTCCATGAGGCTGGACAGGCCGCCCATCTGCTTCATCTGCTGGATTTGGCCGAGAAAATCATTGAGATCGAAGCTCTCGCCGCTCCTGACCTTGGCCGCAAGCCTTTGCGCCGCTTCCGTGTCCACCCCGGCCGTGACCTGCTCGACCAGCGCGACGATGTCGCCCATGCCCAGAATGCGCCCGGCATGACGTTCGGCATCGAACACTTCCAGGCCATCGATCTTCTCGCTGGTGCCGGAGAACTTGATCGGCGCGCCGGTGACCTGGCGCACCGATAGCGCGGCGCCCCCGCGCGAATCGCCATCGGTCTTGGTGAGAATGATGCCGGTCAGGGGCAAAGCCTCCTTGAAGGCCTTGGCCGTGTTGACCGCATCCTGGCCCTGCATGGCGTCGACGACGAACAAAGTCTCCACCGGATTGACGGCGGCATGCAGCTCTTTGATTTCGTGCATCAGCGCCTCGTCGATCGCCAGGCGCCCAGCCGTGTCCACCAGCAGCACGTCGTAAAAATGGCGCCGCGCATGGTCCAGCGCGGCTCGTGCGATGTCTACCGGCAGCTGGTCGGGCGCGCTGGGAAACCAGTCCGCGCCGGCCTGCGCCGTCACAGTTTTCAGCTGCTCGATCGCAGCAGGGCGGTAGACGTCGGCCGACACCGTGAGTACCTTCTTCTTGCGCTTGTCGATCAGGTGCTTGGCCAGCTTGGCGGTGGTCGTGGTCTTGCCGGCGCCTTGCAGGCCGGCCATCAGGATGACGGCCGGCGGCTGGGCGGCAAGGTTCAGATCGCTCACGCCCTCGCCCATGGTGGCGGCCAGCTCGCGGCTGACGATGCTTACCAACACTTGGCCGGGCGTCAGGGAGCTCAGAACGTCCTGCCCCAGCGCCTTTTCCTTGACGCGCGCCACGAAGTCGCGCACCACGGGCAGCGCGACGTCGGCTTCGAGCAACGCCATGCGCACCTCACGCAGCATGTCCTGCACATTGGACTCGGTGATGCGGGCCTGACCCCGCATTTCCTTGACGAGGCGTGAGAGTTTGTCGGTGAGAGCGGAGGCCATGGAAGAAGATGCCGCGCTAGGCGGAGCCTGTATTGGATGCAAAACGCTAAACTGTGCCTCATGATTTTAGCCAGTGCGTCCCCCGCCAGCGTGGCATTGACCTGCGCCGC
>JAURZS010000091.1 GCA_030653255.1 Burkholderiaceae bacterium | reverse complement strand
CAAATTCATAACTAGCCTCCTGTTGCTCTGCGGGAAAACCTGCCGCCCTCGAGCGCTGGACGACAGACAAAAAGAGAACCTTTCCGAGCGACCACAAAGCCACTATGCGCCCGCCTCCCGCGAAATGCAATTCCTTTCGGCGCCGGGCCGTCGCCCAAAGTGAAAGCACTTGTCAGCGGGCGCTGCAAGTGCTTGAATTTGCGGGGTTTCAGGACGTCAGGCGGTCTTGGCCAGCCAGCGGATCAAGGCCACCGTGCCCGCACCGGACAGGGCTGCAATGGCATTGCTGCCCGTGAGTTTCTGCGTGGCGAGCACGACGGCCAGCGCCACGAGTTCGGGCAGCCGCCCTGCCGACAACACGGGCATGACGATGCCGATCATCACGGCCAGGGGCACGGCCTGCAGGGCCGAGCGCAGGCGCACTGTGATGGGCACATAGGCCATCAGCAAGAACCCTGCGATCCTGCAGCCGAAGGCGGCCAGCGCCATGCCCAGCAAGGCGAGGTAGAAGGTGCCGTCAGTCGACATGGCGCCAGGCCCCCACAGCCGCGCCGGCGAGGCCGGCACCCACGATGTACCAGCCACCCGGCACCCAGCGGTGCAAGGCCCAGGCGACCGCAGCGGCGGCCAGCGCGGGCCAGATGTCGGCCTTGCTGCGCCAGACTTCGATGCTGATGGCCGCGGCAAAGGCCACCAGCATGAAGTCCAGGCCCAGCGCCTGTGGGTTGGGTACACCGCCTGCCAGCACATTGCCCAGCAGCGTGCCGACCATCCAGAAGCTGAAGTTCGACAGTCCCGAACCGAGAACGAAGCCGGCGTCGCGCGCGCCCAGGGCGTACTCCCGCATGGACAGGGCCCAGTTGCTGTCGCCGAGCACGAAAAGGGAGATATAGGCCTGCTTTCGGCTGACCTTGGACAGCCAGGGCTGGATCGCAGCACCGTACAGCAGGTAGCGCGCGTTGATCACCAGCACACTGGCCACCAGTGGCAACACCATGGGCGAGCTCCCCCAACTTTGCAAGGCGGCCAACTGGGCCGTGCCGGAATAGACCAGCAAGCTCATCAACGCGGCCTGCAGCAAGGACAGCCCGCGCTCGCTGGCCAGGACGCCAAACACCAGGCCGTAGACAAATACCCCCGCCCCCAGGGCCTGGCCACGAATCAATCCCTGCCGGACACCGGCCGCCGTAAATGTCACTTTCGCTGCGCCCATGGGCGAGTTCTCCCTGTCGTGTTTCGTCCTAGTTTATCGGCGCGCAGCGGCATTTCTCCCAGTCTGCCGGGTTTTCCTGAGCGATAATCCGGCAGTCACCCGCAACGGAGATCACTCCTTGGAAACCTACCCTACGCGGTAGCTTTCAACTCCCTCGGCCGCATCGGGGTTGAAAGCGCCAACCCCCGTCATTGCCAGATGCGAATTTTCTCAGGGAGTGAGCCATGCTCAACATCTTCACCCTTGCCAGTGGGCGTCTGTTCCAGGAAGAGATCGAATCGCTGGAAGAGCTATCGCGCTTTCAGCCGATCTGGGTCGACCTGGAGTCGCCCACGCTGGAAGAAAAGCGTTGGGTCAAGCAGTACTACGGTCTGTCGATTCCCGAAGACGCCATGGACGAGGACATCGAGGAATCGGCCCGCTTCTACGAGGAAGACAACGGCGAACTGCACATCCGCAGCGACTTCCTGATTGCCGACGACCAGGAGCCGCGCACGGTGCGCGTGGCCTTCATCCTGAACCAGCACAACGCAGAGCTCAAGAGCCGCGGTGTGCTGTTCTCCATCCACGATGAAGACGTTCCGGTGTTCCGCCTGCTGCGCCTGCGTGCGCGGCGCGCACCCGGCCTGATCGAGGATGCCAAGGAGGTCCTGCTCAAGCTGTTCGACGCCGATGCCGAGTATTCGGCGGACACGCTCGAAGGCATCTACGACGAGCTGGAAAAGGTCAGCGCCAAGGTGCTCTCGGGCGATGTGACCGACGCCCTGGCCGGCGAGGTGCTGGCCGCCATTGCCCGCCAGGAGGACTTGAACGGCCGCATCCGGCGCAATGTGATGGACACGCGCCGCGCGGTCAGCTTCATGATGCGCAGCCGCATGCTCAATGCCGAACAGTTCGAGGAGGCGCGCCAGATCCTGCGCGACATCGAGTCGCTGGACAACCACACAGCGTTCCTGTTCGACAAGATCAACTTCCTGATGGATGCGACGGTCGGTTTCATCAACATCAACCAGAACAAGATCATCAAGATCTTCTCGGTTGCCAGCGTCGCACTGCTGCCGCCTACGCTGATCGCGAGCATCTATGGCATGAACTTCAAGCTCATGCCCGAGCTGGACTGGTCGCTGGGCTACCCGTATGCGCTGACGCTGATGGTGGCCAGCGCGCTGGTGCCCATGTGGTACTTCCGCAAACGGGGCTGGCTGAAGTAACCTGGCCTGGGACGGCGCCCTTCGGCGCACATCGGCCCATTGAAGTCGGCTGTCCGGTTCGTACCTACAGAGGGGGACAGACACGCAGCGAGGTTGGGACCATATTTGGACCCATTAATAATGGAGACAAATATGCAGCGTCGCAAATTTCTAGGCGTCTTTACCAGCGCGATGGCGTCCTCGATCGCCATGCCCGCTGTGGCGCAGCAGGGTTTTCCGTCCAGGACGATCCGTGTGATCCTGCCCTCGCCGCCCGGCGGCAGCACGCAGATCATGCTCAGGCCGCTGCAGGACGCCATCCAGCGCGCCCTGGGTCAGCCGGTGATCACCGAGTACAAGCCCGGGGCCTCCGGCATCACCGGGACGCTGGAGATTGCGCGCGCCGCGCCGGATGGCCACACGCTGGGCTTCATCTGGAATGGCCCGATGGGACTGGGGCCGGTGCTGCGGCCCGATGTCGGATACGACACGGTGCTCGACTTCGCGCCGATCTCCATCGTGGGCCGTGCTCCCGGCGTCATCATTGCCAATCCGGGCGTCCCGAACGATCTTGCCGGCTTCATCGCCTATGTCAAAAGCCAGCCCCCCGGGACGGTGGGCTGCGCCAACGCGGGCATGGACAGTGCCGGCCACTTCTGGGCGCGAAAGCTCGCCGAGCGCGCGGGTATCGAGCTGCTGCACGTGCCCTACAAAAGCACCAATGAAGCGGTGCCGGCCCTGGTGTCGGGCGACGTCAAGATCATGTTCAGCGGGGCGTCGTCAATGATCAACAATCTGGTGAAGGACAAGCGTCTGAAGCTGATGGCCGTCGCCTCGGCCGCGCCATCTTCGATGTTTCCCGGCACCGACCTTGTGAGCAAGGCGGTTCCCGGCTTCACCGCCGACATCTGGTATGGGATGGTCGCGCCCAAGGGAACGCCGCGGGAGATCGTGCAGCGAATCCAGAAGCTGGTGGCGCAGCAACTGGAAGATTCCGCAACCCGCAAGGCGTATTACGACACCAGCTGCGAGCCGGTGGGCACCACGCCGGAGCAGATGGCCGAAGCCATCCGCGCCGAACGCGCCTACTGGCAGGAGTTCACGCGCGGCGTGAAGATCAAGGCTTGAGGCGTCTTCGGTGACGGCTGGAGCGACGCGAGCAGCGCCTTGACGATGGCCGCCGAATACCGGCTGGCCACGGTGTCCACAAAGCTCATGAAGTCCACATGCGCCGTGTCGTCGGCACGGTCCGAAATGGTGCGCAGGGCCGCAAAGGGAATGCCGTAGTCGTGGCAGACCTGCGCCACGGCGGCGCCCTCCATTTCGACGGCCAGCGCCGCAGGCAGGGCACTGCGCAGCGCCAGGCTGTCGGCCGCAGTACGGATGAAGCGGTCGCCGCTGAGCACCAGGCCGCGGTGCACGCGCGCGGCCGGCATGGCCACGCCGGCCGCCGCCGCGAGCGCATCGCTGAGCGCGGGATCGCTGTCAGCGCCATCGGCCCGCCGCCTACTTCGGGTCTCTGAGCTCGCGGCGCAGTATCTTGCCTACCGGCGTCTTGGGAAGGTCGGTGCGGAACTCGATGATCTTGGGCTGCTTGTAGCCAGTGAGGTTCGTACGGCAGTATTCGCGCACCTGCGCCTCTGTCAGATCGGGGTTCTTGCGCACGATGACCAGCTTGACGGCCTCGCCGGATTTCTCGTCGGCCACGCCGATGGCCGCGCACTCCATAACGCCCTCGAGGCGGCCCACGATGTCCTCGATCTCGTTCGGATAGACGTTGAAGCCGCTGACCAGGATCATGTCCTTCTTGCGGTCGACAATGCGGAAGTAGCCGCGCTCGTCCATGGTGCCGATGTCGCCTGACTTGAAGTAGCCGTCCGGTGTCATGGACTTGGCGGTCTCGTCGGGGCGCTGCCAGTAACCTGCCATGACCTGCGGGCCCTTGATGGCGATCTCGCCGGGCTGGCCCACGGGCACTTCGTGGCCGTCATCGTCCAGCAGCTTGAGCCAGGTGCCGGGCAGGGGCACGCCGATGCTGCCGGAGTATTCGGTGCTGGTCGTCGGGTTGCAGGTGACCGAAGGCGAGGTTTCGGACAAGCCGTAGCCCTCGCAGATGGGGCAGCCGGTCTTCTCGAGCCACAGCTTGGCCACCGCGCTCTGGACCGCCATGCCGCCGCCGATCGAGACCTTGAGATTGCTCCAGTCCACCTTGTCGAAATCGGGATGGTGGGCCAGCGCGTTGAACAGGGTGCTTACTGCAGGAAAACTGTGAAAGGTCTGCTTGGACAACTCCTTGAGCACGGAGGAGAAATCGCGCGCATTGGGCAGGAGGATCAGCCGGCCGCCCTTGCGCAAGGACAGCATCATGCAGACCGTGAATGCAAAGATGTGATACAGCGGCAAGGCGCAGACCATCGTATGCTGTTCGTCGGCGGGCACGCGCCGCATCACGGGTTCGTCCCAGACTTGGGACTGCAGCACGTTGGCGATGATATTGCGGTGCAGCAGCACCGCCCCCTTGGACACGCCGGTGGTGCCGCCCGTGTACTGCAGCACAGCAACGTCGTCAGGCTTGAGATCGGGCACACTCAGGGTGCCGCGTCGGCCCCGGGCCAGCGCGTCCTTGAAGCGAACGGCGCCCGGCAGGTTCCAGGCCGGCACCAGCTTCTTGACGTTGCGCACCACGTAATTGACCAGCGCGCCTTTGAGCCAGCCGAGCTGGTCGCCCATGGTGCACATCACCACATGCTTGACTGGCGTGGCAGCAATGCATTGCTCCAGCGTGCGGGCGAAATTCTCGATGATGACGATGGCCCGCGCGCCGGAGTCCTTGAGCTGGTGCTCGAGTTCGCGCGGGGTGTACAGGGGGTTGACGTTGACCAGCACATAGCCCGCGCGCAGGATCGCGCAGACGGCCACCGGATACTGCGGCACATTGGGCATCATGATGGCGACGCGGTCTCCCCGGGACAATCCCAGCCCCTGCAGGTAGGCGCCGAAAGCGCGGCTCAGCTCGTCGATCTCGGAGAACCGGATGTCGCGGCCCAGGAAGCTGTAGGCAACGCGGTCGGCGTAATTGCGAAAGCTCTCGTCCATGAGAGCCACCAGCGAACGGAAGACCGACGCGTCGATGTCGGCAGGTACACCTTCGGGATAGGCAGAAAGCCAGGGGCGTGCAGTCATGTAGGTCTCCAGGTTATCGCTTATCGTCCGCGCGACAATTCACTTTGACGCCGCGCGGTGTTTACTCGATGGCTTTTTGCATGTCTTCGACGACTTTTTTTGCATCGCCAAAAACCATCATGGTCTTGTCCATGTAGAACAATTCGTTGTCCAGGCCAGCATAACCCGCCGCCATGGAACGCTTGTTGACGATCACGGTCTTGGCCTTGTAGGCCTCCAGGATCGGCATGCCGTAGATCGGGCTACCCTTGACGTGGGCGGCAGGGTTCACGACGTCATTGGCGCCCAGGATGATGGCGACATCGACCTGGCCGAACTCGCCGTTGATGTCTTCCATCTCGAAGACCTGGTCGTAGGGCACCTCGGCTTCGGCCAGCAGCACGTTCATGTGGCCCGGCATGCGCCCAGCCACCGGGTGGATCGCATACTTGACGCTGATGCCTTTTTCGATGAGCTTGGCCGCGAGTTCCTTGACAGCGTGCTGCGCGCGCGCCACCGCCAGGCCGTAGCCTGGCACGATGACCACAGTCTCGGCATTGCTGAGCACGAAGGCAGCATCGTCGGCGCTGCCGGACTTGACCGTTCTCTGCTCCGCGCCGCCGGCCGCCGCCGTCGCGGCCTCGCCGCCAAAGCCGCCGAGGATCACATTGAAGAAGGAGCGGTTCATGGCCTTGCACATGATGTAGCTCAGGATCGCGCCGGAGGAGCCGACCAGCGAACCGGCAATGATCAGCATGGCGTTGTTCAGCGAAAAGCCGATGCCCGCCGCTGCCCAGCCCGAGTAGCTATTGAGCATGGACACCACCACAGGCATGTCGGCGCCACCAATCGGAATGATGATCAGCACGCCCATGACGAAGGACAGCGCCAGCATCGCCAGGAAGGCATTCCAGTTGCCTGTGAAAGTGAACACCAAACCCAGCGCCAGGGTCAGCAAGCCGAGCGCCAGATTGAGCTTGTGCTGTCCGGCGAACTGCACGGGCGCGCCCTGGAAAAGGCGGAACTTGTACTTGCCCGACAGCTTGCCGAAGGCGATCACCGAGCCGCTGAAGGTGATGGCGCCGATGGCCGCGCCCAGGAACAGTTCGAGGCGGTTGCCCACAGGAATGGGCGGCGCCAGCGGCGCGACGGCTGTGCCCAGCAATGCCGCCGTCCCCGCAGCCACGGGTTTGAGGGTGATGCCGAAGGCCCATGGCTCGGCCACTGCGGCCACCGCGATGAAAACGGCGGCCAGGCCGATCATGCTGTGCATGAAGGCCACCAGCTCGGGCATCTTGGTCATCTCGACCCGCCGTGCCATGATGGCGCCGGCCGTGCCGCCGACCAGCAGGCCCAGCAGGACCCAGCCCATGCCCAGGGCCTTGCCGCCGGAGAGCTCGACAATCAGCGCGGCCGTGGTCAGCGCGGCGATGGCCATGCCGGCCATGCCGAACACGTTGCCGCGGATCGAGGTGGTGGGATGCGACAGGCCCTTGAGCGCCTGGATGAAGCAGATCGAAGCCAGCAGATAAAGCAGGGTGACGAGGTTCATGCTCATTTGGCGGTCTCCGCGGCGCTGCGGGCCTTCTTTTCTTTCTTCTTGAACATTTCAAGCATGCGCCGCGTGACCAGGAAGCCACCGAAGACATTCACGGCCGCCAGCGCCACCGCCAGCACGCCCATGGTCTTGCCCAGGGGGGTTTCGGTCAGGGCGGCGGCCAGCATCGCGCCGACGATGACAATGGCCGAGATGGCGTTGGTCACCGCCATGAGCGGCGTGTGCAAGGCTGGTGTGACGGTCCACACGACGTGGTAGCCGACGTAGATGGCCAACACGAAGATGATCAGATTGATGATGGTGGGTGATGGAAGGTCCATGAAAGCGTCCTCTCGTCTTGTCATTTGCGGCGGACTTCGCCGCCTTGGGTCATCAGGCAGGCGGCCACGATGTCGTCTTGCAGATCGACCGTGAGCGCGCCCTCCTTGGTGACGATGAGTTTCAGGAAATCGAGCACATTGCGCGCGTAAAGCGCAGAGGCGTCGGCGGCCACCAGGGCCGCCAGATTGGTCTCGCCCACCAGCGTAACGCCCTCGCGCTGCACGGTCTGTCCGGGCACTGTGAGGGGGCAGTTGCCGCCCTGGGGCGCGGCCAGGTCGACGATGACCGAGCCGGGCTTCATCGAGCGGACCATCTCTTCCGTCACGAGCACCGGCGCGGCGCGGCCGGGAATCAGCGCCGTGGTGATGACGATGTCGGCCTGGGCCACGCGCTTGGCGACTTCGGCTTTCTGGCGGTCGAGCCAGCTCTGGGGCATGGGCCGGGCATAGCCGCCGACACCGGCGGCGGCTTCTTTTTCTTCATCGGTCTCGTAGGCGACGTCGATGAACCTGGCGCCCAGGGATTCGACCTGCTCCTTGACCGAAGGACGCACGTCGGACGCCTCGATCACCGCGCCCAGGCGCTTGGCCGTGGCGATGGCCTGCAGACCCGCGACGCCCACACCGAGGACCACGACGCGTGCAGCTTTGACGGTGCCGGCGGCGGTCATCAGCATGGGGAAGAAGCGCTGGTATTTATCGGCCGCGATCATCACGGCCTTGTAGCCGGCGATGTTGGCCTGCGAGCTGAGCACATCCATGCTTTGCGCGCGCGTGGTGCGCGGCGCGGCCTCCAGCGCGAAACTCGTCAGGCCTGCGGCGGCCATGCGCTGCAGGCCGGGCGCATCGAAGGGGTTGAGCATGCCCACGACTGTTGTGCCCGGCTGCATCAGCGCGGTCTCGTTGTCAGAGGGGCTGCGCACCTTGAGCACGAGTTGCGCGCCGAACGCGGCGGCGGCATCGACGATCTGAGCTCCGACGGCCGCATAGGCGGCGTCGGGGGCGCTGGCGGCAACGCCGGCGCCAGATTGAACCAGGATGCCATGGCCCTGGGCCACGAGCTTTTTGGCCGTCTCGGGTGTGACGGCGACACGGGTTTCACCTGCCGTAGTTTCGGCAGGCACGCCAATGAGCATGAACGACTCCTAGGGAATGGACACGGTTGCTGACCGCGAGCTTACATGAGATTGCGGCGATTATCGGCGAGCGCGGACCCCATGGAAACGGCGTTTGTCCGTTCGATGGAAAATGCGGTCATGGCCTCCTCCCTCCCCAACGATCCCATCCTGCGCCGCGTGCTCGGCGGACTCATGCGCAATCGCGTACCCGGCTACCACTTTGCCGGCAACTTTCTGCAGGTGTCGTTCGAGCGGATGACCCCGGCCGACTGCCTCACTACCATCGATGTCGGACCGCACTGCGCCGACCCATCGGGGCAGGCCGCCGCAGGCGCGCTGTGTCTGCTGGCCGATATGGCCCTGGCCAGCGGCGTGCGCGCAGCGATACCGCAGCATGTGCGGCTGGCCACGGTCAATATGCAGCTGCAATTCACCGGGGCCCCGGCGGTGGACCGCCTGGAGGCGCACAGCGGCTTCGAGGGCATGGTCCAGGGCGTGGCGGGCAAGCAGTCGATCAGCCGGGTGACGATCCTGGGCGGCGGGCGTCCGGTGTGCTTCGGCAGCGGCACCTTCATGGTGCTGCCGATGCCAGCGGGCGCGACTGTGCCGCCCATGCGCCCTGTCGATCCGCAAGCGCCCGTCGACTTGCCGGATCCGGCCAGCGAATTGCAGGCCCACGAGGCGCAGATCTACCTGCGCGCCCGCAGAATGCTGGCGTTGGCCCGGCGCGGCGGCGCGCCATTCATCGAACGCTTCTGGGGTCTGCGCACGCGCAAGACCACCACGGGCGCGTCGGGCAGCCTGGAGGCCGGGCAGCAAGTAGGAAACCGCGTCGGTCATGTGCAAGGCGGCATACTCGCCGGGCTGGTCACGAATACGGCCCGCGCGGCCCTGCCGCAGAACTGGACTTTGAGCTCCATGGCGCTGACCTTCCTGAGCCCCGGGCACGCGCCGCGGGTCTCGGCGCGCGCCCGCGTCGTTCACCAGGGGCGCAGCACGGCTGTGGTGCAGGTGGAAGTCTTCAACCAGGACCGGCGCCGCGTGATGCAGGGCCTGACCACGCACACGGCCGGATGACGCTGCGGCGTCCGGCCGTGTGCGTCAGCGTGCGAATTGCTCGGCACCCACCAGGCCGATGCGGGTGAGCCCCTGGCGCTGCGAGGCGGCCAGCACGCCGGCCACCACCTCGTAGCGCGCGTGGCGGTCCGGGCGGATATGGATCTCCGGCTGCTCCGCCGCCGCGGCGGCTTCGCGCAGGCGCGATTCGAGCGTCGCCAGATCGACAATGTCGCCGTCCCACAGCAACTGGTTGGCGGGTGTCACGCCGATCTCGACGACCTTTGGCGGCACCAGGTTTGGCGGCGGCGTGCCCACCGGCATTTCGATGGGCACGGAATGAAGCTGGATCGGGATGGTGATGATGAGCATCACGAGCAGCACCAGCAGCACGTCGATCAGCGGCGTGGTGTTCATCTCGACCATGACCTCGGGGTCGCCGCCGTTGCTCTCATTGAAATGGATTGCCATGCGCGCGCCTTTGTTCAGTCGCGCCGGGGTGGCTCGGTGATGAAGCCGATGCGGCTGATGCCCAGCTGCTGGCAGGCAAAGACCACGCGTCCTATGGCTTCGTAGCTGGCGCGTGCGTCGCCGCGGATGTGGACTTCGGGCTGGGGCACGGCGGTCGCAACCCGACCCAAGCGCACCATCAGGGCCTGCGTGTCGGGCAGTGGCGTGTCGAACCAGTACAACACACCCGAGGCGTCGACCGACACGATGACCTTGCCCGGTTCGCTCTGTTCGGCCCGACTGGACTCGCGCGGCAATTGCAGCACGACCGAGGAGCTGACCACGGGAATGGTGATCAGAAAAATGATCAGCAGCACCAGCATCACGTCAACCAGCGGCGTGGTGTTGATCTGCGAGATCAGCCCATCCTCGTCACCGGGCAGGCGCTTGTAGTTCAGGGCCATGGCGCTGCCCGCAGGCCTCAGGCCTGCGCCTTGCCACCGCCCGCCAGCAGCACGGTGTGCAGGTCGGAGCCGAAGGCGCGCACCTCGTCCATGGCCAGCTTGTTGCGGCGCACCAGCCAGTTGTAGCCCATGACCGCAGGCACGGCCACGACCAGTCCGATGGCGGTCATGATCAGCGCCTCGCCCACCGGCCCGGCCACACGGTCGATCGAGGCCTGGCCAGAGGCGCCGATCTTGACCAGTGCGTTGTAGATGCCCCAGACCGTGCCGAACAGACCGACGAAGGGTGCGGTCGAGCCTACGGTGGCGAGCAGCGCGAGGCCCTCCTGGCTGCGGCTGTGCACGCTGGCGACGGCGCGCTCTATGCTTTGCGCGCACCAGGTGTCGAGGTCGACCTGCCCGATCAGGCCCTCGCGCTTGCGCAGGGCTTCGAGCGCGGACTCGGCGATGTAGCGGAACACGCTGTCGGCCTGCAGTGCGTCGGCGCCCTGACGCACGGTGTCGGCACGCCAGAAGTTGTCGTGCGCGGCGCGCGCCTGCCGTCCCATGCGCGCCTGCTCGATCAGTCTTCGAACCAGCACATACCAGCTTGCCAGCGACATCAGAAGCAGCAGCACCAGGGTGCTGCGCGCCACCGGATCGCCCTGGCGCCACAGCGCGGCCAGGCCGTACGGGTTGTCCAGCGCCACCTCGGGCGCCTTGATGGCGGAGGCCGCGCCAAGTGAGGGCGAGGCCGCAAGCACTGGGGGTGCGACCAGCGATGCCGCAGAAGCGGATACCAGGGCTGAAGCGGGGGTGGCAGGTACGGCATCAGCGGCGAGCGCGGGCGCGGGCGCTGCGACCATCACCCATGCCAGCATCGCCGCCGCCAGGGTCTGCCTGCGCCGCAGCGCCTTTGTGTCGCCTTGATGTGTCGTCATGGGGCCAATGGTTCTGGTGAATGAGCGCATGTGTGCACTATGCCACGCCGGGTGCGCGAACGATGTCAAATTTGTTGCGGGCGTCCAGCGAGGGGATCGCTGCGCGCGCGCGCGGCACCGCAGGGAGGTCGAGCGTTGCCATCAGCACGCCGGGCTGGTCGCCGGCTTGTGCCAGGATGCGCCCCCAGGGATCGACCACCATGGAATGGCCCCAGGTGCGCCACTCGCCCGGGTGGGTGCCGCAGGTGGCGGCGGCAACCACGAAGCAGCCGGTCTCGATGGCGCGCGCCTGCAGCAGCGGCTGCCAGTGCACGGAGCCGGTCTCGAAGGCAAAGGCCGAGGGGACCATGAGAATAGTGGCGCCGCCTTGCGCCAGCGCGCGATACAGCTGCGGGAAACGCAGGTCGTAGCAGATGGTCATGCCCAAAGCGCCCCAGGGCGTGTCCACGACGGGAGCCTGCGTGCCGGGCCGGTAGGTGCGGGATTCCTGGATCGCCCGCCCGCTGGGAAGCACCACATCGAACATGTGGATCTTGTCGTAGCGCGCAACGACGCGGCCATCTGGCGCGATCGCAAACGAACGGTTGCACAGGCGCTCGCCACCAACGGACTCGCGCACTGCAACGCTGCCGAGCATGATCCAGACCGAAGCGCTGCGGGCCAGTTCCTGAAAAAAGGCCACCGCCGGATGACTCTCCTCGGGCAGGGCCGCCTGCGCCATGGCGCGGCCGCTGCGGTCCAGGAAGGCGGCGAACTCCGGCAACGCGACCAGCTGCGCGCCTTGCGCCACGGCGTCCATGACGGCGGCGCGCGCCGCCTGAAGATTGGCGTCGAGATCGTTGCCAGGATTCAATTGGATACAGGCAATTTGAAGTTGCATCGTCAGTGCGCTTGCGCGCCCACCATAATCCGGCCATGAATATGCGATGGAAGCCCAATGTGACCGTGGCCGCGGTCATTGAGCGCCAGCAAGACGGTGTCAGCCGCTTCCTGCTGGTGGAGGAACACACGCCTCAGGGTCTGATGCTCAACAATCCGGCAGGCCATCTGGACGCGGGCGAATCCATGGTGGCGGCCTGCGCGCGCGAGGTGCTGGAGGAGACCGCCCACGAATTCAGGCCAACCGCACTGGTGGGCATCTATATGGCACGCGTGCGCCGTGGCGCGGGCCACGACGTGACTTATCTGCGCTTTGCCTTTTGCGGCGACCTGGGCCGCTTCGACCCTGCGCGCCGGCTTGACCACGGCATCGTGCGCACGCTGTGGCTCACGGCCGACGAGATTCGTGCCAACACCCAGCGCCACCGCAGCCCCATGCTGCTGCGCGGCATTGACGACTATCTGCGCATGCAGCGCTACCCATTGGACTTGCTTCATACGGACTCGTCGGTCAGCGGTTGACTTTGCCGGGACTCAATCGGCCTTGATTTGCGCCCGCTTGACAATATCGCTCCATATGCGCTGTTCACGCGCGATGAAGGCTGCGAATTCGCTCGACGGACCGCCCCCGCCCACCGCGTTGTCGTTGGCAAAACGCTCGGTCACCGCGCTGGAGCGCAGCGCGCGCAGCGATTCTTCCTGCAGCCGCCGCACGATGTCCGCCGGCGTGCCGGCCGGCGCGAGGATGCCATACCACTGCGAGGTTTCGAAATCCTTGAATCCCATCTCGGCCACGGTGGGGACATCGGGCAACTGACTGATGCGCTGCTGCGTGCCTACCGCAATGGCGCGCAGCTTGCCGCTCTTGATGTGGGCGCTGAGCGCGGGCAGGCCGGCCGACGAGGCCTGCGTGCGGCCTGCAAGCAAATCCGACAGTTGCGGGCCGGTGCCACGGTAGGGAATGTGGGTGATGTACATGCCGGTGACCAGCTTGAGGTACTCCATGGCCAGATGGCCTGCGCTCGCATTGCCGGCCGAACCGTAGTTGAGCTTGCCAGGGTTGGCCCGGACATAGGCCACGAACTCCCGGAAATTGCGGGCCGGCACGTCGGCATGCACGACGAACACATTGGGCACCTTGGCCAGCAACGTGACGGGCATGAAGTCGCGGCCCACGTCGTAGGGCTGATTCTTCAGCATGTAGGGATTGACCGCCAGGGTGCCCACATGTCCGAGGATGATGGTGTGGCCGTCGGGCGCCGCCTTGGCGACCTCGGACATGGCCACGGTGCCGGCGCCGCCGGGCTTGTTCTCCACAAAGACACTCTGCCCGAGCTGCTTGGTCAGTTCAGCGGAAACTGCGCGGGCGACGATCTCCGAGGTGCCGCCCGGCGCGAAGGGAACGACGAAGCGGATCGGCCGCGCCGGCCAGCTCTGCGCCGCAACGGGAGAAATGGCCGCGCCCAGCGCGGCTGCAGCGCCAAGGTTGAGGAGCTGGCGGCGGTTGGGGTTCGATGTGGGATTCACGTTGCGTCTCCTGTTATCTTTGAATTTTCTCGAGCATAAGCGGCCGGACTCAGAACTGGTACCGGCGCAAACCCCCATCGACGGGAATCACGGCGCCCGTGATGTAGCTGGCCAGCGGCGAGGCCAGAAAGCACACCAGATTGGCCATGTCTGCGGGCTCGCCGTAGCGCCCCATCGGGATTTCGTTGTCGGCCTGCCATTGCCGGTACTCGGGGGTGTAGTTGCGCAAGATCTGCTCCGAATGGATGCGTCCGGGCGGCAGGCAATTGACCGTAATGCCATGCTTGCCCACCACGCGCGAAAGCCCCTTGGCCCAGCTGTGCATGCCGGCCTTGGCGCAGAAAGCGCCGTTGACGTGATCGGGCTCGCTCTTGCCGGTGATGTTGATGATGCGGCCCCAGCGACGCTCGATCATCTGGTCGATCAATGCATCGGCCAGCTGGCGCGGCCGGTGGAAGTTCAGCGTGAACGCCTCCTCCCAGCGGTCTTCGCTGACATGCAGGTCGGTAAAGCTGCGCGAGCCGCCTGCGTTGTTGACGAGGATATCCACATGGCCCATTGCCGCCAACGCAGCGGCGGCCAGATCAAAGGAAGCCTGGGGCGCGTAGAGATCGGATTCGATGACCACCGGCCGCAGGCCGCCGGCGGCGACGATTTCTGCGGCCACTTCGTCGAGCAGTGCCTTGCGCCGCGCCGATATTGCCAGCTGCACACCTTCGGCAGCGAGCGCCAGCGCGATGCCCCTGCCGATACCGGCACTGGCACCGGTGACAAGGGCGGTGCGGTTCCTGATTTGCAGATCCATCTGGGTCTCCTGGTAATGAATTCGAATCGGGCTGCGAGCCTACCTCGGGCACCGCCCCTGCAAGGCCCGGGCGGCCAGACCGGGCACGGCCAGCAGTCCGCCGAGGGTCTCGGTGCGACCGGCGCGCAGACAGTCGGCACTGGCCGCGTCTTCCATGCCCTCGGCCCATTTGTCGCGCGGACGCCCGCGGCGCAACTGCTCATTCGCCATATCGGACAGGCTGCGCTGGCGCGGCTGCACGCGGTAGGGGCCGGCGAGTTCGGGCAGGCCGGGCAGCGGCGGCGTGCGCGGGCTGGCAATCGCCGGCGGTGCGGCAGCGGGCGCAGCGGAGAGCGCGGCAGGACTGGCCAGGCCGGTTGCACCGCCAGGGGCCGCGCCGGCGGCGTCCGCACCCACACCGCCCGGGGTCGACAGGCCTGCGCCCGGCGGCACGACGCGCACTGTAACGGCACCAGCGGCAGCTGCGGATGAGGGCGACACGGGCACATCGATGACGGGGGCCTGCAGGCGCTGCATAACACGTGCGGGTTCGGCAGGGGCTGTTGGTGTTGGTGTTGGTGTTGGTGTTGGTGTTGGTGTTGGTGTTGGTGCAGGTGCGGGTGCGGGTGCGGGTGCGGGCGTAGATAGTGGAACCGGCGCAGGCGTTTGTGCCGGCAAGGGTGCCGGCGCGACGGCAGCCGCTGGCACGGTCGGCACTATCGGTACCGGCAAGGCCGCCGGCGGTGGCTCGGGTTGCGGCGGGCTGGGCGGCGGCGCGGCGGCAGGGCTCGCCTGTGCCGCCACTGCGGCGGGCTGTACCGGCAGTGCCGGCTGCTCGACTTCCGTCGCACGCGGCTGCACTTGCGCCGTACTTGTATCCGCAGGCGGCGCGTCGCCCCGGCTCAGCGTGGGCGTTTGCGTGGTCGCCTGACGCGGCATCGAGGTTTCGACGCGCGGCGTGAACGGCGACAGCGCGCGCGCCGCGCGCAAGGTCAGCGGCCGGGCCGCGCTGATGGCGCGGCTCATGGCGGCGTCGGCCTGCTGGCTGATGGGCTGCACATACTGGTACACGACAAAACGCAGACTTCGCTGCACCGGTTCATGCTGCAAGAGCAGCCACAGCAGCGCCGCATGCAATGCCAGCACAGCCAGCAGGGCCTGCGCCGACGGCCGTCGGCGCGGGAGTGCAAGGGTTCGGGGCTGGGCAAGCATCGCTTTGGGATAATCTCACAAATGAAGGCCCGAACCCGCGTCGTTGTCGGTTTGAGCGGAGGCGTGGACTCCGCGGTAACCGCCTGGCTGTTGAAGCAGCAGGGCTACGAGGTGGTCGGCATCTTCATGAAGAACTGGGAAGACGACGACGACAGCGCGTACTGCTCGTCCAACGTCGATTTCGTCGATGCGGCCTCGGTGGCCGATGTCATCGGCATCGAGATCGAGCACGTCAACTTTGCCGCCGAATACAAGGACCGTGTCTTTGCCGAGTTCCTGCGCGAGTACCAGGCGGGCCGCACGCCCAACCCCGACGTGCTGTGCAATGCGGAGATCAAGTTCAAGGCTTTCCTGGATCATGCCTTGCGCCTGGGGGCCGAGCGCATTGCCACCGGCCACTACGCGCGCGTGCGGCAGGACGCGGCCAGCGGGCTGCACCAATTGCTCAAGGGGCTGGACCCGGCCAAGGATCAAAGCTATTTTTTGCACCGCCTGACGCAGGCCCAACTGGCCAGAACGCTGTTCCCCATCGGGGAGTTGCACAAAACCGAGGTGCGCCGCATCGCGGCGCAGATCGGCCTGCCCAATGCGCGCAAGAAGGACTCCACCGGTATCTGCTTCATCGGCGAGCGCCCTTTCCGCGAGTTCCTGAACCGCTATATCGCGCACGCGCCCGGCCCGATCAAGGACGAACGCGGCCGCGTCATCGGTCAGCATCAGGGCCTGAGTTTCTACACGCTGGGACAACGCCAGGGTCTGGGCATCGGCGGCGTCAAGGAGCGCGGCGCGCAGCGTGGCGGCGGCGAGCATGCGCCCTGGTTTGTGGCCCGCAAGGACATGGCGACGAACACGCTGTGGGTAGTCCAGGGCCACGAGCACCCCTGGCTGCTGTCGCACAGCCTGCGCGCCGACGACACCAGCTGGATCGCCGGCGCCCCGCCTCCGTCGGGCACATACGCGGCCAAGACGCGCTACCGTCAGGCCGATTCAGCCTGTGCCCTGGCCGGGCCGGGCGATGGCGGTTTTGAGCTGCGTTTCGACACGCCGCAGTGGGCAGTCACTCCGGGTCAAAGTGCCGTCGTGTACGACGGTGAGGTCTGCCTGGGTGGCGGAGTCATCACCAGCCGCGAAGAGTGGCAGGCCCGCCCGGAGGCGGTTAGCGAGGCCGCGTAAGCGGCAACTGGGCCTCGGTCCAGCGCACGATCTCGGCCGCGCCCATGGCCCCCGCCTGACGAGCGACTTCACGTCCACCGGTAAACAACGCGAGGGTCGGGATGCTGCGGATATTGAACCGCGCCCCCAGCGCCTGATGGGCTTCGGTGTCGACCTTGACCAGCCGCACCCGCGGCTCCAGCCGGGCTGCCGCCTGCTCGAAACCCGGCGCCATCTGGCGGCAGGGGCCGCACCAGGGCGCCCAGAAATCGACCAGCACGGGAATGTCGTTGCGCATGATGTGGCGCTCGAAGCCGGCCTCGTCCAGCGCGGTGGAATGCGCCGTGAACAGGGCCTGATGGCATTTGCCGCAATCTGGCGCGCGCGCCAGATCAGCACCATTCACCCGGTTGGTGGTGTGGCAATGGGGACAGACGATGTGAAAGGTGTCGTTCATGGAGGGCCTCTGCTGCCTAGTTGAGGCCTTCCGGGGTGGCTTCAAGGCTGTGGGGGGATTTCAGCGCTTGTGCGCCTTTGGCCACAGGACTCAGAACGGAATGTCGTCGTCCATGTCCTCGAAGCCGCTGGAGGACTTGGCCGGCGCGGGCGCCGGTGCGGCCCGGGGGGCGGGCGCGGCGCGGCGCGGCGGGGGAGCGCCGCCGCCTTCGTCTTCACTGCCGCCGCCGGCTGGGCCGCCCATGCCTTCGCGGCCGCCCAGGAGCTGCATTTCAGTGGCGATGATGTCCACGGTGTTTTTCTCGACGCCGTCTTTGTCGGTGTATTTGCCGTACTTGAGGCGGCCTTCGACGTAGATGGGGCGGCCTTTTTTGACGTATTCGCCGGCGATTTCAGCCAGGCGGTCGTAGAAGGTGACCCGGTGCCATTGGGTGTCTTCGACCATCTCGCCGCTGTTCTTGTCCTTGCGCTTGCTGGACGTGGCGATGCTCACATTGGCCACGGCCTGGCCGGACGGCAGGTAACGGATTTCGGGGTCCCGGCCGCAGTTGCCGATCAGTATGACTTTGTTGACGGATGCCATTGCAAATTCCTCCAGTGGATCAAGATTATGTAGCCAGACTATCATGGAGGGTTCCCCCCGAAGCGCGCTCACGTGAATTCCCCAAAAGACAGCCCATTCCTGAACGCCGACGAAGCCGCCCGGCTCCCCGATGCCGATGACGATGCCAAGTACCTGGCGCGCGCGCTGCAGCAGCAGCGCATCAGCATCCGCGGGGCGCGCACGCACAATCTCAAGAACATCGACCTCGACATCCCGCGCAACCAGCTGGTGGTGATCACCGGCCTGAGCGGCTCGGGCAAGTCCTCGCTGGCTTTTGACACGCTGTATGCCGAGGGACAGCGCCGCTATGTGGAGAGTCTGTCGGCCTATGCGCGGCAGTTCCTGCAGCTGATGGACAAGCCCGATGTCGACGTGATCGAGGGCCTGTCGCCCGCGATCTCGATCGAGCAGAAGGCCACCTCGCACAACCCGCGCTCCACGGTGGGCACGGTGACCGAGATCCACGACTACCTGCGCCTGCTGTTCGCGCGCGCAGGCACGCCCTACTGCCCCGACCACCATCTGCCGCTGCAGGCGCAGACCGTGTCGCAGATGGTCGACGCCACGCTGGCCCTGCCGCCGCAGGCGCGGCTGATGATCCTGGCGCCAGTGGCGCGCGAGCGCAAGGGCGAGTTCACTGAACTGTTCGCGCAGATGCAGTCGCAGGGCTATGTGCGTTTCCGGGTCGACGGCCAGATCTTCGAGTTCGCGGAGCTGCCCGCACTGAAGAAGGCCGAGAAGCACGACATCGACGTGGTGATCGACCGCCTCAAGGTGCGCCCCGACATGACGCAGCGCCTGGCCGAGAGTTTCGAAGCGGCCCTGCGCCTGGCCGAGGGCCGGGCCGTGGTGCTGGTCATGGACAGCGGGCAGGAGCATCTGTTCAATGCGCGCTTCGCCTGCCCGGTGTGCAATTACTCGCTGAGCGAGCTGGAGCCGCGGCTGTTCTCGTTCAACTCGCCGGTGGGCGCCTGCCCCGGTTGCGACGGTCTGGGCCACAAGGAGTTTTTCGATCCGCAGCGCGTGGTGGCCTTTCCCTCGCTGAGCCTGGCCAGCGGCGCGATCAAGGGCTGGGACCGGCGCAACGGCTATTACTTTGCGCTGCTCGAAAGCCTGGCCAAACATTACCGGTTCAGTGTCGATGCGCCTTTCGAATCTCTGGAGCCGGCCGTCCAGCAGGCGGTTTTGCAGGGCTCCGGCGAAGAAGAGATCCGCTTCAGCTATGTGATGGACTCCGGCAGCCAGCAGGGCCGGCGGCAGACGAAGAGGCATCCCTTCGAAGGCATCATCCCGAACATGGAGCGGCGCTATCGCGAGACCGACTCGCCCGCCGTGCGCGAGGAGCTGGCCCGCTACCGCAGTCTGCAGCCCTGTCCCGACTGCGGCGGCGTGCGGCTGCGGCGCGAGGCGCGCAATGTGTTTCTGGTCAGCGATGGCGTGGCGGACCAGCCACCCCGGCTGAAGTCCATCCACGAGATCAGCCGCGCCACGCTGCGCGAGAGCTTTTCATACTTCAACACACTGCGCATGCGCGGCGCCCGGGCCGAGATCGCGGCCAAAGTGGTGCACGAAATCGGACTGCGCCTGAAGTTCCTCAACGATGTCGGCCTGAACTACCTGAGCCTGGACCGCAGCGCCGAGACCCTGAGCGGCGGCGAGTCGCAGCGCATCCGGCTGGCCTCGCAGATCGGCTCGGGCCTGACCGGCGTGATGTATGTGCTCGACGAACCCAGCATCGGCCTGCACCAGCGCGACAACGAACGTCTGATCGGCACACTGCGCCACCTGCGCGACATCGGCAACAGCGTGCTGGTGGTCGAGCACGACGAGGACATGATCCGCGCGGCCGACCACGTGATCGACATGGGCCTGGGCGCGGGCATCCACGGCGGGCGCGTCATCGCGCAGGGCAGCTATGAGGATGTGAAGGGCAACGCGGCGTCCCTCACGGGCCGCTATCTCTCGGGCGCGCTGCGCATCGCCATTCCGGCAAAGCGGCATGCGCCCCAGGGACAGCCCGGCAGCGAGGGCTGGCTGTCGATCATCAAGGCCAGCGGCAACAATCTGCGCGGCGTGAGCGCGCATTTCCCGGTCGGCCTGCTGACCTGCGTGACCGGCGTGTCTGGTTCGGGAAAGTCGACGCTGGTCAATGACACGCTGTACGCGGCGGCGGCCCGCACGATCTACCGCGCGCACGAGGAGCCCGCCGCGCACGAGTCGATCGAAGGCATGGAGCAGTTCGACAAGGTCATCAATGTGGACCAGTCGCCGATCGGCCGCACGCCGCGCAGCAATCCGGCCACTTACACCGGCCTGTTCACGCCGATCCGCGAGCTGATGGCCGAGATGCCCGCAGCGCGCGAGCGTGGCTACGGGCCGGGCCGCTTCAGCTTCAATGTGGCGGGCGGCCGTTGCGAGGCCTGCCAGGGCGACGGCATGGTGAAGGTGGAGATGCACTTCCTGCCCGATGTGTACGTGCCCTGCGACGTATGCCACGGCAAGCGCTACAACCGCGAGACCCTGGAGGTGCTTTACAAGGGCCGCAACATCGCCGAGATTCTGGACATGACGGTGGAGGCGGCCCATGAGTTCCTCAAGGCCGTGCCGGCCATCGCGCGCAAGCTGCACACACTGCTCGACGTGGGCCTGAGCTATATCCAGCTCGGCCAGGCCGCGACCACCTTGTCTGGCGGCGAGGCGCAGCGCGTCAAGCTGGCGCTGGAGCTGAGCAAGCGCGACACGGGGCGCACGCTGTACATCCTGGACGAGCCCACGACCGGGCTGCATTTTGCCGACATCGATCTGCTGCTCAAGGTGCTGCACCAGCTGCGCGATGCAGGCAACACCATCGTTGTGATCGAGCACAACCTGGATGTGATCAAGACCGCCGACTGGGTGATCGACATGGGCCCTGAGGGCGGCGCGGGCGGCGGCACGGTGGTGGGCGTGGGCACGCCGGAAGAACTGGCCGCCAACCCGGCGAGCCACACGGGGCGCTATCTGGCGCCGCTGCTGAAGGCCTGAGCCGGCGCTGCGATGGCGGCGCGCGTGTGCGTCGCCGGCCCGGGCCTCAATTCTTGGCGTCGCGCAGGATGTCCCGCGTCTTCAGGGCCTCGCGCCTGGCAGCCTGCGCGAAGTCAGCGCCTGACGAAGCATAGAGAATCGCCCGCGAGGAGTTCACCACGATGGGCGCGTCTGCGCGCCAACCCGCCTTGACGGTGGCACGCGCATCGCCGCCCTGAGCGCCAACGCCGGGAATCAGCAAGGGCACATGAGGCGCGACCTGGCGCACCCGCTCGATCTCTCCGGGGTAGGTCGCACCGACGACCAGACCGAGCTGGCCATTGAGGTTCCAGGGGCCCTGGGCAAGACGTGCGACATGCTCATACAGCAGCGGCTCGCCGGGCACCGAGGACAGGCGCTGCGCCTGCAGGTCGTCGCCGCCGGGGTTGGAGGTACGGCACAGCAGGAAGGCGCCCTTGCCTTCGTAGCGCAGATAGGGCTGCACCGAATCGAAGCCCATGAAGGGCGACAGTGTGACAGCGTCGGCGCCGTAGCGCTCGAAGGCCTCCTTGGCGTATTGCTCGGCGGTGGAGCCGATGTCGCCGCGCTTGGCGTCGAGGATCACGGGCACATGTGGCGCATTGCGGCGCATGTGCTCCATCAGGCGCTCCAGCTGGCCCTCGGCGCGGTGGGCGGCGAAATAGGCGATCTGCGGCTTGAAGGCGATGCTCAGGTCGGCGGTGGCGTCGACGATGGCGGCGCAGAAGTCATAGATGCGCCCGGCATCGCCCTTCAGGCCCGCGGGAAAGCGCGAAGGCTCGGGGTCCAGGCCCACGCACAGCAGGGAATCGTTGTCGCGCTCGGCGCGGCGCAGCATCTCTAGGAAAGTCATTCCGCATTTTAGTGTCGGGGCTGTGGGGGTTTAACAGTGCATTGATGAGAAGCGTGCATGCCGGCTGAGTGACCGCCTTGCCGCGCAGGCATTGGCCGTATAAAATACGTTTTTCAAAAATATACGGCCAATGGACTACCTGCCACTATCGGACAATGCCGTTCGTCAGCTCATCGATTCCACGACTATCTTCGATGAGTTTCGGCGCGTGCAGGCGCAAGCACGCCAGTATGTGGGCGGAATGTACTGGAAAACCCAAGGCGATTTCGAATACCTGGTAAAGACCCAACCCGACAACCGCCAGCAGCGTGTCGGACCCCGCTCTGCGACGACCGAAAAGACCTACCGGGAATTCACGATTCGCAAGCATGAACTGGAGTCGCGCTTGAGATCGCTGCGAGAAGCGCTAACAGAAGCGGAGCGGCTCAACAAAGCATTGAAAGTGGGGCGCGTACCCGGCACGGTTGTTGCCGTGCTCAAGGCTCTCGAGGACGCTGGACTGGGACAGCATTTCACCGTTGTGGGTACGCACGCCCTGTATGCCTATGAAACTGCTGCGGGTGTGCGCATCGTGCAAGGCGCGCTGGCGACGCAGGACGTTGACCTTCTTTGGGACGCGCGCGCGCGGGTGCGCTTCGTCACCGACCTGGAAAGGCTCGACACCTCCATTCTGGGCGTGTTGCAGCAGGCCGATCGCAGTTTCGAGCGCAAGGAGGGGCATCACGAAACCGCGATCAACGCCAAGGGATTTGAAGTTGACTTCCTGCGACGTCAGCCTGAAGGAGACGACCCCCATCCATTTCGCTTCTCCGATGATGAAGGTGATCTGTGGCCGGTTCAGGCTGTCCGCGCATCCGTGCTGACCAATGCTCCTCGTTTCCAGCATGTGGTGGTGTCGGCCACCGGGCGCATGACGCTGATGCGAACCATCGCGCCGGTGTCCTTTGTGGAGTTCAAGCGCTGGATGGCAAAGAAGGCACCTCACCGTGCCGAAGCCAAGCGCAGACGCGACTTACTTCAAGCTGGAATTGTTCAGCGTTTGATAGACAACGGACTGCTGCTTGCACAGTAACGGGGAGCAAGAAATCACAGCAGACTCCTAGCGGTAGTCGCTCTTGCGCGCCAGATGCACCTGGTGCAGGGTGATCTTGCGCACCTCGGCCTGGCTGGTTTCGATGTGGGCGCGCAGCAGCATGGCGGCTTGGTCGCCGCGCTTGCGTTGCACGGCGCGCAGGATCTTGGCGTGCTCGTCGTAGGTGGCGTCGATGCGCGGCTGTTTGGTGAAGTCCAGCCGGCGGATGATGCGGATGCGCTCTGTGACCTCGCGGTGCACGCGCGCCATTTCGGCGTTGCCGGCCGCTGCCACCAGGGCGCAATGAAAGTCTTCGTCCCACTGCGCCACCTGCACCCTGTCTTCACTGCGCTGCGCCGCCGGCACCAGCCAGATGGCGGCCAGGGCATCGAGCATGGCGCGGTCCACGCGCCGATCGTCGGCGCACAGGCGGTGCACGGCCGTGGTCTCCAGCACCATGCGCAGATCGTAGAACTGCTCGAACTGCTCGAAGTCGAACGGCAGCACGCGCCAGCCGCTGCGAAACAGGACTTCGACAAAGCCTTCCTGCTGCAGGCGGAACAGCGCCTGGCGCACGGGCGTGCGCGACACGCCCAGGCGCTCGCTGATTTCGTTCTCGGAGAAGCGGTCGCCTGGCACCAGCCTGAACTCGGCGACATCGCGCTTGAGCTGGTCATAGACTTCGCTGGCGCGCGAGCGGTGGGCCATGGGTTCGGGCGCGACGCGCCGGGCGGTGGGGCGGAGGGTAGTCTGCACGAAAGAATGTTACTCCGGCTTGTGCGGCGCCAACGCCGCGCGCAGCTGGGCGCCGCTAGCCGTCCAGCCAACCAGCGCGCCCTGGGCGCGCACCATCTCCAGCGTGGCGGCCTTGTAGGCCGGGAAGTAGCTCTCGGTGCAGTCTTCGAGCAGCAGGCAGTCGTAGCCCCGGTCGTTGGCTTCGCGCATGCTGGTCTGCACGCAGACCTCGGTGGTCACGCCCATGAAGATCAGATGGCTGATGCCGTGCGACTGCAGCATCTCATGCAGACCCGTGGCGTAGAAGGCGCCCTTGCCCGGCTTGTCGATGACGAGTTCGCCCGCCACGGGCTGCAGTTCGGGAATGATCTGGTTGCCGGGTTCGCCCGCAATCAGGATGCGTCCCATGGGCCCGACGTCGCCGATGCGCAGGCGCGGGTTGCCGCGCTCGCGTTTGGCGGGTGGGCAGTCGCCCAGATCAGGGCGATGGGCCTCGCGCGTATGGACAACGAAGCCGCCCACATCGCGCCACGCCTGCAGCACGGCCTGCGTCTCGGGAATGATGGCGCGCAGCAGCGCCACATCGTTGCCCAGGCTTTCGCCGAAGCCACCCGGCTCGACGAAGTCGCGCTGCATGTCGATGATGACCAGCGCAGTGCGCTCGGGCTGGAACAGGTAAGCAAAAGGCCGGGCCTTCAGGGCAAGGGCTTGCGTGGATTCAATGGACATGGGCAGGCTCCGCGTGCGCGCCGCCACCCATGTGCGCGCCGAGCTCCTGGCGCTGCGCGGTGGCGGCTTCGGTCTCGAAGACCAGGCGGCCTTCGCTCATGACGACGATGCGGTCGGCCAGCTCCAGCAGTTCGTCCAGGTCTTCGCTGACCAGCAGCACCGCGCCACCGCGCTCGCGCACCTGCACGATGCGCGCGTGGATTTCCCGCACCGCCGCGAAGTCCAGGCCGAACACCGGGTTGGCGCAGATCAGCACCTGGATATTGCCGGCCAGCTCGCGTGCGAGCACGGCGCGCTGCACATTGCCGCCGGACAGGCTGCCGATGGGTGCGTCCTCGCCCTGGGTCTTGATGCCGTAGCCCGCAATCCATTCGCGCGCACGCGAGCGCCACAGGGCGAAGTCCAGCCAGCCCACAAAGCCCCCGCGCGCCAGTGGCGCCCGGTCGAAATCGCGCAGGGCCATGTTCTCGGCCACGCTCAGGTCCGCCACACAGGCATTGCGAAGCGGCTCTTCGGGCAGGCTGCGCACCTGCAGGCGGCGGCTTTCCTCGCGCCGCGCGGCATAGGGCTGGCCCATCACCTGGACCTGGCCCGACAGGCGCGCGCGCTGCCCCACCAGGGCCTCCACCAGCTCACGCTGGCCGTTGCCGGAGACGCCGGCCACGCCGAGGATTTCGCCGCTGCGCACGTGCAGGCTCAGCTCGCGCAGCGCCAGCGCGCCACGGTCGCCGAAGGCGCTCAGGGCGTCTACCTGCAAGGCCACGGGCGCATCGACAGGCACGGGCTTGCGTGCAGCAGCGTCGCTGTTCGCGGGGGCAGCCGCATCGCCGACCATGGCCTGCGCCAGCAGCGCGGGCGTGGTCTGTGCCGTCAGGCAATGGTGCACGGCGCGGCCCCGGCGCAGCACGGTGACGGCGTCGGCATAGGCCATGACCTCGCGGAACTTGTGCGTGATGATCAGGACCGTGCACTGGCCGCGGCGCGCGATGGCGCGCACATGGCCCAGCACCTCGTCGGCCTCCTGCGGCGTGAGCACGGAGGTCGGCTCGTCGAGGATCAGCAGCCGGGGCTTGAGGTAGAGCTGCTTGAGCAACTCCAGTTTCTGCTTTTCTCCTGCGGCCAGCTCCGAGGGATGGCGGTCCAGCGCGAGCTGGAAGGGTGTAGTGGCAAGGAAGTCCTGAAGTTGCGCGCGCTGCGCGGCCCAGTCGATCACGGCCGGCGTCTTGCCGCCGGCCAGCAGCAGGTTCTCGGCCACCGTCATGCCCGGCGCCAGCGTGAAGTGCTGGTAGACCATGCCAATGCCCAGACCGCGTGCGACCACGGGGTTGGCGATGTCGCGCTCGCGGCCGTCGGTCACGACACTGCCTTCGTCCGGCCGGTGGAATCCCGCGATGCACTTGACCAGCGTGCTCTTGCCCGCGCCGTTCTCGCCGAGCAAGGCATGCACGCTGCCGGGCTCTACGCGCATGCTGACGTGGTCCAGGGCAGTGAAGCTGCCGAAGCGCCGGGTCAGGTCGAAGGTTTCGAGCGCAAGTGCGCCCGTGGGCGGCGAGATCGGGTCGATGGGGCGGCGGCGGCTCATGGATTGCTCCGCGCTTTCATGACAGCGCCCGCAAGACGGCCGCAGAGTCGGCCACTGCGCCAAACACCCCGCCCTGCATGGTGACCATCTTCAGGGCCGCCTGATGGTTGCCGTGGTCTGTGGCGGCAGTGCAGTCGGACAGCAGCAGGCCTTCGAACCCGCGGTCGTTGGCCTCGCGCAGGGTGGTGTGCACACAGACGTCGGTGGTGATGCCGGCCAGCAACAGGTTGTCGATGCCGCGCGTGCGCAGGATCAGCTCCAGGTCGGTCGCACAGAAAGAGCCCTTGCCCGGCTTGTCGATGACGATCTCGCCGGGCAGCGGCGCGAGTTCGGGGATGATCTGCCAGCCGGGCTCGCCGCGCACCAGAATGCGCCCGCAGGGCCCGACGTCTCCGATGCCCACGCCCAGCGCGCCGATGCGGCGCGAGCGCCAGCGCTTGTTGGCAGGCAAGTCGCTGAGGTCGGGGCGATGCCCTTCGCGGGTGTGGATGATGGTGAAGCCGAGCGGACGCAGCGCAGCCAGCAGCGCGCGGATCGGCTCGATCGGCGCGCGCGTGAGGCCGAGGTCGTAGCCCATCTTGTCGACATAGCCGCCCACGCCGCAGAAATCGGTCTGCATGTCGATCACGAGCAGCGCCGTGTTGTCGGCGCGCAGTGCGCCGTTCCAGGGCCAGGGATAGGGGTTGGCGTCGATGTGGCGCAAGGTGCTGGGCATGGTGGTGTGTGCGCTGCGGTTCAGCGCGTCGAGGACAGTTCGCCGGGCGTGCCCCGCGCCACGCTGCCGGGCTTGCAGGTGATCACCAGGATCAACAGGGTCAGCGCATAGGGCACGGTGTTGAAGAGGTGGTACCCCCAGCCGATGCCGGCCGACTGCAGGGCGGGGCCCACCGCGCCGGCGCCGCCGAAGAGCATCGCAGCGCCTATGCAGCGCAGGGGACTCCAGCGCGCAAAGATCACCAGCGCAACGGCGATCAGCCCCTGGCCGCTGGAGATGCCTTCGTTCCAGCTGCCGGGATAGAACAGCGTGAGCGATGCGCCGCCCAGGCCGGCGATCAGGCCGCCGCCGGCGGTGGCGGCAATGCGTATGGCCGAGACCGAGTAGCCCAGCGCCCGAGTCGCCTGGGCCGAGTCGCCGGCCATGCGCACCAGCAAGCCGACGCGCGTGTACTTGAAGACCCAGGCCATCAGCAGCGCCAGCGCCAGACCCAGCGGCAGCAGCGCATTGACCTGCAAGGCCGTGCGCAGCGCGGGGGAATCGAGCCAGTCTCCCAGAGGGAGCGCCGGCAGTTGCGGGGCCTGCGGCTGGATCAGGGGCTTGCCCCAGTAGAAAGCCAGGCCCGTGCCCAGCAGCATGAGAGCGATGCCGGTGGCCACGTCGTTCACGCGCGGCAGGGAGCACAGCAGCCCGTGCAGCGCCGCGAGCAGCGCGCCTGCCAGGGCGCCTGCGACGACGCCCAGCCAGGGCGAGCCGGTCACGTAGGCGCCGCCGAAGGCCGCCATCGCGGACAGCACCAGCACGCCCTCCAGGCCCAGGTTGATGCGGCCGGATTTTTCGGTCAGGCACTCGCCCAGGCTCACGAACAGAAAGGGCACGCCCACGCGCAGCGCGCCACCGATGATGCCGGCTGCAATGGCGATCCATTGGTCGGGTGTCATGCGAGCTTGTCTCCCATGGCGATCTGCCCCGGTGTGGCGCCCGTCGGGCGGCGCAGGCGCTGCGACAGCCGGGCCCAGTCCAGCCCACGCAACGCCTCGCTGGCGAGGATCAACACGAAGGCGATGCCTTGCAGCACTTGCACCGAGGCGTCGGGCAAGCCCAGGCGGCGCTGCAGCAGGCTGCCCGCCGCGCCGAAGCCGCCAAACAGAATGGCCACCGGAATCACCGCGAAGGGCTGATGCCTTGCAATGAAGGCTACGAGGATGCCGGCGTAGCCGTAGCCCGCGATCAGCGATGCGTTGGCGCTGGTGTGCACGGCCGCGACCTCGACCGCGCCGGCCAGCCCGGCGCAGGCACCCCCCAGTGCGCAGGCCCCGAGAATGAGACGCGAGGCCGGCAGCCCCACGAGTTGCGCCGCGCGCGGGTTGCCGCCGACGACGCGCACCGCAAAGCCTGACGCCGTGGCGCGCAGCCACACGCCCGCTGCAATGCAGGCCAGCACGCCCAGGGCAAGACCCCAGTGCACATCGGAGCCCCCGATGCCGCCGATGCGCAGGCCCTCGGCCAGGGCGTAAGTGGAGGGCTTGTTCAGACTGGCCGGATCACGCAGCGGGCCCTCGACCGCGTGCTTGAACAGGCCGATGGCCACATAGGCCAGCAGCAGGCTGCTGATCGTCTCGTTGATACCGCGGTACTGGCGCAGCCAGCCCGCCAGCGCGATCCACAGGCCGCCAAGCAGCGCACCTGCGATGCAAAGCACGAGCGTGCCCATCATGTTGCCCGGCAGCGCGATGGTCTGCGCCATCCAGGCACAGGCCAGGCCGCCCAGCACGACCGAGCCTTCCGCGCCGATGATGGTCAGGCCCGCGCGCGCCGGGATGGCCACGCACAGCGCGGTGAGCATCAGCGGCGCCGCACGCTGCAGCGTGTTCTGCCAGGAGTACCAGTCGCCAAAGGCGCCCTTGAAGAGCAACACCCAGACCTCCACCGGGTCGACGCCGGCGAACCAGACGAAGACGCCGAACAGCAGCAGCGCGGCAACGATGGCTCCGACAGGAAGAAGGATGTTGCGCATGGTGTAGCTCGGACCGAAGTGCCTGTTCGCGGGCCACCGCGGAACCGGCTTTGCCGGGCCGCTGGTGGCGCCCCCTGAGGGGGAGGCGCCGCAGGCGCTTCGGGGGGGAGTCATATACTGCCGTTCACGCCTTCGACCAGATAGTTCATCTTCTCCAGCTCCAGGTCCGTCTGCTTGAACGACTTGCCTGCGGCGATGATTTCCTTGCCCTTGTTGTCCTTGAGCGGGCCCTTGA
>JAURZS010000082.1 GCA_030653255.1 Burkholderiaceae bacterium | reverse complement strand
CTCGGCCAGCACACCCTTGTCCTTGGGCGAACGGGCTTCGAACAGCTCGGCCACACGCGGCAGACCGCCGGTGATGTCGCGGGTCTTCTGGCCTTCGACCGGAATACGCGCCAGCACCTCGCCGGGGCCCACGTCCTGGCCATCGCGCACCTGGATCAGCGAACCCACGGGGAAGCCGATGGTCACGGAGTGATCGGTGCCCGGGATCTTGACTTCGCTGCCGGAGGCGTCGATCAGCTTGACCTGCGGACGGACCACCTTGGCCGCGCCACGGCGCTTCGGGTCGATGACCACCAGCGTGGACAGGCCGGTGACTTCGTCCAGTTGCTTGGCGACGGTCATGCCTTCTTCAACGTTCTCGAACAGCGTCTTGCCGGCGAACTCGGTGATGATGGGTCGCGTCAGCGGATCCCAGTTGGCCAGGATCGCGCCAGCCTTGATCTGCTGGTCGGACTTGACCGCCAGCACGGCTCCGTAAGGAACCTTGTGGCGTTCGCGCTCGCGGCCATGCTCATCATGGATGATGATCTCGCCGGAGCGGGCGATGACGACCAGTTCCTTCTTGCTGTTGGTCACATAGCGCATCGTGGCGTTGAAGCCGATCACGCCGGCGGACTTGGCCTCGACGCTGGATGCGATCGCCGCGCGCGATGCCGCACCGCCGATGTGGAAGGTGCGCATCGTGAGCTGCGTGCCCGGCTCGCCGATGGACTGGGCGGCGATCACACCGACGGCTTCGCCGCCGTTGAACAGGCCGCCACGGCCCAGGTCGCGACCATAACACTTGGCGCAGATGCCGAAGCGCGTGGCGCAGGTCAGCGCGGTGCGGACCTTGACTTCATCGACGCCGGTGGCTTCAAGCTCTTCGATGACGTCTTCGTCCAGCATGTCACCGGCCTTGACCAGCACCGAACGGTTCTCGGGGTGCAGAACGTCGTCGGCGGCGGAACGGCCCAGAATGCGGTCGCGCAGCGACTCGATGACTTCGCCGCCCTCGACGATGGCACGCATCAGCGAGCCTTCGTGCGTGCCGCAGTCTTCTTCGGTCACGACCAGATCCTGCGTCACGTCGACCAGGCGGCGCGTCAGGTAGCCGGAATTCGCGGTCTTGAGCGCCGTATCCGCCAGGCCCTTGCGGGCGCCGTGGGTGGAGATGAAGTACTGCAACACGTTCAGGCCTTCACGGAAGTTGGCCGTGATCGGGGTTTCGATGATCGAGCCATCGGGCTTGGCCATCAGGCCGCGCATGCCCGCGAGCTGGCGGATCTGGGCGGCAGAGCCACGCGCGCCGGAGTCGGCCATCATGTAGATCGAGTTGAAGGATTCCTGCTCGACTTCATTGCCATGGCGGTCGATGGTCTTTTCCTTGGCCAGCTGGGCCATCATGACCTTGGAGATCTCGTCGCCGGCCTTGCCCCAGATGTCCACCACCTTGTTGTAGCGCTCGCCGGCAGTGACCAGACCCGAGTTGTACTGCTGCTCGATTTCCTTCACTTCCTTCTCGGAGCGGGCGATGATGCTCGGCTTCTCCTTGGGCACCAGCATGTCGTCGATGCAGATCGAGATGCCCGCCTTGGTCGCCAGACGGAAGCCGTTTTGCAACAGCTTGTCGGCGAACACCACGGTCTCTTTCAGGCCGCACTTGCGGAACGAGACATTGATGAGCTTGGAGATTTCTTTCTTCTTCAAGGCCTTGTTGATGTTGGAGAACGGCAGCCCCTTGGGCAGGATCTCCGACAGCAGGGCGCGGCCGGCGGTGGTTTCCCACAGCTTGGTCGAAGGCACGAACTCGCCCGTGACCTTGTCCTTGGCGTACTCGGTCAGACGCACATTGATCTTGGCCGTGAGGTCGACCTCTCCGGCGTCGAGCGCGCGCTGCACTTCGCCGGTGTCGGAGAAGATCAGGCCCTCGCCCTTGGCGTTGATGCGTTCGCGCGTCGTGTAGTACAGGCCCAGCACCACGTCCTGCGAAGGAACGATGGAAGGCTCGCCGTTGGCCGGGAACAGGATGTTGTTGGATGCCAGCATCAGCGTGCGGGCTTCCATCTGCGCTTCCACCGACAGCGGCACGTGAACGGCCATCTGGTCGCCGTCGAAGTCGGCGTTGAAGGCGGCGCACACCAGCGGATGCAGCTGGATGGCCTTGCCTTCGATCAGGATTGGCTCGAACGCCTGGATGCCCAGACGGTGCAGCGTGGGCGCACGGTTGAGCATGACCGGGTGTTCCTTGATCACTTCTTCAAGAATGTCCCACACCACCGGCGTGCCGGATTCGACTTCCTTCTTCGCGGCCTTGATGGTCGTGGCGATGCCCATGGCTTCGAGGCGCGAGAAGATGAAGGGCTTGAACAGTTCCAGCGCCATCAGCTTGGGCAGGCCGCACTGATGCAGCTTGAGCGTGGGGCCCACCACGATGACCGAGCGGCCCGAGTAGTCGACGCGCTTGCCCAGCAGAGTCTGGCGGAAGCGTCCGCTCTTGCCCTAGATCATGTCGGCCAGGGACTTGAGCGCGCGCTTGTTGGCGCCCGTCATGGCCTTGCCGCGGCGGCCGTTGTCGAGCAGGGAGTCGACGGCTTCCTGGAGCATGCGCTTTTCGTTGCGCGCGATGATCTCGGGGGCCTTCAATTCCAGCAGGCGACGCAGACGGCTGTTGCGGTTGATGACACGGCGGTACAGGTCGTTCAGGTCGGAGGTCGCGAAGCGGCCGCCATCCAGCGGCACCAGCGGACGCAGGTCCGGCGGTAGCACAGGCAGCACGTCGAGCACCATCCATTCGGGCTTGATACCCGACTTCTTGAAGGCTTCGAGCACCTTGAGGCGCTTGGCGTTCTTCTTGACCTTCAGCTCGGAGCCGGTCAGGTCACCGCGCAGGCGCTCGATCTCGCTGTCGATCTCGATGCCTTGCAGCAGGTCCTTGATGCCTTCGGCGCCCATCTTGGCGGTGAACTCGTCACCGTATTCCTTGACCTTGGCGTCGTAGTCGTCCTCGGACATGATGCTGAACTTCTTCAGCGGGGTCATGCCGGGGTCCGTCACAACGTAGGCTTCAAAGTACAGCACGCGTTCGATGTCGCGCAGCGTCATGTCGAGCACTAGGCCCAGACGCGAT
>JAURZS010000080.1 GCA_030653255.1 Burkholderiaceae bacterium | reverse complement strand
GCAAGGTGGCGATCTTGTCGTTGAGCTGATAGCGCTTGCCGTTCTGCTCCAGACTCAGCGTGCGGCGGATCGCCTGGTAAAGATTGACCTGGCCCTGGATCTGGTTGGTCCACAGCGGGGAGTTGCTGTCCTCGAAGTCGGTCATGTAGCTGTCGGCGCCCGAATTGAAGGCGTTGATCACCATCTTGGCCTCCACCGGCCCGGTGATTTCGACGCGGCGGCAGTACAGCGCCTTTGGGATCGGCGCGATCTTCCAGTCGCCTTCGCGGATGGCGCGGGTCTCGGGCAGGAAGTCGGGCCGCTCGCCCGCGTCCAGCCGCTTCGCACGTTCGGCGCGGGCGGCCAGCAGGGCCTGACGGCGCGGCTCGAAAGCGCGGTGCAGCTTGGCCACCAGCGCCAGCGCGGGCAGCGTCAGTATGGATTCGAAGCCCGGCAGTATGGGGGCATTGATTTGCATGCCGGCGGGCAGCGGGATGGACATGGCGGGCGCTCCTGAAAAGAATAAAACGGCTGGGCTTACCTTGGCGAGCCCTCAGACCCCACTGTATTTGATACTGAGACTCCTATTGATTGCATAAATCTCGATTTATCTTTGACAAAATAGTACTGAATCAATAATCTTTACGCATGGACAAACTCAAGCAGCTTGAATCTTTTGTCTCTGTGGCCGCGCGCGGCAGCCTGACGGCGGCGGCCCGGGCCGAGGGGGTGGCGCCGGCCATCATGGGCCGTCGGCTTGACGCGCTGGAAGAACGCCTGGGGGTCAAGCTGCTGGTGCGCACCACCCGGCGCATCGCGTTGACCCACGAGGGCAGCGCCTTTCTGGAGGATTGCCAGCGCCTGTTGACCGATCTGTCCGATGCCGAGGCCAGCGTCTCGGCCGGCGGCGTCAAGGCCAGCGGCCATTTGCGCATCACGGCGCCGGCGGGCTTCGGCCGGCGCCATGTGGCGCCGCTGGTGCCGCAGTTCAGGTCGCAGCACAGGGATGTGACGATCTCGCTGAACCTTAGCGACCGGGTGGTGGACCTGGCCGGCGAGGGCTTCGACTGCGCCGTTCGGGTGGGCGATCTGCCCGACTCTTCTCTGGTCAGTGTGCGTCTGGCCGACAACCGGCGGCTGTGCGTGGCCTCGGTCGATTATGTGGCCCGGCACGGCAGCCCCGGACACCCGTCGGAACTGGCGAAGTTCGACTGCCTGACCCTGTCGAGCGATGCCTCGCAGACGCGCGGCTGGGCGTTCCAGGTGCCGCAGGGCGAAGGGCACGAAGTCATCCATTTCAAGCCCGGCGGCCCGCTCGACTGCTCCGACGGCCAGGTGCTCCACGACTGGTGCCTGGCCGGCCTGGGCATTGCCTGGCGCAGCACCTGGGAAGTCGAGGACGGCGTCGCAGCGGGTCGCCTGCTGCCGCTGCTGGAGGAGTTCGCAGCGCCGCCCAATGGCATTTATGCCGTTTTCCCCCAGCGCAAGCACCTGCCGCTGCGCGTGCGCCTGTGGATCGATTTCCTGAAACACAATTATGGCCGGGCAGAATTCTGGAAAACCTGAACCGGCCCCGCCACTAGGAAAGCTCATCCATGATGCTCGAAAGCCTGCTCGCCTACGCCCACCTGCTCGCCATCCTGACCATGGTGGTGTTCCTGTCCAGCGAGGCCGCGTTGTGCCGCACGCAATGGCTCAATGCGGCCGTGGTCGAGCGCCTGGGCCGGGTCGATCTGATCTACGGGATAGCGGCCGGCGCCGTGCTGCTGACCGGCCTGCTGCGCACCTGGCTGGGCGCCAAGGGCGCGGACTGGTACTGGACCAACCCTTTGCTGCACCTCAAGCTCACGCTGTTCGTGGTGGTGGGGCTGTTGTCGATCAAGCCCACGATCATGTTCGTGCGCTGGCGCCGCGCGCTGCGCGCCAGCGGCTCCCTGCCCACCGAGGGTGAGGTGAAACTGGCGCGCCGCCTGGTGATGGTCCAGGCGCATTTACTGGCGCTGATCCCGCTGGCCGCGGTCTTCCTGGCGCGCGGCTACGGGAAATAGCGGCTTACTTCTTCTTCAGGCACTCGCTCATGAAGGACTTGCGGGCATCGCCCTTCATGTCCTTGGCGTCGGCGTTGCAGGACTTCATCTTGTCCTGCTGCGTGGGCGCGGCGGCGGGCTTGGCGCTCAGGCAGGTCTTCATGTAGGCCTTGCGGTCGTCGCCCTTCTTGTCGCCAGCGCTCTTGTTGCAGTCGGCCATCTTGTTCTGCTGGGAGTTCTTGGCCGGCGGATCTGCCGCAAAAGCGCCGCCGATGGACAGGCTCAGGCCGAGTGCGACCAGGGAAATGAGTTTCTTCATGGGTTCTCCGGGAACAGGTTGGGGGACGGACGAATGGACCGCGACCGGCGCCATTCCATCACATAACGCTCGGCCTGCCAAGACGGATGACCGGGACGCAAAGCGCGGGGCTGCGCCTTGCCCCGTAAAATCCCCGCATGCTCTCTGTCAAACAAGAACTGCTCGACGCGCTCGCGGCCGGGCTGGATAAGCTTTCCCCCGGCGCCGGCCAGCGGGCGGCTTTCGAATCCCCCAAGGTGGCCGCTCATGGCGACCTGGCGTCCACTGCCGCCATGCAACTGGCCAAGCCGCTCAAGCTCAACCCGCGCCAGCTCGCCGAGTCGCTGCGCGCCGATCTGCTGGCGAGCGCGCCCTTCCAGCGCTGGGTCGAGTCGGTCGACATCGCAGGCCCGGGCTTTCTCAACATCCGCCTCAAGCCCGAGGCCAAGCAGCAGATCGTGCGCGAAGTGCTCGAGCAGGGGCCACGCTTCGGTGTGCAGCCGCCAAGCGGCCAGCGGGTGCTGGTCGAGTTCGTCTCGGCCAACCCCACCGGACCCTTGCATGTGGGCCACGGCCGCCAGGCGGCGCTGGGCGACGCCATCTGCAATTTGCTGCAGACCCAGGGCTGCGATGTCTGGCGCGAGTTCTATTACAACGACGCGGGCGTGCAGATCGCCACCCTGGCCACCTCCACGCAGCTGCGCGCCAAAGGCCTCAAGCCAGGCGATGCAGGCTGGCCCGAACAGGCCTACAACGGCGACTACATCGCGGACATCGCCCAGGACTTTCTCGCCCGCAAGACGGTGCGCGCCGACGACCGTGAATTCACCGCCAGCGGCGATGTCGAGGACATCGACAGCATCCGCCAGTTCGCCGTGGCCTACCTGCGTCACGAACAGGACCTGGACCTGCGGGCCTTTGAAGTGCGTTTCGACAACTACTACCTCGAATCGAGCCTGTACACCAGCGGCCGCGTGGCCGCCACCGTCGAAAAACTGCAACAGGCCGGCAAAACCTACGAGCGCGACGGCGCGCTGTGGCTGAAGTCCACCGACTACGGCGACGACAAGGACCGCGTGATGCGCAAGTCCGACGGCAGCTACACCTATTTCGTGCCCGACGTGGCCTACCACCTGAGCAAATGGGAGCGCGGCTTTCACAAGGTCGTCAACATCCAGGGCAGCGACCACCACGGCACCATCGCGCGCGTGCGCGCCGGCCTGCAGGCCGCGGGCACGGGCATTCCCGAGGGCTATCCCGACTACGTGTTGCACACCATGGTGCGCGTCATGCGCGGCGGCGAGGAAGTCAAGATCTCCAAGCGCGCGGGCAGCTACGTCACCCTGCGCGACCTGATCGAATGGACCAGCAAGGATGCCGTGCGCTTCTTTCTGCTCAGTCGCAAGCCCGACACCGAATACATCTTCGATGTCGATCTCGCGCTGGCGCAGAACAACGACAACCCGGTCTACTACGTGCAATACGCCCACGCCCGCATCTGCTCGGTGCTGGTGGGTTGGGGCGGCGACCCGGCCACACTGGCCGGCACCGACCTGAGCCCGCTGCAAAGCCCGCAGGCCCTGGCGCTGATGCTGCTGTTGGCCAAATACCCGGCCATGCTGGCCGATGCCGCGCGCGATTTCGCGCCGCACGACGTCACCTTCTACCTGCGCGAACTCGCCGCGCTCTACCACAGCTACTATGACGCCGAGCGCATCCTGGTCGACGACGAACAGCTCAAGCGCGCACGCCTGGCCCTGGTTTGCGCCACTGCGCAGGTGTTGCACAATGGTCTTCAAGTGCTGGGCGTGAGCGCCCCGCGAAAGATGTGAGCATGACCAAGAAACAACAACGCGGCGGAACCATCCTGGGCGTCATCATCGGCATGGTGATCGGGCTGGCCGTCGCCCTGGCTGTGGCCGTCTACGTGACCAAGGTGCCTATTCCGTTCCTCAACAAGAGCCAGAGCCGCACCGCAGAGCAAGACGCCGCCGAGACCAGGAAGAACCGCGACTGGGACCCGAATGCGCCCCTGTACGGCAAGAACCCGGCGCGTCCTGCGCCTTCGGCCGCGGCGGCTCCGGCAAGCGGCGCCGCCGCCGTGGCGCCTGCCGCCCCGGAGCCCCGGCCCGCGGCCAGTGTGGCGGCAGTCGCGCGGCCCGAGTCCAAGCCCGCTGTCTCGGCCGATCCCCTGGGCGATCTGGCCCGCGCCCGATCCGGCGCCGCCGCAACGCCGGCCGACCCCTTCATCTATTTTGTGCAAGCGGGCGCTTTCCGCACGCCCGAGGACGCCGATGCCCAGCGCGCCAAGCTCTCACTGATGGGCGTGGAGGCCCGCGTGACCGAGCGCGAACAATCGGGCCGCACTGTGTACCGGGTGCGCATCGGGCCCTTCGAGAAAAAAGACGATGCCGACCGCCTCAAGGAAAAGCTGGACGGCTCGGGCCTGGAATCCGTGCTGGTGCGGGTGCAGCGCTGAACTTTTCCCGCGCCAATCCGTCTGACCCTGACAAGGAGTGAACCTGAAATGAAGCGACGCGATTTTTCCCTGGGCGCTGCCGGCCTTCTGGCCTTGCCCGCCCTGACCCCCGCCGTGGCCCAGAGCCGCACTCCGGACGAGGGCAGTGACTACCTGGCCCTGAAGCAGCGCGTGCCCACCGAAGGGGCCGGCAAGATCGAGGTCATCGAGTTCTTCTGGTACAACTGCCCGCACTGCAACGCCTTCGAGCCCCGTCTGGAGGAGTGGATCAAGCGCATCCCCAAGGATGTCGTCGTCAAGCGCGTGCCCGTTGCCTTCCGCGACGACTTCGTGCCGCAGCAGCGCCTGTTCTACACACTCGAAGCCATGGGCAAGCTGGACACGCTCCACCGCAAGGTGTTCAACGCCATCCACGTGGACCGCCAGAACCTGCAGCGCGAAGACGGCATCGCCAGCTGGGCGGCCAAACAGGATCTGGACCGGGCCAAGTTCATGGAGCTGTACAACTCCTTTTCCGTCTCGAACAAGGCGCGGCGCGCGACGCAACTGCAAAACCTGTTCCGGGTCGAGGGCGTTCCCGCCCTGGGTATCGCCGGGCGCTATTACACCGACGCCACGCTGGCTGGCAGCATGGAGCGGGCCTTGCAGGTCACGGACTACCTGATCGGGCAGGCGCGCAAGAATCCCTGAATCCGGGCGGGTGGGGGCGGCAGACAGTCTCCGGGGTGCCATGAGACCGCAGCCCTTGGTCGCGGTGCAGACGCACGAAAGCTGCCGCTACAATGATTGCAGCAAGTTTCGTGCCTCTATGACCACCCCACACTCCCTGCTCCCGCTTTTCCTGGCCCTGGCCTTGGGGTGCGGCAGTGCCGTGGCTGAAAAAGCCGACCGCAACAAGCCCATGAACATCGAGGCTGATTCCCTGCGCTACGACGACCTGCGCCAGACCAGCGTGTTCACAGGCAAGGTGGTGGTGACCAAGGGCACCATCCTCATCCGAGGCGCCCGCGTGGATGTGCGCCAGGACCCCGAAGGCTATCAGTACGGCGTGGTCACCGCCGAGCCCGGCAAGCTGGCCTATTACCGCCAGAAGCGCGACGGCCTGGACGAATACATCGAGGGCGAGGCCGAAACCATTCGCTATGACAGCAAGGCCGACCGCGTCGAATTCGTGCAGCGTGCCGAACTGCGGCGCTTCAAGGGCGCCGCGCTGAACGACGAAATGGTGGGCAGCCGGATCACCTACGACAACACCACCGACGTCTTCACGGTCGACGGCAATGCGGCGGGCCCGAACCCCGGCAGCCTGGCCAGCACCGGCGGGCGCGTGCGCGCCATGCTCACGCCCCGGAACACCGGCGCCGCCACTGCCACCCCCACGGGTCCGGGCGCCACGCTGCGCACCAGCCCTGCATTGGCCGGGGAAAAGAAATGACACCCGGCGCGAGCGCCACACCCGGTGCCCGCGCGGACACGGGGCCGCAGGCCGACGCCGGTGTCAGCCGGCTCGAAGCGCGCAATCTGCAAAAATCCTATGGCAGCCGCAAGGTGGTCAAGGACGTGTCGCTGTCGGTCCAGAAGGGCGAGGTGGTCGGCCTGCTGGGGCCCAATGGCGCGGGCAAGACCACCTCTTTCTACATGATCGTCGGCCTGGTGCGGGCCGACGCCGGGGAGATCCGCATCGACGGCCGCTCGGTCGAACACATGCCGATCCACCGGCGCTCCCGTCTGGGCCTGAGCTACCTGCCACAGGAAGCCTCGATCTTTCGCAAGCTCAATGTCCAGGACAATGTACGCGCAGTGCTGGAGCTGCAGCGCGACGATCAGGGGCACGCTTTGTCGCGGCCCGAGATCGAGCGGCGGCTCAGCAGCCTGTTGCAGGAGCTGCGCGTGGACCATCTGCGCGACTCGCCAGCGCTGGCCCTGTCCGGCGGGGAGCGCCGGCGCGTGGAGATCGCGCGCGCGCTGGCCACGCAGCCGCGCTTCATCCTGCTCGACGAGCCCTTCGCCGGTATCGACCCGATCGCCGTCATAGAGATTCAGCGCATCATCGGCTTCCTGAAGTCGCGCGGCATTGGTGTGCTGATTACCGACCACAACGTGCGCGAAACGCTGGGCATCTGCGACCATGCCTACATCATCAGCGACGGCCATGTGCTGGCGCAGGGAACACCGTCGGAGATCGTCAACAACGCCGATGTCCGGCGTGTTTACCTGGGCGAGCATTTCCGGATGTGACCATGAAGCAAGGCCTGTCGCTTCGTGTTTCGCAACACCTTGCCCTCACGCCCCAGTTGCAGCAGTCGATTCGACTGTTGCAGTTGTCCACGCTGGAGCTGAGCCAGGAGGTCGAGCAGATGCTCGACGAAAACCCCTTTCTTGAAGTCGCCAACGAAGACGCCGCGCGCGAGGAGTTCGGGCTGGCGCAGGCCGATGCCCGCCCTGCTGGCGAAGACGCCGAATCGACGGGCGCGGAAGATACGCTCGGCGACAGCGACCTCGCATCGTCGAGCGCCGCTGACGAGCCCGGCTGGGAGGGCGATGGCGCGGTCGAGGTGACTCCCGACGACAGCGAGTGGGGCGGCGATGCGCCCGCGCGCAAGAACAACCTCGACGGCGACGACAAGGTCGACGCCACTGAACTGGCCCGAAGCCAGGAGTCCTTGCCGTCGCATCTGCACCGCCAGGCCCTGGCACTGCGTCTGGGCGAGGTGGACCGCGCCGCGCTGCGCTATCTGATCGAGTCGCTCAATGACGACGGTTACCTCGACGATAGTCTGGAGTCGCTGGCCGAGGGGCTGGCCCGCGGTGATGCGGAGCAGGCCGAGGAACTGGTGCACCGCTTCCAGATGGCACTGGGCTTGCTCCAGAGCCTGGAGCCTGTGGGTGTCGGCGCGCGCACGCTGGCCGAATGCCTGCGGCTGCAATTGCTGGCCATGCAGGCGGCGGGCGGCGGCAATGCACAGCGCCAGGCCGCCGTGGCTGCGGCGCTGCGCATCTGCGCGCAGCCCATGGAGCTGCTGGCGCGGCGTGACGTCAAACGCCTGGCCCAGCAATGCGGCGACACCGAGACCGACATCAAGGCCGCCATCGGCGTGATCGGCCGGCTCGAGCCCAAGCCGGGGCGGCGTTTCGTCGACGTCGAGCGCAACATCGTCGTGCCCGACGTGCTGGTGGTCAATGTGAGCCGGGGTGCGCAGCCGCGATTTCGTGTGCAACTCAATCCGGACGTGATGCCGCGCCTGCGCGTTCACGATGTTTACGCGAATGCGCTGAAGCAGCACAAGGGCGAAGGCAGCCAGGCGCTGCAGCAGCGCCTGCAGGAGGCCCGCTGGTTCATCAAGAATATCCAGCAGCGCTTTGACACCATCCTGCGCGTGAGCAGCGCCATCGTCGAGCGGCAAAAGAGTTTCTTCGTGCACGGTGAACTCGCCATGCGTCCGCTGGTGCTGCGCGAGATCGCTGACGAGCTGGGCTTGCACGAGTCCACCATCTCGCGCGTCACCACGGCCAAATACATGGCCACGCCCTACGGCACCTTCGAGCTCAAATATTTCTTCGGCTCCGCCCTGGGCACCGAGACCGGCGGCAATGCGTCCAGCACCGCCGTGCGGGCGCTGATCCGCCAGTTTGTCAGCGCCGAGAACGCCAGAAAGCCGTTGAGCGACAACCAGATTTCCGAAATGCTCAAAGAGCAGGGCATCGAGTGCGCGCGGCGCACCGTGGCCAAATACCGCGAAGCGCTGCGCATCGCGCCCGCCAACCTGCGCAAGTCCCTATGAACCAATTGCGACTCTTTCTGCCTTGCGCCGCCGGCGTCGAGGACTTTCTGGCCGCCGAGGTCTACGACATCACCGCGATCGCGGGCACCTCGTTTCGCGGCGGGGTTCAGCTCGAGGGCTCGTGGCGCGACATGCTGCTGCTCAATCTGCGCAGCCGCCTCGCGCAGCGCGTACTGGTTGAGTTGTCGCACACCGAATACCGCAGCGAGAACGACCTATACCAAGCCGCCGGCGCCGTGGCCTGGGAGATCTGGTTCGGTCTGAAGCAGACCTTCAAAATCGAGGTCACTGCGCAGCACAGCCCCCTGACCAGCCTGAACTTTGCGGCGCTGAAGATCAAGGATGCCGTCGCCGACCGCTTCCGCCACAAGAGTGGCGCGCGCCCCGACGTCGAGACCCGCTGGCCCGATGTGCGCATCCACGCCCATCTGACGACAGACCGCGCCACCATCTACATCGACACCTCGGGCGAAGCCCTGTTCAAGCGCGGATGGCGCGAGGACAAGGGCGACGCGCCGCTCAAGGAAACGCTGGCTGCTGCCATGATCGCGGCCAGCGGGTGGCAAGCCGACCTACCGCTCTACGACCCCTGCTGTGGCAGCGGCACCATCGCCATCGAAGCCGCGCAGATCGCCTGCAATATCGCGGCGGGCTCGCTGCGCCGTTTTGCCTTCGAGAAGCTGCTGCCCTTCCAGCCGCACGTCTGGTCGGCGATCAAGGCGCAGGCCGACGAGCAGCGCCGCCCTGCCGAAGTCGCCATCCACGGCAGCGATGTCTCACACCGCATGGTGGACTTCGCCACCCGCAATGCCGAGCGCGCCGGCGTCGCGCAGCACGTGCAGTTTCGCGGCGGCGACGCGCTGCAGCGCATGCCGCCCACCGAAGAGCCAGGCATTCTGCTGCTCAATCCGCCCTACGGCGAACGCATCGAAGCGGCGGGTGTCGCTGGCGTGTCGCGCGTGGGTGGACGCGAGTCCGCGCAGACCGACGACGGCGGGGATTTCTTTGCGCAGTTGTCCACCCACTGGAAGAAGAACTACGCCGGCTGGACCGCCTGGGTGCTGACGCCGGACTTGAAGCTGCCCAGCCGCATGCGGCTCAAGGAATCGCGCCGCGTGCCGATGTGGAACGGCCCCATCGAATGCCGGCTGTTCCGCTTCGACATGATCAAGGGCTCTGCGCGTGACAAGCGGCCTGATCGTCCTTGACACCAACATTGTGCTCGACCTGTTCGTCTTCGACGATCCGGGCGTGCGCGAGCTGGGGCGGCACATCGAAACTGGCGCGTTGCGCTGGCTGGCCACGCCGGCCATGCGCGAAGAATTGCAGCGCGTTCTGAGCTACCCGAAAATCGCACTTCGCCTGACAGGCGTTGGCTTCGATGCGGCGACGGTGCTGAGCGCATTCGATCTTCACGCGCAACTGGTAGAGCCCGCAAACCGCGCCGGGCCCCTCTGCGCCGATGCAGACGATCAGCATTTCATCGATCTGGCCGTTGTGCACAGCGCATTGCTGTTCAGCAAGGACCGCTCCATCACCAGCCTGCGCCGGGGCCTGCTGGCGCTGGGCGTGCGCGTGTGCGTCAGCGCTGAAGATATCGGCGCAGACTGGCTGCCGCCTGGCGCCGCACTTTGTTGCGCAGCCACGGCGTCCAGCCCAGCAACAGGCCTGGCGGGCCCAGCGCCTGCCGGGCCCAGGCCCAGAAATTGAAGCGGTCGCGCTGCGTGGCGATCAGCCCGGCCGCATCAAACGTGAAGCGGCTGTCGATGCTGTTGCGCACCATGCGCCCGGTGGCGCTGAAGCGGTAGTCGGCCACCCAGTGCGCGCGGCCGGCACGAGCGTCGGCCTGCACATCGCCATGCTGCAGCTTCCAGACGTCGGCGCCCTTGCTGCGGGTCGTCTCGCACAGCATGGCCCACATGCCGGCGACCTCGGCCCGGCCATGCAGTGAAAACACTTCATCTTCGAACTGCGCATCCTGCGCGTAGCACTCGGCCATGGCGGCCGCGTCGAGCCGCGCGAAGGCGGTGTAAAACTTCTCCAGAGTCATCTGTGGGGGATGCATGGAATCTCCTGTCCGCGTGCGTTCGGCAACGGCGGCGATCGTACACCCTGGCGGTGCGCCGCCGTGTCGCCTATAGTTCAGTCCCTACGATGCCCTCTACGCAGAAAGCCAGCTCCATGTCCGATCAGCCTGTCATCTTGTTTGTCGATGACGATGCGCTGTCATGCAAATGGTTTTCCCGCACCTTCGTCGATGAAGGCTACATCCTGACGGCCACCTCCGTCAACGAGGCCCTCAACCTGCTGCGCACGCCCGGCCGCGATGTCGCCGTGCTGGTCACCGACCAGCGCATGCCCGACAGAACCGGCCTGGACCTGCTGCGCGAAGTCCAGCACGAGTTCCGTCATCTGGTGCGCCTGCTGGCCACCGCCTATGCGGAAAAAGACGTCGCCATCGCGGCGGTCAACGAAGGCCAGGTGTTTCGCATCCTTGAAAAGCCCCTGGGCGAATCCCAGACCCGCATCGCCTTGCGCGAGGCCCTGTCGCTGTACGCCACGCAAGCCCGGCAACGCATCCTGAACGAACAGCGCGTGCGCGCCATGCGCGAGACCCTGGGCTTTCTCGCCCACGAACTCAACACGCCGTTGACCACCATCCGCGGCTACATGACCGCCCTGACAGACCGCTACCAGGCGCACCGTGCCGACACGCCGGCCGGCCACGTCCTGTTCCGCGAGGATGATCCGGGGCAGATCATGTCCGTCATCGCTTCGGTCGAGCGGCGGGCGCTGTACTGCCAGTCCCTGGTGTCCACCTTTGTGCAGTCGGCGCGCGATGCCTATCCCGGCAGCCGCTCCAACTCCATCACGGCGGGCAGTCTGGTGCAGGCCTTGCTGGACGAATTCCCCTTCGAGGGCGATGAGCGCGCGTGGGTCAGCTGCAACCTCAGCGCCGATTTCGCGCTACCCGGCCAGCGCGACCTCCTCTACCTGGTGCTGTGCACCCTGACCAAGAACGCCTTGTGGGCCTTGCGCGAAACCCCCGAGCCCAGGCTGCGCATCGTGCTGGGCGAAGATCCCCAGGCGCGCGGCGCGCCCAAGCCCTGGATGCGTTTCATCGACAACGGCCCGGGTATTGCGCCCGAGGTGCTGTCAAAGCTCACTGTCGAGCCCGTCACCACGCGGGCTGAGCACGGCGGCAACGGCATGGGCTTGCTGTTTTGCCGGCGCGTGGTGCAGTCGCTGGCTGGCTCCATCGCAATCAGCTCGGAAGTCGGGGGGGGCACAACGGTGTCGCTGTACTTCCAGCCCTACAGCGAAGACACTCCCGCTGGTTGAGCACCCCGGCTGTGCCGGTCGTCACACACCTGCGGCTCGCCACACCTGCGGCGTGTGCGCGCGTCCTCAGCCGATCAATTCCACCAGCCGACGCAGCGCATGATCCACGGTGGCCGCGCGTACGGCAGAGCGGTCACCATCGAAGCGGCGCACTTCGCTCACCACGCCGTCGGGCAGCGCAAAGCCAAACCACACGGTGCCCACGGGCTTGGCCGACGAGCCACCGGTCGGGCCGGCCACACCGGTCACGGCCACGGCCACTTGTGCGCGCGAGTGCGCAAGCGCGCCTTGGGCCATGGCGCGCGCCACGGCTTCGCTCACCGCGCCTTGCGAGGCAATCAGCGCGGCGTCCACGCCCAGGGCCTCTGCCTTGGCCGCATTCGAATAGGTGACGAAGCCGCGCTCGAACCAGGTGCTGGAGCCGGCAAGTTCGATGCAGGCCGCAGAGATCAGGCCGCCGGTGCAGCTCTCGGCC
>JAURZS010000077.1 GCA_030653255.1 Burkholderiaceae bacterium | reverse complement strand
CCTGGCTCACGCGCAGCGAGGTGTCTTTCACATCGCTGGCTTTTTCGCCGAAGATGGCGCGCAGCAGCTTTTCTTCCGGCGTCAGCGTGGTCTCGCCTTTGGGCGTGACCTTGCCGACCAGCGTGTCGCCCGGCTGGACTTCAGCGCCGACATAAATGATGCCGGACTCGTCAAGACGGTTGAGCTGCTGCTCGGACAGGTTCGGGATGTCGCGCGTGATCTCTTCCGAGCCCAGCTTGGTGTCCCGCGCCATGACCACGAGTTCCTCGATGTGGATCGAGCTGTAGCGGTCTTCGGCGACGACGCGCTCGGAGATCAGAATCGAGTCTTCGAAGTTGTAGCCGTTCCAGGGCATGAACGCCACCAGCATGTTCTGGCCCAGCGCCAGGTCGCCGAGGTCGGTCGATGCGCCATCGGCGATCACGTCGCCGCGCGACAGCTTGTCGCCCTTCTTGACGATGGGACGCTGATGGATGTTGGTGTTCTGGTTGGAACGCTGGTACTTGATCAGGTTGTAGATGTCCACACCCACTTCGCCGGCTTGCGCCTCGGCGTCGTGCACGCGCACCACGATGCGGGTGGCGTCGACATAGTCGACCACGCCGCCGCGGGTGGCGGTGACCACGGTGCCTGAGTCGATCGCAGAGACGCGCTCGATGCCGGTGCCGACAAAGGCCTTTTCAGGACGCAGCACGGGCACGGCCTGACGCTGCATGTTGGCACCCATCAGCGCGCGGTTGGCGTCATCGTGCTCCAGGAAGGGCACCAGCGACGCCGCCACGGAGACGATCTGCGCCGGCGACACATCCATGTACTGGACGCGCTCGGCGCTCACCAGGATGGATTCGCCCTTTTCGCGGGCCGAGACCAGTTCGCCGGTCAGGCGGCCGTCCTTGTCCAGGGCCGCATTGGCCTGGGCAATGACGTACTTGCCCTCTTCGATGGCCGACAGGTAATCGATCTGCATCGTGACCTTGCCTTCCACCACCCGGCGGTAGGGGGTCTCGATGAAACCGTACTCGTTGAGGCGGGCGTACAACGCCAGCGAGTTGATCAGGCCGATGTTCGGGCCTTCGGGGGTTTCAATGGGGCAGACCCGGCCGTAATGCGTGACGTGCACATCGCGCACCTCGAAGCCGGCGCGTTCGCGCGTCAGACCGCCCGGGCCCAGGGCCGAGACGCGTCGCTTGTGCGTGATCTCGGACAGAGGATTGGTCTGGTCCATGAACTGTGACAGCTGCGAGGCACCGAAAAACTCCTTCAGCGCGGCGGAAATCGGCTTGCTGTTGATCAGGTCGTGCGGCATCAGCGGCTCTTGCTCGGCCTGACCCAGACGCTCCTTGACGGCCTTTTCGATACGCGCCAGACCGGTGCGGTACTGGTTCTCGGCGAGCTCGCCGACGCAGCGCACGCGACGATTTCCCAGATGGTCGATGTCATCGACTTCGCCGCGGCCATTGCGCAGGTCAACCAGGATCTTGACCACG
>JAURZS010000057.1 GCA_030653255.1 Burkholderiaceae bacterium | reverse complement strand
AGCGCGCGTGGGTCAGCTGCAATCTCAGCGCCGATTTCGCGCTCCCCGGCCAGCGAGACCTCCTCTACCTGGTGCTGTGTACCCTGACCAAGAACGCCCTTTGGGCCTTGCGCGAAACCCCCGGGCCCAGCCTGCACATCGAACTGGGCGAAGAGCCCCAGGCGCGCGGCGCGCCCAAGCCCTGGATGCGCTTCATCGACAACGGCCCGGGCATTGCGCCCGAGGTTCTGTCCAAACTCACCATCGAGCCTGTCACCACACGGGCCGAGCACGGTGGCAACGGCATGGGTTTGCTGTTTTGCCGTCGTGTGGTGCAGTCGCTCGCTGGCTCGATTGCGATCAGCTCGAAAGTCGGGCAGGGCACGACCGTGTCGCTGTATTTTCAGCCCTACAGCGAAGACCCCCCCAGCGTCGCGGGATGATGCCCTCAGCCGATCAATTCAACCAGCCGGCGCAGCGCGTGGTCCACTGTGGCCGAGCGCACGGCGGAGCGGTCGCCATCGAAGCGGCGCATCTCGCTCACCACGCCTTGCGGCAGCGCAAAGCCAAACCACACGGGGCCCCCCGGCTTGGCGGCTGAGCCGCCGGTTGGACCGGCCACGCCAGTGACGGCCACAGCCACCTGCGCGCGCGAGTGCGCCAGTGCACCCTGGGCCATGGCGCGTGCCACGGCTTCGCTCACCGAGCCTTGCGACGCAATCAGTGCGGCGTCCACGCCCAGCGCCTCTGCCTTGGCCGCATTCGAATAGGTGACAAAGCCGCGCTCGAACCAGGTGCTGGAGCCGGCAAGCTCGATGCAGGCCGCAGAGATCAGGCCGCCGGTGCAGCTTTCGGCCGTCACCAGTTTCAGACCCTTGCGCAGCAGCGCTTCGGCCAGGGGGGATGCGTTCGCCATTAGTATCTCCAGATTGCAATGACCAGCAGCGTGCACAAGGCCGCAACCAGATCGTCAAACAAAATGCCGAAGCCGCCCTTGGCGCCAAAGCCCTTGAACAGCCCATCGGCCCAGGCGACGGGGCCGGGTTTGACCGCGTCGAAAAACCGGAACAGCGCGAAAGCCGCGAGCTGCCCCCAGAAGTCTGTGGGCATCACCAGCCACAACACAAGCCAGAAGGCCACGACTTCATCCCAGACGATATTGCCCGGATCGAGCACGCGCATGTGGCGTGCCGCCACGGTGCAGGCCCACCAGCCCACCACCAGGGCCACGGCAATCAGCCCGCCGATTTGCGCCGTACTCAGGTATTGCTGCATCACGACATAGGCCAGCCAGGCCCACAGAGTGCCGGCTGTGCCGGGGGCCACCGGGCTCAGGCCCGAGCCGAAGCCCAGTGCGATGGTGTGCGCAGGATGCGCGAACAGAAAGCGCGCACTGGGCCGCGTCACGGCGGGGCGCACGGGAGGATTCAGAGGAACCATGGCGTGAATACTACGGTACTCAGGAAAAATGATCGAAGGACGCAAAGCCCTGGGCCAGTAGCTGGCCTGCAGAATCGAACAGGCGCAGACCCGGTTCGGTCTCGACGCAGCCGATACGCGTCACGGGCGTGTGCGCCTGCTGCGCGGCCTTTAGCACCGCATCGCGCAGCGACGCGGGCGCGGTGAAGGCCAGCTCGTAATCGTCGCCACCCGACATCACATAGGCAAGGCGCTGCTGCTGGGAAAAAGACCCGGCCTGCCATGCCGGCTGCGCCGCGCCGGCCAGAAGTGTCACAGCGGTCTGCGCACTGATGCGCGCACCCACACCGCTGGCCTTGAGTACATGCCCCAGATCACCGGCCAGGCCGTCGCTGACATCGATGGCTGCGGTGGCGATGCCGCGCAGGGCCTGCCCCAGCGCCACGCGTGGCGTAGGGCGCTCCATGCGCGCACGCGCCTGGGCAAAGATTTCGGCGGGCAGACTCAGCGTGCCGCGAAACACTTCCAGGGCCAGCCGGGCGTCGCCCAGCGTGCCGCTCACGTAGATTTCGTCGCCCGAGCGGGCGCCCGATCGCAGCAGGGCCGCGCCGCGCGGCACCTCGCCGAAAACCGTGATGCTGATGGTCAGCGGCCCGCGCGTGGTGTCGCCTCCGACCAGCTCGCAGCCATGCGCATCGGCCAGCGCGAGCAGGCCGCGCGAGAAGGGCGCGAGCCAGGCCTCGTCCACCCGCGGCAGGGCCAGCGCGAGTGTGAAAGCCATTGGCGCGGCACCGCAGGCGGCCAGGTCGCTGAGGTTCACCGCCAGCGCCTTGTGTCCCAGCGCGGCCGGGTCCACCGTGGACAGAAAATGCCGGCCCTCGACCAGCATGTCGGTGGACACGGCCAGCTGCATCCCGGGTCCGGCCTCCAGCAAGGCGCAGTCATCGCCGCCGCCGAGCGCGGCGCGTGCGGTGGGGCGCGAGAAATAGCGCGCGATCAGATCGAACTCACCCATGGCAGCGAGCATACCGCGTGGCCGCCGACGGGCCCCTAGCGTCCCCGAAAGCGCTGCGCGGCCTGCCGCACCACCTCGGCCAGCAGCCGCTCATGCGACTGCCGTTCTCGCAGCCAGCGCGCATCGTTGCCGGACGGGTCCACGCTGCCACGCAGCAGATGCAGAGCGGCGCTGGCGTCAACTCGGCGGGCGTGGGGCTCGACGGCGCGCAGTGTCATGAGTATGTGCTCGCGCAGGGTCATGTGCTCGCCGCTGGCGGGGTCCACGTAGACAGCCTCCAGGCCGAAACGACAGGCCTGAAAGCGGTTGTAGGTATAGACGAGGTAATCGTCCTCGCTGGGCATGAAGGGCTGGTCCTGCATGAACCAGGCGGCCAGTGACTGTACATAGCCAGACAGCGCAGCGGCGCGCTCAATGGTGAGCGGCGTGTCGAACACGCGGATCTCGATGGTGCCGAACTCTGGCTTGGGACGGATGTCCCAGTAAAAATCCTTCATGCTGCGCACCACGCCCGTGCGCGTCATCTTGTCGAAATAGGTGCTGAATGCGTCCCAGGTCAGCGCAAAGGGCGCGCGCCCCGACAGCGGAAACGCAAACACTGAATTGAGTCGCGCCGAATCGAATGCCGTGTCATGTCCCTGAACGTAAGGAGACGAGGCCGACAGCGCAATGAAATGGGGGATGTAGCGCGACATCCGGTGCAGCGTCAGAAGCGCCGTGTCTGCGTCGGGACAGCCCACATGCACATGCTGGCCGAAGATCGTGAACTGCTTGGAAAGATAGCCGTACAGCTCGGACAGCTCGCGAAAGCGCGGTTTGTCGTAGATGCGCCGTTCATGCCACTGCTGGAATGGATGTGTGCCGCCGCCGACCACCGCAATATTGAGCTTGTCTGCACAGCGAACCAGCGCGTCGCGGATCTGCGAGAGCTGGCCCAGAACCTCCGAGTGCGAATGGCACACGCCGGTCGACACCTCGATCATGGCTGAGGTCATCTCCGGCACCACGCTGCCGGGCAGCGGCGACTTGGCCATCAGGCGCAGCATGTCCTGCGCGTAGGGCGCCAGATCGTAGTCATGCGTGTTGACCAGCTGCAACTCCAGCTCGACCCCGAGCGACAGAGCGGCGGATTGCTGGAAGGGCTCAAGACTCATGGCTGTCTCCTGCGGCATTGCCCCGGCGCATCGGCGCCCAGGGCTTGGAGCTCTCGCCGGCGCGGTAGACGCAGGCCGTTGCGATGACTGCGCCCAGGACCTCCATCAGCAGAATCGCCGGCAAGGCGATGCTGGCAATCCGCGCGCCCACGTCGGCGGATGAGGCGACAAACTGCGACACCAGCAGCAATGCCACGGATGACATCGGCGCCATGCTGAGCCCCACCAGCAGCGCCTGGCGCCAGCTCGCGCCGCTGCCTGCGTTGGCCAGCACGATGCCCAGCAGCTTGGCCAGCGCGCGCGCGCCGACCAGCGCGAGCACGATGCCGGCCACAGAGCGGCTCCAGTCGGCCTGCGCCGCGACGGTGGAGACCAGCACGAACATCAACATGGTCAGCAGGGTCGAGGCCGTGCCTAGCTGGCGCGGCCAGGTCCAGGGCCGAGGATGAAGCTGCTTGAGCAGGATGCCGCCCAACAAGGCGGCCAGCGGCGCCGAGCCGCCGAAATGTGCGGCCAGCGCCGTGCCGGCAGCGATCAGCGCCAGCAACAGTATCGACGTGTTTTCGCTGGTCACGCTCATGAAGCGCAGCGCCGAGCGCAGGGCGAGCGCGAGCACAGCGCCCACGACCACCGACAGACCCAGAACCACCAGCACCGGATAAAAAGTCTCGCTCAGGCCAGGTGTGGGCCGATGCAACAGACCGGCCTTGGCGCTGCCCAGGGTCAGGGCATACAGCGCGCTCAGGGTCGAGAGCACCATGGCCCGCTCTGTGACCGGGCCCGACGCGCGCGTGTCCATCATCACGCGGCTGAGTATGGCGGGCGATGCGGCAATGGCAATGATGGCCAGCGGCTCGGCCACTGATGCGGGCACGCCCAGGCGTCCCAGGACCCAGGATACGGCCAGGTAAGTGGCAGCGGACTCGGCCAGACTTTGCACCAGCACCATAGGGTTGTGGCGAAACCAGCGCAGATGAATCCGGCCGCCAGCCTCGAACAGCACCACGGACACACTGAGCTCCAGCAGAAAGAGCCCGATGCCCTGCAAGGGCCATGCGCCACCTGAAAATCCAGCCAGGCCCGCAAAGGTGCCGATCACTGAATAGCCCACCACCTTCGGCAGCCCCGTGTAGCGTTGCACCAGGTGCCCTGCCGCCGCCGCGAACGCCAACAACACAGACCATTGGACGGTGGGCAATCCTGCGGAAGGCTTGAGCCACTCGGCCCAGATCGACATGATTTCATTCATGGCGTGGTGTCCCCCTTCGGTCGCAGTGTAGGGCGTATGGAAAGCCCCTGCATGGCCGGCAAGCTCTCGACGCCATCCATGTCGGCATCCGGCTTCGGACCGGGCATGCCGCTCAGGGGATGAAAAAACTCAGCGGCTGTCTGCGCCAGCGCCGCAGGATGCGGGCCCTGATGCGCGTGCGGTCGACCTCGCTGACGCTGTGCGCGCGCAGCGCAAGCCGGAAAGCCAGATAGAAGCTCACGCCGACGTTGAGCACGCCGATCAAGGGGATGGCCATCACGCACCACCAAAATATCGGCTCGTGCAACAAATTCCAGCCCAGCGAAGCGCTGGCCGCCGCGAGCTGCCCGGTGGACAAGGTCACGTGGCGCACATCCAGGCCCAACCCGAAGAAGGCCGCGAAGGCGGGCACCAAACCCATCATGAAGCCGAGCGAAATATTGGCCGCAAAGCCCGAAATATTCTCGCGCATGAAACGCGCCCAGCGCTCAGCGCGGCCCGCGCCCACCAGCGCCGTGATGCGCGGGTTGTACCGTATGGCCGAATCCAGCCGGTGCAGCACGAACCAGTTCTCCACCCAGCCCGCGATGATGCTGGCCGCAAACAGCAGGCAGCCGGTGAAGGCCGCGAACAGCAGGGTCGGCCCCCACAGGGTCTGCGCCTCCAGCACATGGTGCGCCACCTCGGCGTTGATCATGGGCTGGCCCGACAGCGCGCGGACCAATGCGTCGATCAACAGCACGGCGGGAAACACCGTCAGCACATTGCCCAGGACCGCTGCGACCTGTGAGCGCACCAGATGCGCCACCTCATCGACGAACTCTTCGATGGCGCGGCTGTCGCTGAGATCCTTCAGTTTGGCCGCCATGGCGGGCGCTGTCATGGCGGGCTGCTTGGTGGCCAGCGTGAAATGCAGCAGCTGGATGAGAACGAAGCTGGCGGCATACATGGCGCCGACCCAGAAGCCGCTCCAGAAGGCTGACAGCGTCAGGGTCAGGATCGCAAACTTGAGCAGCGTCGTCACCGCTGTGACGGCGCCGCCGCCTGCGGCCTTGCGCAGCATGCTGAAGTAGGCGGGGCGGTCGCGGGTGATGTAGTGCTCGCCAGTCTCGGCGCTGCGCTCGGCTACCTTGGCCGCCAGCACCGAGGAGTTGGCGGCGATCAGCGCGCGCACACTGCGGCGCTCCTGGCCGATGGTCACAAGGTGCGACAGCAGGCGCGCGGCGATAGATGCCGGGGCTTCGGCCAGCACGCAGTCCATCAGCTCGCGGATGCGAAGCACGCGCTGACGCAGCTGGCGCAACCGGAACACCATGCCCACGGATATCCCGTTTTCGTCGAGGTGCGTGTATACCGAGGAGGCGGCCTGACGGCAGCTCTCGAGCCGCTCGCGCAACTGCTGCGCGGCGGCATTGAGCGCATCGCCGTCGCGCGTGCGGCGCATGACTTCGTCGCGCAGCATCTGCACGTCCGCGGACAGCGCATGAAAAGGACGCGAAGCGAGCGCCTCGGTGCTCATGCGCTGGCGCAACTCCGAGGAAAAGCCCGCGGCCTGAATCTGGACCGCGCAATAAGTGATTGCATCCAGTACCAGGCGGCGCCATTGGGCCAGCTCGACCTCGTTGCCGGCGCCCAGCAGCGCCGTCAGGCGGCTCAGGTGCGAGGCTTCCAGCGCCGCCAGCCAGCGCGCATCGAAGGCGGTGGGCAGCGCCAGCATGAACAGCTCCGAGGCGTCCGTGGTCTCGGGTGTGGCCGGCAAGAGCTTGCGGCGCAGCCGCTCGGACAGTTCACTGGCGAAGGCGGTGCGCGGCGCGAATCCGAAATCGGCAAGCAGGGGCGTGATGTCCACGGTGCTGGCCAGCACGCGCCACCAGGCCTGAAGGCGCTGCTGCACATCGGGCTGGGCCTGCACCGCGTCCAGGAACTGCTCGAAGCGACCGATGGCCGCTGGCACCGAGCGCTGGTCGCCCCGAAACCAGGCGCACAGATCGAGCAACCAGAGATGCCGCTGAGCCAGTCCCTCCTGCGCGTCGACGGCGGCCAGAAGGGACGGCAGCTTGTTCAATGCAAGACCCTTGTCCCGCCGCGGGCGGCACCGGCATCGAGAACGAACATCGCAATAGGTGCCTCGAAGCGCTCACCATCCTCGGCCACGCAGAAGAAAGTGCCATGCATGGTGCCCGTCGGCGTGCGCAACCGGCAGCCGCTGGTGTACTGAAAGGACTCGCCGGGTTTGAGCAGCGGCTGATGACCCACCACGCCCAGACCCTTGACCTCTTCGGTGTGGCCCCGGGCGTCGCTGATCAGCCAGTGGCGCGACACCAGCTGCGCTGCGACCTGTCCCGCATTGGTGATGGTGATGGTGTAGGAAAAGCCATAGAGATCTTGCTGCGGGTCCGACTGCTCCGGCAGATGCTGAGGCTGGACCTCGATCGTGAACAGGTATTTCGACATGAACCCTATGGTAACTGCGACAATGGCGCCATGAGCAAAGGCCTACCCACCTACCGCATTGTCCCTTCCCTCCTGTCCGCCGATTTCGCCCGCCTGGGCGACGAGGTGTCCAAGGTCATCGCCGCCGGCGCCGACTGGATCCACTTCGACGTCATGGACAACCACTACGTCCCCAATCTGACCTTCGGCCCCATGGTCTGTTCGGCCCTGAAGCCGCATGCCAGAACCGCCGCCGGGCAGCCGGTGCCCATCGATGTGCACCTCATGGTGCAGCCGGTGGACGCACTGGCCGCCGCCTTTGCCGAGGCGGGCGCCGACCTCATCAGCTTTCACCCCGACGCCTCGGGCCACGTGCACCGCAGCGTCCAGGCCATCCAGTCCAAGGGCTGCCGCGCCGGGCTGGTGTTCAATCCGGCCGCGCCGCTCGACGTGCTCGACTGGGTCATCGAAGACATCGACCTCATCCTCATCATGAGCGTCAATCCGGGTTTTGGTGGCCAGAGCTTCATCGAATCGGCGCTGCGCAAGGTCGAGCAGGCGCGCAAGCGCATCGACGCCTGCGGCAAGGACATCCGGCTGGAGGTCGACGGCGGCATCAAGACCGACAACATCGCGCGGGTGGCCGCAGCGGGTGCGGACACCTTCGTCGCCGGCAGTGCGATCTTCGGCAAGCCCGACTACAAGAGCGTGATCGACGCCATGCGCCAGGCGCTCGCCGCCTGAGCTTCAGCGGTCGAGAAACCGCACCTGGGCGCGATCGATGCCCAGCTGCACTTCCTGCCCCGCGCCGATGAGTGGCATCCCCGCCGCGTGTGTCTGGTCCGCCACCAGCAGCGCCTGGCCCACGCGCACGCGGTAACGCGTGCGCTCGCCCATGAATTCAGCGCCCTCGACCTGCCCCTGCAACCACAGCCGCGATGCATCGCGCGCCTGCCCAGCAGGGCGGACTTCAACCTGATGCGGCCGGAAGGCCATCACTGCGGGGCCCGGCTGCAAGACCTGCGCCGAACGGGGAAAGCCCAGCACCCCCACGCCCTGTGCATCGAAGCCGAACGTGTCGCCCTGTGCCTGCAACACCCGGCCATCGAGCAGATTGGCCGTTCCCACGAAGCCCGCCACAAAGCGGTTCACCGGAAAATCGAACAGCTCCGCGGCAGTGCCCACCTGTTGCAGCACGCCCTGGTCCAGCACGGCCATGCGGTCTGCCGTGGTCATGGCCTCCTCCTGGTCATGGGTGACGAAGATCGTGGTCAGGCCCAGCTTGCGCTGCAGATGGCGGATCTCGTCGCGCATCTGCACGCGAAGATTCTTGTCCAGATTCGACAGCGGCTCGTCGAGCAGCAGGAGTCGTGGCGCGATCACGATGGTGCGCGCCAGCGCCACGCGCTGCTGCTGCCCGCCCGACAACTGCGAAGGCCGGCGCTGGCCGTAGTCGCCCAGGCCCACCAGATCCAGCGCGGCGGCGGTCTTGCTGCGGATCTGCTCGCGGCTCTCGCGCCGCTCCACCAGGCCAAAAGCCACGTTGTCCCACACGTTCAGATGCGGCCACAGCGCATAGCTCTGGAACACCATGCCCACATTGCGCGCGTGCGGCGGCACGCCGGTGATGTCCTGCCCGTCCACCAGCAGCTCGCCGCTCTGGTGCTGGGCAAAGCCTGCGATCAGGCGCAGCAGCGTCGATTTGCCCGACCCCGACGGCCCCAGCAACGCAAAGAACTCGCCCGGCTCCACGCGCAGATGGATGTCGCGCAGCACCCTTGTTGCGCCATAACTCAGCCCAATGCCCCTGGCCTCCAGCGATACCTTGTTCATCCTGCGCAGCCTCTCATGACGGCACCGTGCCGGCGCGCGAGCGCTCGGCAAAGCGGTGCGAAAAATACGTTCCCACACCCACAACCAGCACTGCCAGCACACCCAGCGCCGCACCCGGGCCGCGTCCGGCCACGCTTTGCATGTACAGATAGATGCCATAGCTCATGGGCGCCTGGCTCTGGGACGAAGTCAGCAGCAAAGTGGCCGACAACTCCACGGCTGCAGTGATGAAACTGGTGACAAAGCCCGCGAGCAGCCCGCCCATCATCAGCGGCATCATCACGCGGCGTATCGTGCGCAGGCGTGTCGCACCCAGATTGAGCGCGGCTTCTTCCAGCGACACATGCACCTGCTGCAGCGCCGCCATGCACGAGCGCAGCGCATAGGGCAGCCGCCGCACCGCATACGCAATCATGATCAGCACCCAGGTCGTGACCACAGGCGTGTCGGTGCCGGGCAGGTTCACGCCCTTGAACATGCGCAGATAGCCGATGGCCAGCACCAGGCCCGGGATCGCCAGCGCGGCCGAAGCCAGATAGTCCAGCCACTGGCGCGCGGGCAGGCGGGTGCGCAGGATGAGGTAGGCGATCGCCGTGCCGATCACCACATCCAGCCCTGCCGACAGGCCGCAATACAGCAAAGTATTGCTGATCATGCGTCCGGAGTCGCCCACCACGGTTGCGTAGTGCGCCAGCGTGTACGCATCGGGCAGCACCGAAAAACTCCAGACCTTGGCAAACGACATCAGCAAAATGCCCAGGTGCGGTGCCAGCGTGATCAGCAGCACCAGACCAATCCATCCATAGGCCAGCAGCGACTCCCAGGGCCGCAGCTGCCTGCGTCGCAGCGTGCCGCCGCCCTTTTGCAGGGTGGCGTAATCGCGGCCCTTCATGGCGCGCGCGGCCAGCCACAGCGCCAGCACCGAAGCGGCAATCATGATCACACTGATCACATAGCCCAGCGGATCGTCGATGCCCACCGAGGTAATGCGCAGATAAGCCTGCGGCGCCAGCATGTCCGTGACGCCCATTACCAGCGGCGTGCCCAGATCGTCGAACACCTTGACGAAGACCAGTGCGGCCCCCGCGAGAAAGCCGGGCATGGCCAGCGGAAACACTACACGGCGAAACAGACTCCAGCCCTTGGCGCCCAGATTCATGGCCGCCTCCTCCATCGCGCCGTCGATGTTGCGCATGGCGGCCACCAGGTTCAGCAGAATGAATGGGAAGTAGTGAATGCTCTCGACGAAAGTCACACCCACCAGGCCCTCCATCAGCGGGATGCCAAAGCCGAAATGCTCATTGAGCAGCAGATTGACCGAACCGCTGCGCCCGAAGATCAATTGCAGCGCCACCGCGCCGACAAAGGGCGGCATGATCAGGGGCAGCACGCCCAGCGTCTGGATCAGCAGCGCGCCGCGAAACTCGAAACGCACCGTGAGATAGGCCAGCGGCACGGCGATCAGCGAGGCAAAGAACACGCTGGCCAGCGACACCCCCAGGCTGTTGAGAAGGGCTTCGCGGAACACCGTCTGCCGAAAGAAAGTGTCGAAGTGCCCCCAGGTCAACGCGCCCGTCTCATCGACAAAAGCGGTGTAGACCACCAGCGCGACAGGTATCAGCAAAAATGCCAGCAGAAATGCCAGGATCGTCCCGGCGGCGATCCACGCACCCGCATGGCCCGATGCACGGCGCACAGCGCCTACTTCGCCAGCGCCGCCGCCTGCACGGCCAGATCGCGCGCGCGCTCATAGTTGGCCCGCGCCTTGGACGACCACATTTCCTCCAGGCCCGTTACCTGCTTGGACACCGCAACCTCGCGTCGGTTCTTGCGGAACAGCTCGACGAACTCCTTGTTGCGCACATTGGCCTCGCCCACCAGCGGCGCGTAAGCCGTGTCGCGCGCCTGCTTGAGCAGCGCAGCGCCTTGCGCGTTCGGCCGGGCCCGCAGCCGGCGGTCCGCTTCGTGGATGGCGCGGGTGGCGGCCTGCAAGTCCTTCAGCCGGAAAGTCACCATCTGGTCGAACATGCTCACGACCACTTCATAGCGCGACTCCGACAGTTCGGAGTTGAACTGCACTTTGGCCTTCTTCGCCACTTCGTGGATGTTCGGGTAATTGGCCGGCACCTTCAGCCCCGCGTAAGGCAGCACCGGCAAGCGACTGATCTTCGGGTCGAACAGCAGCTCCTGGCCATCCTTGGACAGCGTGAAGGCGATGAACTTGCGCGCCTCCGTGCTGTTCTTCGCGCCGGCCACGAGCGCGATATTGGCGGGCACCACCGCCGTCACCGAAGGGTAGACAAAATCCACCGGAAACCCCGAGTACTTGCCAGCCAGACCGAAGAAGTCGATCACCATGCCGATGCCGAACTGCCCGTTGTTGACGCCGTCGGGCACGCCGAAACTGCGGTCGGTCACGGCGGCGCAGTTGCCCATGATCTGCAGCAACTGGCTCCAGCCCTTTTCCCAGCCTTCGCCCTGCAGAATCGTCTCCACCGTCAGGTGCGTGGTGCCCGAGCGCGAGGGCGATGAGATCGCGACATGGCCGAAATATTCCGGCCGCGCCAGATCCATCCACTCCCTGGGCGCGGGCAGCTTGTGCGCCTGCATGTAGCGCGTGTTCCACATCATCCCGTAGCCGGCCAGCGCCTGCCCGTAGTACATGCCCTGCGGGTCATTGATCGGGTAGTTGCCGATCTTGGCCGGCACGGCCGGGTTCTTGACCTCGGGCGCGGCCTGCAACAGCTTCTCGCGGGCCAGCACCTCGAAGGCGTCTGGCGCCGACGCCCACATCACGTCAGGGCGCTGTCCGGGCGCGAGTTCCTTGATGTAGGAAATCGAGGCGTTGGTGTTCTTGTTCAGGATCTCGATGCGCGTTCCCGGGTTGCGGCTCTCGAAGGCCTTCTTGTAGGCCTCGGTCAGCTCCTTGGGGAACGAGGTCAGTACCGTCACGGTGCCGGCGTGGCTGCCGGCAAAGGCGGTGGCCAGCGCAGCGGCCACCAGAGTGGGGAAAAACTTGGAAGCCATAGGGGAGTCCTGAGGAGAAGCGAAAAGCCATTTTCCCGACAGGACTTCGGCGGCGCAAGGCTTCGCGGGGTAATCCCTAGGCCGGGGCGGGAGCATTTTGCGAGCGGATTGCATGCGACCTGCATGTATCTTTCGCGCCCTGCAAGACCTCTTGCACCTATTTCGGAAGATTCCCTGGAGTGAAAGTTGGTTTTGTACCTATGGGCGACCTGTGCGTCTGCCGGGATCGCTGCACCCCGCCTGAAAGCCGCAGCGGATCATCGTCGTCAACTTGCCTGGTCCGCACTTGCTGTCGGGGTGGCCTGGTTGTGCCTGTCGCCCGCTTTTGCGCAATCTGCGGGGGGCGCTGTCGCACCCACGCCGCAACAGACCATTCAGGAAGGACTGCGCCGCCAGGAAGAGCGCAGCCGCGAGCAACAGCGCACCCTCGAACCGAAGGCCGACGAACTCACGCCGGACGTGCGCCGGCCTGTCGTGCGCGCATTCCCCTCGGACACCCAGTGCTTCGTCATCAATGAACTGAGCCTGTCCGAGAGCAGCCCCGTGCGTTTCGGCTGGCTGCTCGATGCCGCCTTGCCCTATCTGCGCCGCTGCGTTGGCGTAAAGGGCTTGAGCTTCATCGCCGCCGAACTCGATGAGCGGCTGCACGACCAGGGCTATGCCACCACCCGCGTGGGCCTGCCGCCGCAGAGCCTGCACAGCGGCAGGCTGGTGGTGCACGTGAACGTCGGCCGCGTGGCCGCGATCCGCATGGTGCGCCCCGGCCCAGGCAACCCACCCGACGAAGCCTGGGGCACCTGGCGCAATGCTTTTCCGCTCAGCGTGGGCGACATCCTCGACTTGCGCGCTCTCGAACAAGGCGTGGAGAACATGAAGAAGCTGCCCAGCCAGAGTGTGGCCACGCGGCTGGAGCCTGGCGCGCAGCCCGGCTCCAGCGTGGTTTACATCGAGCGCAAGGAGACGACGCTCAAGGACCGCGTCCGGGGCGGCATCACCCTGGACAACTCCGGCAGCCGGGCGTTGGGCCGCGCCCAGCTGCAAGCCAGCGTGAGCGTCGACAACCCGGCAGGGCTCAACGACATGGTGACCCTGGGCCTGGCCAGCAACGCCCAGCAGCCCACTGCCAGCCATCGCAGCCAGAGCGCCAATGCGCTCTACACCGTTCCCTGGGGCTACAACCTGCTGTCCCTGAATGCGAGCCGCAGCCGCTTTGCCCAGTACGTGCAGGGCACCACGGTGCGCTTTCTGTCCAGTGGCGCCAGCGAAAGCGCCGATGCCAAGCTGTCGCGAACTCTGTGGCGCACCGCCAGCAGCAAGCTCGGCGTCCATGGCGCGGTGTCCACCCGGCGCGCATTCAGTTACCTGGACGACACCGAAGTCATCATCCAGCGCCGGCGCACGACCAGTGTCGAGACCGGCATTGGCTACGAGCACTTGTTTGAAAACTCGTTCTTCGAGGGCGAACTGGCGTACCGGCGCGGCATGCCCTGGCGGGGTGCCCAGCAAGATCTGGCGAGCGCCGACGAGGGAGGACTCACCGTGCGTCCCAGGCTCTGGACGCTCCACGCCGCTTACCGGCGGGATTTCCAGTTCGCGGGCCGGGGCTTCCAGTACGGGGCCACGCTGCGTGGCCAGCACACCCGGAACACCACGCTGTCGGTCGACCAGATGGCCATCGGCGGGCGCTACAGCGTGCGCGGCTTCGATGGCGATGCCGTCTTGCTCGCTGAAAACGGCGTGGTGCTGCGCAACGACTTCACCACGCCCCTGAAGCTATGGGACGGTCTGCAGACCACAGGCTTTCTTGCCATCGACTACGGCCGCGTCTGGGGCCCCAGTGACACACAGCTCGCGGGCAGAAAACTCGTCGGCCTTGCCCTCGGACTCAAGGGACGGTTTCGCGCCACCCAGTTCGAGGCGACCTTGGCCACCCCCTTGCACCACCCCGATGCCTTCGCAAGTCGGCGCCTGAACCTCTACCTCACGCTGACACAGAGCATCTGACCATGAGCCAACGAATGCAACTTGAAGCGCTGGCGAGCCGCCTGCCCCTGAACGTGGCGCAGGCACGCCAGAGCGAAGCCCAGCGCGTGCTGCAGGGCCTGCTCGCGCAACCTGTCTTGCCGCCGACGCGCCGTCCCTGGCTGGTGCGCTTCGCGCGCGGCTTCACGGCGCTTTTCATGGTGCAGACCCTGCTGGCTGTGGCGCCTGCGTATGCGCAGATCACGGCGACACCGGGCGCTGCATCCGGTCAGAAGCCGCTCATGGATGCGGCGGCCAATGGCACGCCGATCGTGCTGGTGGCGCCGCCGAGCCGCGCCGGCGTGAGCCGCAACCTGTACGAGCAGTTCAACGTGGGGGCCAAAGGCCTGATCCTCAACAACAGCACGGGGAACGTGCAGACCCAGCTGGGCGGCTGGATCAGCGGCAACCTGCAGCTGGGCCTGACGCCGGCGCGGATCATCCTGAACGAGGTGACGGGTGCGAACGCCAGCCGGCTCAAGGGCTACATCGAAATCGGCGGTCAGAAAGCCGACCTGGTGATTGCCAATCCGAATGGCATCCACTGCGACGGCTGCGGGTTTCTGAACACAGGCCGCGCCACGCTGGCCACCGGCACGCCGCAGTTCGGCGCCGATGGCGCGCTCGCCGGCCTCGATCTGCGCCAGGGCGTGCTGTCAGTGGGGCCTGGCGGATTGGACGCCACGCAACAGCAGCAGCTGGACCTCATGGCGCGCAGCGTCAGTGTGGACGGCGAAGTGTTCGCCCAGAAACTGCAAGCCATCATCGGCGCCAACCAGGTGGACTATGGCAGCCTGGCGGCCACCCCCCAGAGTGGCAATGGGGAGGCCCCGCGTTTCGCGGTGGACATCAAAGACCTGGGCGGCATGTACGCCGGGCAGATCTACCTCATCGCGACCGAAAAAGGGCTGGGCGTCAACAGCACGGGGCGCCTGTCCACGCTGGCGGGCAACCTTACGCTGTCGGTCAACGGAGACCTCACGCTCAAGGACAGCTACTCCGCGCAGGACATGCAATTGAGCAGCGCAGGCAAGACCGCGCTCACCGGCCAGACGCTGGCCGAAGGTGCAGCCCGCATCGATGCGCCGCAGCAGCTGGTCAATAGTGGCGCCTTGCAGGCGGCGAGCCTGGCGCTCAACACCCCGGGCGTTCAGAACAGCGGCAGCATCGCGCAGGCCGCGCCGGGCGCGGACCTGGCGCTGAGCCTGCCGGGCGGGCTGGTCAACAGCGGCGCGATCTACACGCCCGGCAGCTTGAGTGTGTCGGCGGCTTCAGTCACCAGTGGGGCCGCGGATACGGCGGGCGGCAATTTGCGCAATGCGACAGGCAGCCTGCGCGCCGGCGCGGGCCTGCGCATCGAGGCCGGGACGCTGGACCTGCAAGGGCAGCAGCTCGCCGCCAACCAGGACATCCGCGTGCAGGCCGACACGCTGCGCGCCACCGCCAGCAGCCTGAGCGCGGGCGGACAAGTGGCGCTGGAGGGCGCAGGCGCCGTCGAGCTCACCGACACCACTGTGGTGGCCGGCAGCGGCGCCCGGGTCAGCGGACAGAGCATCGCCATCGACCGCAGCAAGATTGCGGCTCTGGGCAATGTCCAGCTCGCAAGCGTGCAGCGGTTCAGTGCCGACGCGGCAGACCTGTCCAGCAACGCGGCACTGAGCGTGCAAGGCGCAAGCGTGAGCCTGCGCGCGGGGACCGTCACAGCCGTGACCACGGCCGGCATGGCGAGCGACGGAGAAATCCGGCTCGATGCCAGCGTGGTGACGGCCGGCCGGCAGGTGAGCCTGCAAGGGCAGGGCATCAGCACGGCGGGCGCCACCGTGGCTGCGGCCCGGGTTGGCATCGACGCGGGCGCAGGCACGCTGAACAACGAAGGCGGCAAGGTTGCGGCCAGCTCAACGGCGGCCGATGCGCTCAGCGTGAGCGCGGCGGGCATCCACAACAAGGGCGGCGAGCTGCGCGCCAATGGCGGCCTGAGCCTGGATGCCCGGGGCGGGCGTATTGACAACACGCAGGGGGTGATCGCCGGCACCAGCGGCACGCTGACGAACCTGGGGGGCTTGAGCAACAAGGGCGGCATCGTCTACACCGAGAGCGATCTGAACCTGAGCGGCACTGCGCTGGACAACAGCCTGGGCGCGATCGTCACCAAGGGCCGCCTGACGGTTGCGACACCCGGCTCGGCGATCCTGAATGCAGGCGGTCTGCTGCAGGCCGACGGCGCCATTGCGCTCGATGCCGGTAGCGCCGCGGTGGACAATTCGGCCGGTACGGTGGTGGCGGGCGGTGCGCTGTCCGTGAGCGCGGGCGAGGTGGACACTACGGCGGGCACGTTGGCGGCCGGGGGGCAACTCGATGTCACGACGGGCCAGCTGACAGGCAATGGCGCCTCCCTGGGCAGTGGCGGCGCCATGAACCTGAGCGTGAGCGACGAGGCAAGCCTGAGCACTGCGGCGGCCAATGCCGGCGGTCACCTGACACTGAGCGCAGGCACGGTGCAGGCCTCAGGCGCGGTGTTCAAGAGCAACGGCAACACCCAGGTCACTGCGAGCGCTATTGCCGGCGGCCTCTGGCAGGCGCAAGGCGATGTCACTGCGGCGACCCAGGGCTCGCTCAACGTCGCAGGCGGCGGGCTGCTTGCTGGGGGCAACGTTTCGGCCACAGGCCAGGGCATCACCACCGACAGCGCACAGGTCTCGGGCCAGAACGTCGTGCTCGATGCGGGCGCGGGCACCCTGAGCAATGTCGGCGGCAAGATCAGCGCGGTGGCGGCCATGGGCACGGCGCTGCATGTC
>JAURZS010000073.1 GCA_030653255.1 Burkholderiaceae bacterium | reverse complement strand
GTCGGCCGGTTGCACCAGTTGCCCGGTCTTGTTGGACCAGTTGTTCTTGGTGAAGCTGATCACCGCCGCGATGTCGGTGTCGCTCAGCTGCTTCCATGCCGGCATGGTGTTGTTGTTTGCGCCGTTGAGCAGGATGGCGATTTGCTTGTTCTTGTCGGCGTCCAGCACGATGGCCGAGCCGTCCAGCGCCTTGATCGGGCCGGCGCCCTTGCCGTTGGCCTGGTGGCAGGCTGCGCAGTTGGCGGCGTAGACCTTTTCGCCGCGCTTGACGATTTCGTCCAGCGTCCAGACCTTGGCCGGATCGTCGAGCTTGGCTGCAGCCAGCTTGCGCTGACCGTCGACCCACTTGGAGTAATCCTCAGCCGACAGCACCTTGACGTGAATCGGCATGTAGGCGTGTTCCTTGCCGCAGAGTTCGGCACACTGGCCGTAGAAATCGCCGGTTTTTTCGGCGCGGAACCAGGTATCGCGCACAAAGCCGGGAATGGCGTCCTGCTTGATACCGAAGGCCGGGACCATGAAAGCATGAATCACGTCGTTGGCCGTGGTGATGATGCGGATCTTCTTGTTGACCGGCACCACCAGCGGGTTGTCGACCTTGAACAGGTAGTTGTCGGGCATCACGCCCTTGGCGCCGCTGTTGGACATTTCGCGGTGCGTGGCGTCCAGGGTTGACAGAAAACCCAGGCCCTCGCCCTCGCCTGTGAGGTAGTCGTAACCCCACTTCCATTGGTAGCCCGTGGCCTTGATCGTGAGATCGGCATTGGTCGTGTCCTTGGAGGCCACCAGCACCTTGGTGGCCGGCAACGCCATCAGGATCACGATGATGAAGGGAACGATGGTCCAGATGACTTCGACGGTCACCGATTCATGGAAATTGGCAGCCTTGTGGCCGACCGACTTGCGGTGCTTCCAGATCGAATAGAACATGACGCCGAACACGCCCAGAAAGATCACCGTGCAGACGATCAGCATGAACCAGTGCAGCCAAGCCTGCTCTTGTGCGATCCGCGTGACACCGGGCCCCAGATTGAGCTGGCGCACGGAAGGGCCGCCCGGCAGATCGTTGACCGCATGGGCCGCAGTGGCGATCCACGAACCGGCCAGCACGGCCAGTCCTGGCAGAAAGCCGGCCAACTTTTTGTAATTGCGCTTCATCGTGTTCACTTCTTCATTGCCTCGAATTAACCAATCTTTTCACGCCGCACGGACCCACCAGCGACCCCGCCTCATGCGCCGCGCACGGCAAGCCGGATCTCGCGAGCGAGCGCCGGCCGTAATTCCGGCCGCACGAAGCGGCCCACTTCCACCGAGCGGCCCTGGCCGGACAGCTCGATCAGCGAGCGGTCGCCGGCGCGCGGTTCGACCCGCACCCACTCCCGATTGAATTCCGCGCGCTCCAGGCGCCCGGCGTTCTCGAGTTCCACCACCAGCCGCGCGCCTTGCAGGAAGATGCGCTCCCCGTCGGACGCATGGCGCGCGTACAGCAGAAATGCCGCCCCCACCGCCGCCAGCTCAGCCCAGACGAAGGGCATGACCAGGGGGGCGCCGCGCAACCAGAAAAAGGACCCGGTTCCGACCGACACGACACACAGCGACGCATACAGCCACCCGAGCTGGGCTGGCGTCACCGAACAATTGCGTTGCAGGAACCAGTGGATGTTCTGGCCCGAGACTGTGGCAAAACGAAAGACGGGATTCGACATCGATCTGGTATCTGGCGGGACGCGCTGCGTGGGAAGATTCCCGAATTGAATCAACCTGGGATTGTAGCGCGGGTTTACCCCCCTGACGGGCGGTTTCCCAGCAGCATGGCGCGCATGTCTTGCAGCGGCACTGCGCTTTCGCTGGCCACGCGAATGCGCGGCGCAGCCTTGAGCGCGTGCCCGTAGACGATCTCGAACGTCAGCGCCAGCCGGCCGCCGGCCGCAGGGCGGGCCAGATGTCGCATCAAGGCAGCTTCGAGCCTGACGCGCCAGCCCTTGCCGCGCAGGGACGGATGACGCCCTGGATGCAGGTTGCGACCGAGTTCGCGCAGATCGTCGAGCAGCCGGGCCGGGCTGTCGTAGGTCAACACGATGCGCTCCATGTCCATCACCGGTTCGGCGAATCCGGCGGCCACCAGCATGTCGCCCCAGTCGTGCATATCGGTGAATTCATGGCCCGGCGCAGGCCAGCCCTCGGCCTGGTACAGGGCACGAAGTTCGCCCAGGGTGTCCGGGCCCAGACAGGAAAACATCAGGAAGCCGTCCGTGGCCAGCGCGCGGTGCCATTGCGCGATCAAGGCCTGGGGGTCGGCCGCCATGTGCAGCGCCATATTGGCCCACAGCATCTGGACGCTGCCGTCCGCCGGCGACGCAAAGCGGGTCGCGCCGCCACGCCAGCGGGCCGGCTGCCACCATGCCGGGGTGAGCGCCCGCTGCGCCTGGACTACACGCTGCGTGTGCGGCTCCACGATGAAGGTCTGGGCTTTCGGGTAGCGGCGACGCAACGCGCCGTGGGCCAGCACCCCCCCGCGCAAGGGCTCCCAGTGGGCCCAGGCGGCGGGCTGCAGCTTGATCCACTGGAGCCGGTCTTCCATTCGGCGAGCCACCTCCTCATGCAGCCAGGGCGACAGCGTTGGCGCGCTGCGCTGCCAGCGCGCGGTCGCAACAGGGTCGATGGTAGGAGGGCGCTCGTTGGACATGGGGGAATTCCGCAACCATGCAGGGCGGCGGACGGGCCCCAGTATATTGAGCCGATGCTGCGCCACTTCATCGCAAGGGCTTGTGCCCGACTGCCCAGCCGCTGCGCGGTCTGCGCCCGATGGCCGTCCGAGCCGCTGTGCGAGCCCTGCGTCACCCGGTTCGCGCAGCCCGTGCCGCGCTGCCAGACCTGCGCGCTGGCCCTGCCGCAGGACCTGCCGCGCTGCGGAGCCTGCCTCACCTCGCCCGGCCCGCTGGACGCTTGCCTGGCCGCCGTGTCCTATGCCTATCCGTGGTCGGCTTGCGTGTCGCGCTTCAAGTACCGGGCCCACCCGGCCTGGGCCGGCACGCTGGCCGGCCTGATGCGCAGCATGCCCTGGGTCGAGTCGGCGCTGGAGCAGGCGGACTGGGTTGTGCCCATGCCCCTGTCGCGCGAACGCCTGCGCGAACGCGGCTTCAACCAGGCCCTGGAACTGGCGCGCCACCTCGCCCCGACCAAGACCCGGCACGATCTGCTGCTGCGCCTGCGGCACGGCCCGCCGCAACGCGGCCTGGAGCGCAGCGAGCGGCTGCGCAGCGCGCAAGGCGCATTCGGCATCGCCACGGCGCGGCGCTCGCATCTGCAAGGCCGATCCGTGGTGCTGGTGGACGATGTCATGACCACCGGAGCCTCGCTCTACGCGGCCGCAGAGGTTCTGCGCGATGCTGGCGCCCGCCACATCACGGGCTTGGTGCTGGCGCGCACGGAAGACCTGCGCGAGGACGCATGGCCCGAGGACTCAGAATAGCGTCCATGTTCCACATCGTCCTGGTCGAACCCGAAATCCCGCCCAATACCGGCAACGTCATCCGCCTGACGGCCAACACCGGCTGCACGCTGCACCTGATCGAGCCGCTGGGTTTCTCGCTGGATGACCGGCACATGCGCCGCGCCGGGCTCGATTACCACGAGTACGCGCCACTGCGCAGGCACGCCAGCTGGAGCAGCTTCCTGGCCACGGAGCAGCCCGATGCGCAGCGCATGTTCGCCATGACCACCCGAGCCGTGCGTGCACTGCACGACACAAGCTTTCTGCCAGGCGACTGGTTTGTGTTCGGTTCGGAGAGCCGGGGCCTGGCGCCGGAACTGCGCGAGTCGTTTCCAGCGCAGCAACAGCTGCGTTTGCCGATGCGACCGTCTCAGCGCAGCCTTAACCTGTCGAACGCCGTGGCCGTCTGCGTGTTCGAGGCCTGGCGGCAGAACGGGTTCGAGGGAAGCCTGTGAGCCGTCCCCCGGCACGCGCAAAGGCTCAGGGGTAGCGCCGCGCCACCGACTCGGCCACGCAGACCGGCTTGTCGCTGCCCTCGCGCTCCACGGTGACCTTCCAGGTTACCTGGTAGCCGCCGTTGTCGATCGGTTCATTGGCCAGCAAGGTCATGCGGGCGCGCACGCGGCTGCCCACCGGCACCGGGCCCATGAAGCGGACTTTGTTGAGTCCGTAGTTCACCCCCATGCGGGCCTCGACGATCTGCATGGCCGTCATGAAAAACTTGGGCAGCAGCGACAGCGTGAGGTAACCATGGGCGATCGGGCCGCCGTACGGACCGGCCTTGGCGCGCTCGACGTCGACGTGAATCCATTGATGGTCGCCTGTGGCCTCGGCAAACTGGTTGACCTGCTCCTGCGTGATGGTGATCCAGTCGCTGACAGCGACCTCCTGGCCGACCAGGGGTGTGAACTCGGCCAGGGTCTGAAATACTTTCATGGTGCTCCGTATGCTTACTTGTCCAGCCAGCGGCAGATGGCCTGCCACTGCTCGCGATCGCGCTCGACGCGGCTGGGCGCGACGTCGAACAGCGTAAGGCCGCGTGCGGCCAGGTGAATGTAGTTTTGCGTATCGCGCAAATAGCCCAGCACCGGCAGGCCCAGGCCTTCGACGAAGGCGCGCAACCTGTCCGCTGCGTGGGTGCGCGAATCAACGCGCATGCCCACGATGCCCACCTGCATCTGACCGGCCCGGCCATGCTTGGCCAGTTGGTCGAGAAAGGTCCGGGTGGCGAAGATGTCGAACACGCTGGGCTGCAGCGGCACGATGACCTTGTCCGCCATTTTCAGGAGTTCGTTGAAGCGCCAGCCGTGCAGGCCGCCGGGGGTGTCGAGCACCACATGGGTGGTGCCCTTGGGTGGCTTGACGATCTTGTCGGCGGTCATGTCCCAGGTGGCGATCGGCCGCGCGCCCGGCGGACGCAGGCCGAGCCAAAGGCGCGAGGACTGCTGGCGGTCGGCGTCTCCCAGCATCACGGAATGACCCTGGCTGGCGAAATACCCTGCGATATTGGTGGCAAGTGTGGATTTACCGACACCGCCCTTGGGATTGGCTACAACCACGATCGGCATGACGCGCTCCTTCGGTTAATTGTGATTCTTCATCCCCCGCGACAGCCTCTATGTTAGCGGCTCGCCATGGCGCTACCGGAACCCGTCCCATACCAGCTTGACGCCGGTGAGCAGCATGCCCACCTGGATCAGCCGATAGAACAGCACCGGATCGATGCGCCTGGCGATGCGAATTCCGAACCACATGCCCACGGGCACGATCGGCAGCAGCAGCAGGGAGGTCAACATGTTGCGCAGGTCCAGCAGACCGAGCCACGCATAGGGAATCCATTTGGCCTGGTTGACCACCAGAAAAAAGATGGCCAGGGTGCCCGTGAAAGCCATGGGCCGCAACCGCATGGGCAGCACATAGGCCGCCAGCGCCGGGCCGCCGGCATGCGCCACGAAGCTGGTGAATCCCGAGAGCATCACCATGATGGACCCCACCCATCGCGGAAAGGGCGGCGAGCTGGCGCTCGGCGGAAACAGCTGACGCTGCAGCAGAAAAAGCAGCGTGAAGATACCCACCAGACCGGAAATCAATTTGGCATCCAGCAAACCAAAAGACAAAGTGCCGATCAGCACGCCTACCAGAGCCCAGGGCAGCAGAAAACGCAGCAGCTTCCAATCGGCCTCGCTACGAAAAGCCGCCAGGCCGATCAGGTCCATCAACAGCAGCACGGGCATCAGCACCGCAGCCGCCTGCGGCACGGTCGTGACCATGGCCATCAGGGGCACGGCCAGCGAACCAAAGCCCGCGCCGAAACCGCTCTTGCTGACCGACATCAGCAGCACCGACGGGATGGCGACGGCGTAAAACCAGGGATCGGTGATGACGGGCAGGCTCATCCGGCCGCCCGCCTCACCCGTGCAGCCTCGTTGCCGACACGCTCACTCTGCCCGCGAAAGCGCTCAGACGCGCTCCAGGATCACGGCGATGCCCTGCCCGACGCCGATGCACATGGTGCACAACGCATAGCGGCCGCCGGTGCGGTGCAACTGGTTGACGGCCGTCGTCGCCAGACGCGCACCGCTGGCACCCAGGGGGTGGCCCAGGGCAATCGCGCCGCCGTTCGGATTGACGCGCGGGTCGTCGTCGCGCAGGCCGAGCTTGCGCATCACGGCCAGCCCCTGCGCGGCAAAGGCTTCGTTGAGTTCGATCACGTCCATCTGTTCGATCTTCAGGCCTGTGAGCGCCAGCACCTTCAGCGTGGCGGGCACCGGACCGATGCCCATGACGCGCGGCGCCACGCCGGCCACCGCCATGCCGACGATGCGCGCGCGCGGCGTCAGGCCGTACTTGGCAGCGCTGGCCTCGTCGGACAGCAGCAACGCGCAGGCGCCGTCATTCACGCCGCTGGCGTTGCCGGCGGTCACGGTGCCGTCGGGCCGGACGATGGGCTTGAGTTTGGCCAAGGCTTCCAGCGAGGTGTCGCGCGGATGCTCGTCACGGCTGACGACGATGGGGTCACCCTTTTTCTGCGCGATGGTCACGGGCGTGATCTCGGCATCGAAGAAGCCGGCCTTCTGCGCGGCCACGGCCTTGAGCTGCGAGGCCAGCGCCATGCGGTCCTGCGATGCGCGGTCGATACCGTGCTCGGCGGCCACGTTCTCGGCCGTCTCGGGCATGGCGTCTATGCCGTACATGGCCTTCATCAGCGGGTTGACGAAGCGCCAGCCGATGGTCGAGTCGTAAATCGTGGGAGCACGCGCAAAGGCCGATTCAGCCTTGGGCATGACGAAGGGCGCGCGGGTCATGCTCTCGACGCCGCCGGCGATCATCAGGAAAGCCTCGCCCGACTTGATGGCGCGTGCGGCCGTGCCCACGGCGTCCAGGCCCGAGCCGCACAGACGGTTGATGGTCGCGCCGGGCACGTCAATCGGCAGGCCCGCCAGCAGACTGGACATGTGGGCCACATTGCGGCTGTCCTC
>JAURZS010000066.1 GCA_030653255.1 Burkholderiaceae bacterium | reverse complement strand
ACGTCCAAGGGCGGCACCACCTACGCCGCCATCATGTCGATGGAGCAGGACAACGTGAAGACGGCTTTCATGCGGGCCATGCATGCCGCGCGGCACCGGGCGCGCGAACTGGGTGACGAGTTCGCGGGCTAGAGCCAGCTCGCCGCAATGCCGGCAAAGACGGTGAAGCCCAGCCAGTGGTTGAGGCGGAAGGCCCTGAAACAGCCCTCACGCGAGCGGTCCCGGATCATGGTGCCGTGCCACAGGGCCTGCGCGGCGGCCAGCCCCAGGCCGAGCGCGAACCACGGGCCGGGCACACGGTCGAGCAGCGCCAGTCCCCAGATCAGCAGGTAAGCGAAGTAGCAGGCCATCACTACCGGCACATCGAGCCGGCCCAGCGTGATGGCCGAGGTCTTCATGCCGATGCGCAGGTCGTCGTCGCGGTCGACCATGGCGTATTCAGTGTCGTAGGCCAGCACCCAGAACAGATTGCCCAGCAACAGGACCCAGGCCAGCAGCGGCACTTGTGACTGCACGGCCGCAAAGGCCATGGGGATGCCGAAGCTGAAGGCCACGCCCAGCACAGCCTGCGGCATGGAGACGAATCGCTTGGCGTAGGGATAGACCAGGGTAACGGCCAGCGCCGCGAAGGACAGCGCGATGGTCAGGGCGTTGGTGCTGAGCACCAGCGCGAAGGCCAGCAGCGCCAGCACTGCGCCCAGGGCCAGCGCCTGTCGCACCGTGACCGCACCGCGGGTCACGGGTCGCTGGGCGGTGCGCTTGACGTGGCGGTCGAAGTCGCGGTCGGCCACGTCGTTGATACAGCAGCCGGCGCTGCGCATGAGGAAGGTGCCGAGCGTGAAGACCGTCAGCAGGTGCCATCCGGGGAAGCCGCCAGCGGCCACCCACAGCGCGCTCAGGGTCGGCCACAGCAGCAGCAACCAGCCGGCCGGGCGGTTCCAGCGGATCAGGTCAAGGTAGTTGGACAGCACGTCGGCGCGCTCCGCCTTTGATGTCGCCCGCTTATTCTTCAAGCAGCGAGCGCAGCATCCAGGCGGTCTGCTCGTGCACGGTCAGGCGCTGGGTCAGCAGATCGGCCGTCGGCTCGTCGCCAGCCTTGTCGGCCAGGGGGAAGATTTCGCGGGCGGTGCGGGCCACGGCCTCGTGGCCCTGGACCAGGATGCGAACCATCTCGAGCGCCTTCGGGGGTGTGGGCGGCGCATCGGGCACCGAGGCGAGCTTGCCGAACTGGGCATAGGAGCCCGGCGCCGCGTGCCCCAGCGAGCGGATGCGTTCGGCCACCGGGTCGACGGCGTTCCACAGCTCGGTGTACTGGGTCATGAACATGGTGTGCAGGGTATTGAACATCGGACCGGTCACATTCCAGTGGAAGTTGTGCGTGGTCAGGTACAGGGTGTAGGTGTCGGCGAGCAGCCGGCTCAGGCCCCGGGCGATGGCGGCGCGGTCTTTTTCGCTGATGCCGATGTTGATCGCGGGGGCCCGCACGCCGGACGCTGCCGGGGCGGACCTGGAGGATTTGGATGAGGACTTGGCCATGGTTGGACTCCTGGGTACGGGACGGGTTTCAGGGATGTGTCTGGGAAGACCTGGCATCAAGCGCGTGGTTCATGACAGGCGTTTGACGCCGGGCAGTTCGCAGGCGTAGATGGCGTTGCGCAAGGCCGCAATGGCTTCGTAGCGGGTGAAGCTGCGCCGCCACGCCAGCACCACGCGGCGCGTGGGCGGGTCGCCGTCGAAGGGGAGGTATTTCACGTGGCTGTCTTCGGTATTGCGGCGCCGGGACTTGGGCGCCAGGGCCTCGCGGGGCACGCCCAGGCGCGGGACCAGGGTCACACCCATGCCGGCGGCGACCATGTGCTTGATGGTCTCCAGCGAGGAGCCCTCGAAGCTTTTGCGTATGCCTTCGGCGTTGCTGGAAAAGCGCGCGAACTCGGGGCAGACTTCAAGCACGTGGTCGCGAAAGCAGTGGCCCGTGCCCAGCAGCAGCATGGTCTCGTGCTTGAGCAGATCGGAGGTGATGGTGCTGCGCTGCGCCAGCGGGTGGTTGCCCGGCACCGCCGCGAGAAAGGGCTCGTCGTACAGCGGCGCGGTGGCCAGGCCGGTGTCGGGAAAGGGCTCGGCCATGATGGCGCAGTCGATCTCGCCGGTGCGAAGCTGCTCGAGCAGCTTGACGGTGAAGTTCTCCTGCAGCATGAGGGGCATCTGCGGCGTGCGCGCAATCATCTGGCGCACCAGGTCGGGCAGCAGGTAGGGCGCGATGGTGTAGATCACGCCCAGCGTCAGCGGGCCGGCCAGGGGGTCTTTGCCGCGCTTGGCGATTTCCTTGATGTTGGCGGCCTGCTCCAGCACGCTCTGGGCCTGGCGCACGATCTCTTCGCCCAGCGGCGTGACGGCGACTTCGTTGGCGCTGCGCTCGAAGAGTTTGACTTCGAGCTCATCTTCGAGCTTCTTGATCGCCACGCTCAGCGTCGGCTGCGACACGTAGCAGGCTTCGGCGGCTTTGCCGAAGTGCTTTTCGCGCGCGACTGCGACGATGTACTTGAGCTCGGTGAGTGTCATGGGGTCAGGCTTTCAGGAACTCTGATTTTCCACCCATCCAGCGTTCGATGTGTTTGTGGGCCGATTCGGGGATTTCCGCCAGCATGCGCGGCGCCTGGCGGCGCGCCCATTCCAGCAGTTCGACGTCGACACTGATGTCTGCGAAGCGCAGCAAGGGCGCGCCCGACTGTCGCGCGCCCAGGAATTCGCCGGGGCCGCGGATGTCGAGGTCGCGCCGGGCGATCTCGAAGCCATCGGCAGTCTCGGCCATGGCCCGCAGCCGCGCGCGCGCGGTCTCGCCCAGACGCGGCGCATCGCCGGTGGAGTACAGCAGCACGCAGGCCGAGGCCGCCGCACCGCGCCCGACGCGGCCGCGCAGCTGGTGCAGCTGCGACAGGCCGAAGCGTTCGGCATGCTCTATCACCATCAGGCTGGCGTTGGGCACGTCGACACCGACCTCGATCACGGTGGTGCTGACCAGAACGCCCATCTGGCCGGCAGTGAAGGCAGACATCACGGCCTTTTTTTCGGCGGCGGGCATGCGCGAATGCAGCAGGCCGATCAGCGTGCCCGGCAGCGCGGCGCTCAGGGCCTCGTGGGTTTCGGTGGCATTGCGCAGGTCCAGCGCCTCGCTCTCCTCGATCAGGGGACAGACCCAGTAGACCTGGCGGCCCTGCGCGAGTTGGGCGCGGATGCGGTCTATGACTTCGTCGCGGCGGCTGTCGGAGATGACCTTGGTCACGATGGGGGTGCGCCCGGGCGGGAGTTCGTCGAGGGTGGAGACGTCGAGGTCGGCGTAGTAGCTCATGGCCAAAGTGCGCGGGATGGGCGTCGCGCTCATCATCAAAAGATGTGGCTCTGGAAATGTGGCCCCCACGCTTGCGCACTGCGTGTCGCTGCGCTGCCCCCCAAGGGGGGGCGATTCGCCTTGGGGCGGCCCGGCGGCGAATCCGGCCCCCACGCTTGCCACTTCGTGTGCCGCGCCGCCCCCTGCCATCTTGCTGCGCAGGGCCAGGCGTTGTTCGACGCCGAAGCGGTGTTGTTCGTCGATGATGGCCAGGGCCAGGTTGTGGAAGCGCACCTGGTCCTGGATCACGGCGTGGGTGCCGACGACAAGGCCGGCCTCGCCGCTTTCGACCAGCGCGAGCATGGCCTGGCGCTCTTTCTTTTTCTGGCCGCCGGTGAGCCAGGCCACGCGCAGGCCCAGGGGTTCGAGCCAGCCGATGAGTTTGCGGAAGTGCTGCTCGGCCAGTATTTCGGTGGGCGCCATCAGCGCGCACTGCCAGCCGGCGTCGATGCAGATCGCTGCGGCCAGCGCCGCGACCACGGTCTTGCCGGAGCCGACGTCGCCTTGCAAAAGGCGGTTCATGGGCACGGGTTGCGCCAGATCGCGTGCGATTTCTTCGCCGACGCGGGCCTGTGCGCGCGTGAGCTGAAAGGGCAGCGCGCGCAGCAGCCGGTCGTGCAGGCCGTCGCGCAGCGGGGCCAGTGCAGGTGCGCGCAAAGCCGCGCGCTCTTGCCGGGACTGGAGCTGCGACAACTGCTGGGCCAGCAGTTCCTCGGCTTTCAGGCGCTGCCAGGCCGGATGGCTGCGGTCTTCGAGCTGGGCCAGCGAGACCTCGGGGGACGGATGGTGCAAAAAGGTCAGCGCCTCGCGCAGGCTCCACAGGGACTCGGGCAGTCCGGGGATGGTGGCGGCGCCCAGGGTGTCGGACAGGTCGGCGCGCGCCAGTCCGCCTTGCACCGCGCGCCGCAGGTAGGCCTGTGGCAGGGCGGCGACCGTGGGATAGACGGGCGTCAGCGCATCGGGCAGTTCGCCGCCGGCGGGCTTGATGACCGGATGCATCATGGTGCGCCCCATGAAGCCGCCGCGCACCTCGCCCCGGGCGCGGATGCGCGAGCCCACGGCCAGCGCCTTTTGCAAGGAGGGATAGAAGGTGAAGAAGCGCAAGGCGCAGGTGTCCGAGCCATCGTCCACTGTGACCAGCAGCTGGCGGCGCGGACGGTGGACGATTTCGCAGCCGATGACGACGGCCTCGATCTGCACGGTGTCGCCATCGCGCGCTGCGCGCAAGGAGGTGATGCGGGTCTCGTCCTCGTAGCGCAGCGGCAGGTGCAGCGCCAGGTCGATGTCGCGGTGCAGACCGAGCCGGCGCATGGCTTTTTGCGGCGCGGACAGGACGGGCTTTTCGGACATGGGAGAATTCTGCCGCACATGCGCGCCTTCACCCTCAGCGATTTCGACTTCGAGCTCCCGCAAGGCCTCATCGCCCAGCACCCCGCCACCGAACGCAGCGCCTCGCGCCTGCTCGATGCGCGGGCACGCGCGCCCGTGGACCGCATCTTCCGCGATCTGCCCGGGCTGCTGCGTGCGGGCGACCTGCTGGTGTTCAACGACACCAAGGTGGTCAAGGCGCGGCTCTTCGGAGTAAAGCCGACCGGCGGCAGGATCGAGTTGCTGGTGGAGCGGGTGCTGCCGGCCGGCGAGCACGCCCACGAAGTGGTGGCGCATCTCAAGGCCGGCAAGAAGCCGCCCGCAGGCACGGTGCTGTCCATGGACGGCGGCTTCACGGCCAGGCTGGTCGGGCGCTGGCCCGATGCGCAAGGCGCCTTGTTCCGGCTGGCCTTGAGCGAAGACCCCTGGGCGTTGATGGAGCGCCACGGCCATGTGCCTCTGCCGCCGTACATCGCGCACGGGGATTCCGCGGCCGACGAGGCCCGCTACCAGACCGTGTTCGCGCGCGTGCCCGGCGCGGCTGCCGCACCGACGGCGGCCTTGCATTTCGACGCGACCCTGCTCGATGCGCTGCAGGCGTGCGGCGTGGAACGCGCCCATGTGACGCTGCATGTGGGCGCGGGCACTTTTTCACCGGTCAAGACCGAGAATCTGGCCGAGCACCGCATGCACGCCGAGTGGTACGAGGTGCCCGCGTCGACGCAGCAGGCCGTGGCGCAGACGCGCGCGCGCGGCGGGCGCATCGTGGCCGTGGGCACGACGACCGTGCGCACGCTGGAGTCCTGGGCGCAGAGCGGACAGACCAGTGGCGACACCCGCATCTTCATCACGCCGGGTTTCGAGTTCCAGTGGGTGGACCTGCTGATCACCAACTTCCACCTGCCGCGCTCGACATTGATGATGCTGGTGAGCGCGTTTGCGGGCTACGAGCATGTGATGGCGATGTACCGGCACGCCATCGCGCAGGGGTACCGCTTCTTCAGCTATGGGGATGCGATGCTGCTGCAACGCGCAGGGCAGCCCGATGGCGCGAGCGCGCCCTCAGACCCGTAGCGCCACCCGCTCCGACACCCCCGGTAGGGCGCCGATGCGTTGCAGCACGGCCTGCACGGTCAGGCTTTGCACGGGCGCGGTGCGGCTGGCTGCGGCCGCCCGCGCGGATTCACGGAATCCCCGACAATCCGACGCATGCTCCAGTTTCAAGTGCTCCAAACCGACGGCCAGGCCCGACGCGGCCGCCTCACACTGAACCACGGCGTCGTGGAAACCCCCATCTTCATGCCGGTGGGCACCTATGGCACGGTCAAGGGCGTGCTGCCGCGCTCGCTGCACGACATGGACGCGCAGATCATTCTGGGCAACACGTTTCACCTGTGGATGCGCCCCGGGCTGGATGTAATGGCGCAGTTCGGCGGGCTGCACCGCTTTGAGGGCTGGCACAAGCCCATACTCACCGACTCGGGTGGCTTCCAGGTCTGGAGTCTGGGCGAGATGCGCAAGATCAGCGAGGAAGGCGTGCGCTTTGCATCTCCAGTCAACGGCGACAAGCTTTTTCTCACGCCCGAGATTTCGATGCAGATCCAGACGGTTCTCAATTCGGACATCGTCATGCAGTTCGACGAGTGCACGCCTTACGACACGCAGGGCCACATCACGACCGAGCCCGAGGCGCGCCATTCGATGGAGTTGAGCCTGCGCTGGGCGCGGCGCTGCGTCGAAGAGTTCGACCGGCTGCAAAACCCCAATGCCCTGTTCGGCATCGTGCAGGGCGGCATGTTCGAGAATCTGCGCGAGGAGTCGCTCGCCGCACTGGTGGAGCTGGATCTGCCCGGCTATGCCGTGGGCGGTGTGAGCGTGGGCGAACCCAAGGAGGAGATGCTGCGCATCATGGCGCACACGCCCCACCGGTTGCCGCAGGACAAGCCGCGCTACCTGATGGGCGTGGGCACGCCGGAAGACCTGGTCGCCGGCGTGGCCGCCGGGGTCGACATGTTCGATTGCGTGATGCCCACGCGCAATGCGCGCAACGGTCATCTGTTCACGCGCTTTGGCGATCTGAAGATCCGCAATGCGCGCCACAAGGCGGACGAACGCCCCGTGGACGAGAGCTGCGGCTGCTACACCTGCCGCGCCTGCGGCACGCCGGCCAGCGGCGGCTTCTCGCGGGCCTATCTGCACCATCTGGAGCGCTGCGGCGAAATGCTCGCGCCCATGCTCGCGAGCATCCACAACCTGCACTATTACCTGAACCTGATGCGCGAGATTCGCGAAGCGCTGGAGCAGGGCCGCTTTGCGGCCTGGACAGCGCAGTTCCACGCGGACCGCGCGCGCGGCGTCTGACGGCGCAGGTCCTGCGCGGTGCCATGGGGCGTCGCAGGAGCGTGGTCAGGGCGTCGTGAACACGGTCAGCACACCGGTGTAGCCGTACAGATGATGCCGCGCGATCTCGCCGCCGGCAAAGAATCCCACCAGGGGCACATCGCCCAGTGCGCGGCGCACGATCTGCATCTCCGCGCTCGGCCCGCCGAAGTGCGGCCCGCCGCGGCCGGCGCAGCTCACATAGACGGCGCCCGCCATGCGCCGGGCCGGATGGGGGGCGGCCTCGGCCTCGGTCGAAGCCAGCGCGGCAGCGAGGGGCAGCGGCATTTCCTCGGGTTCGAGTTCTTCGCGGATTTCCGCGCAGATGCGCACCAGATCGGCCCGCGCCGCCGCGACATTGCGCTGGCAGAAGGCCAGCCGCATGCCGGGCTCGACCACGTCGGCAATCGCCACGCCCTGGCGCCCGGGGTCCAGGCCGATGATGTGCCGCACGACAACGTCGTTGCCGAAGTTGCCGGTGCGCCGGATGGCCTCGCCGGCTGCGCCATCGGCGGGCCGCAGCAGTCCCACCAGGGTCTCGCGCACTTGCGCCAGCGCGCCGCGTGGCTCGTCCAGAGAGACGTTGAGGTCGCGCATCAGCACGCCCAGCGCCGCCTCATCGTCGAGCCGGGTCAGGACGTTGCCCTCGGCGGCAGTGACATCGTGCACGCGCCCGACCGGCAGGCAGCCCTGCGTCACACGCGACACCAGACTGACGCCTTCGCCGAAGGCCACGCCGCTCAGGCCGCCGCTGAACACGCCGCGGGCCGCGCCATGACCACGGATGTTGCCGTTGCCGCCCACCGCGAACTGCACGGCCGTCGAACGGCTGGAGGCCAGGCCGCCGAACAGGTAGCCGGTGTCGGTACGCGCCGCCATTTCGGCGATGAGTTCGGCGACCTCGGGGGTGCCGGAGTCCGCATGCACCAGCGCGGTATGGGCCTCGAAGCCGATGCCCAGCGGCGCCACGCCGGAGAACACGCGGTATTGATCGGCGGGCAGGTCGCACAACATGACGACCATGGCCGGCTCGTCGAAATATTCAACGTTGTTGGATGCGATGCCCACGCCCACGGTGCCGGACCAGTCGGTCACCTCGGACAGCTCGGCGCCCAGGTGGTCGAGAATGTCCTGCGCAGATGCGGCGTAATGATCGGTGATGTACAGCAGGCCCAGGCTGGGCGTGGCTGCATAGGTGGACAAGGCCATCTGGGCGCGCAACTGGGCCAGCACCAGCGCAGCCGCCATCCGCCACTGGGGGTGGGTGGCGTGGCCGTAGGGAAAGAGCTTCATAGGCCACCCGCCTTGCGCGGGGCCGGCTTGCGTGGTGCGGCCTTGCGGCTCGTGCCACGGGTAGCCGCTGAAGCCGCCCCCGCGCCTGACGGGTCAGTCCCGGCCGCGCCCGGTGCGGTGCGGGCAGCGGCCTGCTGCATCGCGCTGCTGGCGATCTGCTGGAACTGCTGGGTCAATGCGCCCCACCACTGCATGGGATCGACTGCGCCGGTGGCCGCACCTACACCTGCACCTGCACCCGTGGCCTGAGCACCGGCATCCGCCTTGTCCGCGGCATTCCCCTTGGGCATGAAGGCCCGGGCCATGTCGCCCATGTCGAAGTTCATGCCCTTCAAGGTCGCCAGCGTCATCTTCTGGACTTCGAGCGCCTGGATCGTGGCCTTGAGCGCCGCCGCATTCTGGTCGAGCCAGAACTGCACGGCTTTCAGTTCCTCGATGCGTTTGTCCAGGTCTTCGACGCTGAACGTGGGCGCCATCCATTGGGACAGTTGGGGCAGCTTCATCGCGTCCTGGGCGGCAGCGCCTTTGGTCAGGTTCTGCAGGAAGTCGAAGCCTGGAACGAATTGGCCGAAACCCGGGTTCTTTGCATCGCTCATGGTGGCTCCTGATGGAAGACCACAGCTTACCGCAAGCGCCCGCGCTTTTTTCCTAATGCCCGTGGGTGACCGTGCCACCACCCGGCGCCGTGGTGCTCACCGGCAACTGCAAGGCCATGCGGCTTTCCACGCCGCGGGCGTTCCTGAACACCAGCGTGACGGGCACCGTGCTGCCCCGGGGCAAGGCGGTGCGCAGTTCCTGCAGCATCAGGTGATAGCCGCCGGACCGCAGCTCCACGGTCTTGCCTGCGGGCAGGTCCAGCGCGGGCACGGCGCGCATTTTCATGACGTCGCCTTCCATTTTCATTTCGTGGATTTCAGCCACACCGGCCACAGGCGTGGCCACGCCGACCAGGCGCATGTCCTCGCGGGCGGTGATTTTCATGAAGGCGCCTGTGGCGCGTTGGCCCTGGACCGAGGTGCGGACCCAGGCGTCCTTGACCTCGACCGCCTGGGCCTGGGCGTGAACCAGCCCGCAAAAAGGGCCGCCCAGCAGCAGCGTGACGGTGGCCACCAGGGCCTTGAATGATGAGAGTTTCGGCATGTTTTCTCCTGTTGGATGCGGTGGATGCGCAGGGCGCGTCAATGCGCGTGGCCGGTCCGCCCGGCGGGCAGTACTTCCAGCAGCGCGGCCGGCCGCTTCAGGCCATGTACGGCGGCCGGTGAAGCGGGGATTTCGTTCCAGTCGATGCTGCCTTTCTCGCACACCTGCAGCACTTTGAACCACAGCGGACCGTCGCGTGCGGGAAGCGTTCCACGCAGCACGAATTCGTCGAAGTGGCTATCGGGAAGCCAATGTTCGCGCGCGGCGGCGGTCCAGCTCAATTCGGTCACATCCTCGGTGATGCGCCGGCCGTGGCTCTCATAAGGCCGGGCCAGTTTTTCCACGCGAATGGCCACCGTCCACCCCGGCTTGGGCTGGGGCTTGGCGCCGGCAAAGCCGGCGGGCAACATCACTTTGACAGCCGTGGTGGGCGAGCCCTCGCAGCCATGACCGATGCGAAGCGCGGCCTTGTAGCCCTGGCCGGCCAGGGCAGCAGGCTCATCGAGCACCACATGGGCGGATGCAAGAGAGCAAAGAAAGAGACCCAGGGCCAGCGTCTGGACGCCGGCAGCAAGGGGCGCGCGCAAGGCGCACATGGAAGACAGAGACTTCATGGAACATTTCCTGAAATTGAATCGAAGGCCGTGGCGCTGCGCCCACCGGACGCAGCGCCGGACGGCGCCGCAGATGCGAAGATTCAGGAAATCAGGGGAGGCCCGCGCCCTGGCGGCGGCGCGGCCGAAAGGATGCCACGGGGCGCAGCGTTCGGGCCCAGGGGGCTGCGTGCTGCCTCCAGTGCGAGCGTGACCAGGTCCGCAACGGCGGGCGGCGGCGCGCCAGAGATGAGACACACGGAACAGTCGGCCATCGTGGCCGGGGCCTCGGCACTGCCGGGGTCTGCCTTGAGCACCAGTTTCATGGCGCCGGAGCTGGTGCAGACCAGTTCCATGGCGCGCGGCTTGACCATTGGCGAAGCCACTGCCGCTCCCACGGCCAGCACGAACCACACCAGCACGAGGCGGGAGAGAACGCGGGCGCGGCGCAGGGTTTGCATCCCCAGGATTATTCCACGAGGCCCGCAATCACGGCTGCGGATAATCCGGCCATGGGCTACACCTTTGTCTCCGCGACCATCTTGCTGCTGCTGATCACCGATCCGCTGGGCAACATACCGATCTTCGCCAACGCACTGCGCGGGGTCGCACCCGAGCGCCGCGCCCGCGTGATTCTGCGCGAGGTGCTGATCGCCTTTGGGCTGCTGCTGACTTTCATGTTCGTCGGTGACCGCTTCCTGCGCGTGATGAACCTCAGCGATCTGTCGCTGCAGATCGCGGGCGCCGTGGTGCTGTTCCTGATCGCGCTGCGCATGATTTTTCCACCCGAGGCGCGCGACACGCCGCCACTGGTCACGGAGCCGCTGATCGTACCGTTGGCCATCCCCGCACTGGCCGGCCCTTCAGCGCTGGCCACGGTGATGCTGCTGGTGTCGCAGGCCCCCGAGCGCCGCATGGAATGGGTGGCCGCGCTGTGCGTGACCATGGCGGTGTGCGCCGTGGTGCTGGTGCTCGCAGAGCGCATTCAGCGCGCGCTGGGCGACCGGGTGGTGATGGCCTTCGAGCGGCTGATGGGACTGATCCTGGTGGCGATCTCGGTGGAGATGCTGCTGCGCGGCATCAAGGCCTTTGCCGGGCAGCTCAGCGCGACTTGACGATCTTCTGGTCGATCGCACCGAAGACGCTGCGCCCGTCGCTGCCCTTCATCTCGATGCGGATGGTGTCGCCGAATTTCATGAATTCGGTGCTGGCCGAACCGTCCTGGATCATCTCGATGGCGCGCTTCTCGGCGATGCAGCTGTAGCCTTTGGGCCACTCGGTGCGGCCGTCCGGGCCGGTCACGCCCTTGTTGCTGACCGTGCCGGCGCCCACGATGCTGCCGGCGCGCACATTGCGCGTCTTGCACAGGTGGGCGATGAGCTGGCCGAAGTGAAAGCTCATCTCCGCGCCGGCATCGCACATGCCCACACGCCGTCCGTTCCAGGTGCTGAGCAAGGTGAGGCTCAGCCGGCCCTTGTCCCAGGCGTCGCCGAACTCATCGAGCGTCACAGCCACGGGGCTGAAGGCCGTGGCGGGCTTGCTCTGCACGAAGCCAAAGCCTTTGGCGAGTTCGTCGGGAATCAGGTTGCGCAGGCTCACATCGTTGGCCAGCATGACCAGGCGGATGCCTTCAAGGGCCTGATCGGGCGTGCTGCCCAGCGGCACATCGCCGGTGATGACCACCACCTCGGCCTCGAAGTCGATGCCGAAAGCCTCGCTGGCCACGACCACGTCGTCGCAGGGGCCGAGCATGTCGTCGCTCACGCCCTGGTACATCAGCGGATCGGTGTAAAAACTCTCGGGCACCGCGCTGTTGCGCGCGGCGCGCACGAGCTCCACATGGTTGAGGTAGGCAGAGCCGTCGGCCCACTGGTAGGCGCGCGGCAGTGGCGCCATGCATCGGGCCGGGTCGAAGGCAAAGGCATTGCGGGCCCTGCCATGGCCCTGGTTGAGCGCGTCGTACAGGTCCTGCAGCTGGGGGCTGAGGAAGCTCCAGTCGTCGAGCACCTGCTGCATGCGCTCGGCGATGCCGGTTGCGTAATGGGCGGTGCTCAGGTCGCGCGAGACCACGACGAGCTGGCCGTCGCGCGATCCGTCTTTGTAGCTTGCGAGCTTCATGGGCTGGGGGATTTCCTGTGCAGTGGGTCGGGAGAAGGGTCCGGCGCATCGGGCCTTGATGCGGCACAATTACGCATTATGAAATTAGTTTAACTAATCGAAATCGGCCCGGGAATTCTAGTCCAGAAAATGGAGAAGGCGCGCGCAGGCATCCAGTCGGTCGAGGTGGGCTTTGCCCTGCTCGATGTGCTGGCACGTGCGGGCGGCCCCCTGATGCTGCGCGACCTGGCCGCCGCCGCCGACATGAACGCGGCCAAGGCGCACCGCTACCTGGTGAGCTTTCAGCGGCTCGAACTGGTGGTGCAGGACGCGGCCAGCACCCGCTACGACCTGGGGCCCGCGGCACTGAAGCTGGGGCTGGCTTCGCTGTCCCGGATCGACGCCGTAAAACTGGGCCGCCAGCGCGCGGCGCTGCTGACGGCCCAGATCGGCCACACCGTGGCGCTGGCGGTCTGGGGCAACCATGGTCCCACCATGGTCCACTGGGAGGAATCGGCCCAGTCGGTCGCCGTCAGTCTGCGTCTGGGCGACGTCATGCCCTTGCTGAGTTCGGCGACCGGGCGCTGCTTTGCCGCCTACACCTCGCGCGAGGCCATCGCGCCGCTGCTCGAACGCGAGCTGCGCCTGGCGCGCAGGGCCCGGCGGGCCGATACCCCGACACGCATGAGCGAGGTCGAACGCCTGCTCCAGGAAGTGCGCCGCAGGGGCATGGCCCGGGCCGTGGACAGCCTGCTGCCCGGAGTGGCCGGCTTTTGCGCGCCGGTGTTCGACGCCGACGGCCATCTGGCTTTGGGCATGGTTGCGCTGGGGTCCGCCGCCAGTTTCGATGCCGCCTGGGGTGGCGCAGTGGAACAGCCCTTGAGGCAGGCCGCGGCGCGGCTGTCCCGCGACCTGGGCTACGCCGGCGACTCGGCGCCTTGAGCGCAATGTAAAGATTGGGTGAAACACGTCGGCCTTGAAACCGGCACGAACGTTGCTATGTTGACAGAGTGAGGTACACCCAATGAATATGCTCTACGACTCGGAATCCTTTGTGCTTGTCCATGTCCAGGCCAATGCCGACGACGATGGCGGCGCCCAGCCCGCCGCGCCGAAGCTTGCCCGCGACGGATTCGAAATCGTCGACAAGCGCTCAGGCAAGGAGGTCTATCTCGACGGTTCCTGGGCCGAGCTGTTCCAGCAGCACCTCGACGCCTGGAAATTGAGCACCCCCACCCAGGAAGAAGTCGAAGCCACGCTCGACAGCTATGCCGGCCTGGCCCAGAACCCGATGGTGGTCCACTGAAGCAGACGGCGTTCAGGCAATCCCGAGTTTGCGGAACAAGGGCCCGATCAGCGTCAGCACGGCCACCAGACGGCACACATGGCAGGTGGTGACGACCGCCGCGCCCAGTTGCAGCACCTTGGCCGTGATGGCCATCTCCGCAATGCCGCCCGGCGCAGTGGCGAGAATCATCGTCGCCGCAGGCAGCCCGCTGGCCCAGGCCAGGGCCCAGCCAAAAGCCGCGCACAGCACGATCATCGCCAGGGTGCCCACCATGACCGTACCCAGCCAGCGCGGGGCGGTATGCACAAAACCTGCCGTGAAGCGCACGCCCATGCTGGCCCCCATGGTGAGCTGGGCCGCATTGGACAACCAGGTCGGGATCGCCGACAGGTGGATCTCGGCCAGCGTCAGGCCGGTGGCCACCAGCAGCGAACCCATGAACCAGGGATTGCTGCGCCCCATCCAGCCCAAAAGCCAGGCGCAGCCCACCCCCAGCCCCAACAGCAGCGCCAGGCCGGACAGATGGGTGATGCGCGGACCCGCGGGCGTCAGGTCCACGCCATGCAGGCCGCTGAAGGTGAAGGCAAAGGGCACCAGCACCGCAACCATCACCATGCGCAGGCTGTGCGCTGCGGCCACCAGGTCGGTGCGGGCGTTCGCATGCGAGCGCTCGGCCAGCAGTGTCATCTCGGAGGCGCCGCCGATGGCGCCGGCATAAAAGGCACTGGCCCGGGTGAGGCCGGGCATGCGGTCCTTGTTGACCCGGTACAGCCAGTAGCCGAAGACCATGCCCAGCGCAAAAGCCCACAGGATAGACAGCCCCACGATCCACCACAGGCTGGCCACCACGGCAGCGACGGCCGGAGTGAAGTACAGGCCCAGCGCCGCGCCGATGGTCAGCTGTCCGGCGTTGCGCAGCGGCGTCCAGCTCGCAGTGGGTGCGCCCATCATCGACGCCCCGCCCACGGCCACCAGCGGGCCCAGGATCCACGGCAAGGGCAGCCGCAGCAAGTCAAACGCCCAGGCCGCCACAACGGACAGCAGCAGTGTGGCCGACGCTCTCACGGGAAAACTGTGCAGGACTTTGGAACGCATCGGGACAAATCGGATGACTGAAGCGTAGTATCGCCGCATGAACCGACGCGCCACCGAAAGCGGACCCCTCGCGTTGCGCCTGTCCCTGGCGCTGACTTTGCTGATCGCCGGCTGTGCCAGCGCGCCCGCGCCCGAACTGGACGCGCTGCTGCCCGCCGATGTAGTGCTGCTGGGCGAACAGCACGATGCCGTCGAACACCAGCGCATCCACGCCCAAGTGGTCCGCACCCTGGCCGCACGCGGCGAGCTCGCGGCGCTGGCGCTGGAGATGGCCCCGCGCGGCCGCTCCACCGCCGGTCTGGCGCGCCACGCCGACGAAGCCAGCGTGCGCTCGGCCCTGGCCTGGAACGAACAGGCCTGGGCCTGGGCGGCGTACGCGCCAGCCGTGATGGCCGCTGTGCGCGCCGGCGTGCCGGCCCTGGGCGCCAACCTGCCGCGCGAGCACATGCGCCAGGCCATGGCCGATGCGCATCTGGACGCCGCTCTGCCCGGCCCGGTGCTGAAGGCGCAACAGCAAGCCATGCGCCTGGGCCACTGCGGGCTGCTGCCCGAGTCGCAGATTCGCCCCATGACGCGCATCCAGATCGCGCGCGACCAGTCCATGGCCGAGGTGGTGACGGCCGCCCTGGCCCCAGGCAAGACCGCAGTCCTGCTGGCGGGGGCCGGCCACGTGGACAAGACACTGGGCGTGCCGCGCTACCTCGCACCAGGCCTGCGCGTGCGCGCGGTGCGGCTCAGCGCGGGGCCGGCAGCGGGCGGGACCACAGACTTCGACGCCGTTTGGACCACCCCGGCGCTGCCGGCCAGGGACTACTGCGCCGAACTGCGGCCACGGCCCTGATGACGCCACCCGGCCAACAACCGGCACGGCGCACGGACGCCGCGCAAGCCACTGCGCAGCGCAGGCCGTCGGCTCATGCGTGACGCTTGATCGAATCCGCCAGCGTGCCCACCATCTGCTCGATCTGCGCCCGGTCCACGATGTAGGGCGGCGCCAGCACCAGGTTCTCGGCGGCGGGCCGCACCAGAACGCCTTTGTGGAAGCAGTCGAGAAAGATGTCGTAGGCGCGCTTGCCCGGCGTGGCCGCGATGCTGCTGAGCTCGACGGCGCCGGCCAGGCCGAGGCTGCGGATGCCAATCACATTGGGCAGGCCCTTGAGCCCGGCGTGCATGGCGTCGCCCAGCACTTTGCCCATCTCGCCGGCGCGCGCGAACAGGTTCTCCTGCTGGAACAGGTCCAGCGTGGCGAGCGCGGCGGCGCAGGCCACAGGATGGCCGGAGTAGGTGTAGCCGTGGAAGAACTCGATGGTGTGCTCGGGCCCGTTCATCATGGCCTCGTACAGATGGTCGCGGCAGATCACGCCGCCCAGCGGAATCACGCCGTTGGTCACGCATTTGGCAAAGTTCAGCATGTCGGGCACGACGCCGTAGAAGTCGGCGCCGAAGTTCACGCCCAGGCGCCCGAAGCCGGTGATCACCTCGTCAAAGATCAACAGAATGCCGTGCTTGTCGCAGATTTCGCGCAGGCGCTTGAGGTAACCCTTGGGTGGCACATACCAGCCCGCGCTGCCAGCCACCGGCTCGACGATGATGGCCGCCACGTTGCTGGGGTCGTGCAGCGGCAGGATGCGGGTCTCGAGCTCGACCAGCGGGTCTTCCGCCCATTGCGGCTCGACACCGTGCACATAGGCGTGATTGACCGGGTCGTGGATGAAGCGCATGTGGTCCACACGCGGCAGCAGTG
>JAURZS010000064.1 GCA_030653255.1 Burkholderiaceae bacterium | reverse complement strand
CAGGCCTGCAGGTCGGCCGCGAGCTGCTCGCGCGATGCAGTGGTATTGAGCCAGAGCTGGCGCAGATCTTCGCGCATGGTGACCATCTTGTCCAGCACCGGATAGGCCGCACGGGCCTGTTGAAGCTGAGGCTGCGCGGCGGCCGGCACGCGGTCGGCATCGCGGTGCAGCCAGCGCCGGGCCATGCGCAGCACCGTGGCGTCGGCATTGCGGGCCTTGACGGCAGCAATTTCGGCCGCGCAGACGCGGCGCAGTTCGCTGGCGTAGCCGGCCATGACTTCGTAGCGGTGGGCGATCAGGGCTTCAAGGGTTTTCTCGTCAGCCACGGGCTTGATCGCACCCATCTGCATGACGGGTGGGGTTTTCTTGACGCGGGCCAGGCCCAGCATTTCCAGGCCACGGATGTAGACCCAGCCGATGTCGAACTCGTAGGGCTTGACCGAGAACTTGGCCGAGGTCGGATAGGTGTGGTGGTTGTTGTGCAACTCTTCGCCGCCGATGACGATGCCCCAGGGGAACACGTTGGTGCTGGCGTCGGGCGCCTCGAAATTACGGTAACCCCAGAAGTGGCCGATGCCGTTGATCACGCCGGCCGCCGTCACGGGGATCCAGGCCATCTGCACGGCCCAGACCGCGAGGCCGGCCACGCCGAAGAGCGCCAGATCGATGATCATCATCAGGCCCACGCCTTGCCAGCTGTAGCGCGAATACAGGTTGCGCTCGAGCCAGTCGTCCGGGCAGCCATGGCTGTATTTGGTCAGGGTTTCCTGGTTCTTGGATTCGGCGCGATAGAGCTCCGCGCCTTTCCAGAACACGGTCTTGATGCCGTGGGCCACAGGGCTGTGGGGGTCGTCAGCGGTTTCGCACTTGGCGTGGTGCTTGCGGTGGATGGACACCCATTCGCGCGTGACCTGGCCGGTGCCCAGCCACAGCCAGAAACGGAAGAAATGAGAGGGAATGGCGTGCAGATCCATGGCCCGGTGGGCCTGATGGCGGTGCAGATAAATGGTGACGCTGCAGATGGTGATGTGCGTGGTGAGCAGCGTGTACAGAACGATCTGCCACCAGGACAGGTGCCAGAGACCGTTCGCGAGCCAGTCGATTGCCGCATTCAGAACGGCCCAGTCGGGTAGAAGCATTGTCAAACCTTAGAAATAGGACTCAGGTATAGATGGGGCTGTTTTAGATATTTGCAGGCATTTTAAGGCCCGGAGGGTCAAATAGGGGAAATTCAGTTGATTGGGGTCAACTTTGATGTCGATATCGGTATAAACCAACTACTTACGGACCCAGATCGCAGCAAAAAAGCCATCTGTGCCGTGCTTGTGGGGCCACAGCCGCAGGTATTCGGTGCCGCGTTCGGGGCCGCTGCACAGGCTGGCCGCCTGCTCGATCTTGAGACCGGTGAGGATTTCGGCTGCATCCATCGGTGTGAAGTCAGGGTTCGCTTCGCCGAAAGCCTTGGCAACGGCTTCGTTCTCCTGCGGCAACAAACTGCAGGTGGCATAGACCAGCCGACCGCCCGATTTGAGCAGGCGCGAGGCGCCTTGCAGGATGGCCAACTGCTTGACGGACATTTCCTGGACCGACTCGGGCGACTGCCGCCATTTGAGGTCCGGGTTGCGGCGCAGGGTACCCAACCCCGAGCACGGCGCATCGACCAGCACCCGGTCGATCTTGCCGGCCAGGCGCTTGACCCGGTCGTCGCGCTCGTGCGCAATGGCCGCTGGGTGGACATTGGACAGGCCGCTGCGCGCCAGCCTCGGCTTGAGGGCATCGAGCCGGTGGGCTGCGGTATCGAAAGCGTAGAGCCGGCCGGTGTTGCGCATGCAAGCCCCGATGGCCAGGGTCTTGCCACCTGCGCCGGCGCAGAAATCGACCACCATCTCGCCCCGGTGGGCGTCGAGCAGCAGGGCCAGCAGCTGCGAGCCCTCGTCCTGCACTTCGATGGCGCCGCGGGCGAAGGCATCGAGCCGGGTCAGCGCCGGCTTGCTGTCCAGCCGCAGGCCCCAGGGTGAATAAGGCGTGGCTTTTGCCGGAATGCCGGCAATCTTCAGTTCTTTTTGCACGTCGGCGCGCTTGTCGCTCAGCGCATTCACGCGCAGGTCCAGCGGCGCGGGTTGAGACAGGCTTTCGGCCAGGAGCCAGAACTCGCCTGCGAGCTGCGCGCGCAGCGGCTGCACCAGCCACTCGGGCAGATTGTGGCGGTGGCGCTCCAGCAGGTCTTCGGGCCGGACCTGGTCGCACTGGTCCAGCCAGTTCTTTTCCTGGTCGCTCAGGGCGCTCTTGAGGAAATCGCGCGGCCCGTGAAAGCCGAGAATGGCCAGCCGCCGCTCCTTGGGGCCGCTGCCCGAGGGCGCCAGGTGATCGAACAGCAGTTTCTTGCGCAGAACGGTGTAGACGGTCTCGGCCAGGGTGGCGCGCTCGCGCGGCCCCAGCGACTTGTTGTCGCGGAAGAAGCGGGAAACCACGGCGTCGGCAGGATGCTCGAAGCGAAGGGTGAGACGGACGAGTTCCGCGCAGGCGTCGAGCAGGGCTTTGGGGTGCATAGCCTTCTATTGTCCCATTGCTCCCGCAGCAGGCAGGGAAGGCCTGGACCCGTCACGGCCATTCGCCTCGTCGCACAGCCACCGGGCGATGGCGCGCGGATAGATGACGTGCTCCTGGGCCAGCACCCTTGCGGCCAGCGCATCGGCGGTGTCGTGCGGCAGCACGGGCACGGCGGCCTGCGCCAGGATGGGCCCGTGGTCAAGCTCCGGGGTGACCTGATGGACGGTGACGCCTGCCACCTTGCAGCCGGCGTCGATGGCGCGCTGGTGGGTGTGCAGGCCGGGGAAGGCCGGCAACAGCGAGGGATGGATGTTGAGCAGACGCCCCGCGTAGCGGCCAACAAAGCCGGGCGTGAGGATGCGCATGAAGCCGGCCAGCACGACCAGCACGGGCTGGTGGCGGTCGATCTCTTCGGCCAGGGCCGCATCGAAGGCCTCGCGCGTGGCGTAGGCCTTGTGGTCGATCACGGCGGTGGCAATGCCTTGTTCCCGGGCCAGCGCCAGGCCGCCTGCCGCAGACTTGTTGCTGATCACGCAGCCGACGCGGGCGCCAAGCCGGCCGGCCCAGTCCTGCCTTTGCGCCGCGCGGACGATGGCACCCATGTTGGAGCCGCCGCCGGAGATCAGGATCACGATGTTCTTCATATGGCCCGGAATTATCGCCCCGGCGGCGCCGTGTCAAAGACCCGAAAGCACGCCGGACCGAAGTCATGCTAAAAACGTAGATTGACTGGAGACGACTCATGGACCTGGCATTCACGCCTGAAGAGCAGAAGTTTCGCGAAGAGATTCGCGCCTGGGTGCGGGCCAACCTGCCCGCCGATATTTCCCACAAGGTTCACAACGCCCTGCGCCTGTCGCGCGACGACATGCAGCGCTGGCACCGGATTCTTGGCAAGAAAGGCTGGCTGGGCCACGGCTGGCCCAAGCAGTTCGGCGGCCCGGGCTGGACTGCCGTGCAAAAGCATTTGTTCGAGGAAGAGTGCGCATTGGCTGGCGCCCCGCGCGTCGTGCCATTCGGCCCGGTGATGGTCGCCTCGGTGATCATGGCTTTCGGCACCCCCGAGCAGCAGCAGCGTTTCCTGCCCGGCATCGCCAGCGGCGATGTCTGGTGGAGCCAGGGCTACAGCGAACCGGGAGCCGGCTCCGACCTGGCCTCGGTCAAGACGCGCGCCGAGCGTCAGGGCGACAAATACATCGTCAACGGCCAGAAGACCTGGACCACGCTGGGCCAGTATGGCGAATGGATCTTCTGCCTGGTGCGCACCAGCAATGAAGGCAAGCCGCAGACCGGCATCAGCTTTCTGCTGATCGACATGAAATCACCGGGCGTGACGGTGCGCCCCATCGTGCTGCTGGATGGCGAGTCCGAGGTCAACGAGGTCTGGTTCGACAACGTCGAGGTGCCCGCCGAGAACTTGATCGGCGAGGAAAACAAGGGCTGGACTTATGCCAAGCACCTGCTGAGCCACGAGCGCACCAATATCGCCGACGTCAACCGCGCCAAGCGCGAGCTGGCACGCGTCAAGCGCATTGCCAAGGCCGAGGGCGTTTATGAGGACACGCGCTTTCGCGACGAGATCGCCAAGCTGGAGGTGGACATCGTGGCGCTGGAGATGCTGGTGCTGCGCGTGCTGTCGGCCGAGAAGTCGGGCAAGCAGTCGCTGGACATCGCGGGCCTGCTGAAGATTCGCGGCAGCGAGATTCAGCAGCGCTATGTCGAGCTGATGATGCTGGCCGGCGGCACCTACGCGCTGCCGCTGGTACAAGAGGCCATTGACGCCGGCTGGCAGGGCGACTACGTCGGCGCGGCCCATCTGGCGCCGCTGGCAGGCGCCTATTTCAATATGCGCAAGACCAGCATCTACGGCGGCAGCAACGAGGTTCAGCGCAACATCGTCGCGCAGGTCGTGCTGGGCTGATCAAAGGACAAGAACATGGACTTCAATTTCTCGGACGAACAAGACCAGCTGCGCGATGCGGTGCGCAAATGGGTGGACAAGGGCTACAGCTTCGAGCGCCGCCGCGGCATTGCCAAGGCAGGAGGCTTCTCGCGCGAGGCCTATGCAGAACTTGCCGGGCTGGGCCTCAGCGGCCTGTACATCGGCGACGCGCATGGCGGCATGGGCATGGGCCCGGTCGAGGGCATGATCGCGATGGAAGAGCTCGGCCGCGGCCTTGTGATCGAGCCGCTTGGCCAGGCGCTGATCGCCGGGGCCGTGCTTTCGACGCATGCTCCTGCCGCGCTGCAATCAGCGTGGCTGGGCGGCGTCGCCGACGGCAGCAAGCTGGTTGTGTTGGCCCATGTGGAACGCGCGGCGCGCTACCGCCTGGACCGCTGCGACACGGTGGCCGCACGCGCCGGACAGGGCTGGACACTGAGTGGGGCCAAAGGCGTGGTGCCGGTGGGCGATCTGGCCGACGCCTTCATCGTGCCCGCCGCCATCGATGGCCGCATCGCGCTGTTTCTGGTCTCGGCCGGGCAAAGCGGCGTGAAGACGCGCGGCTATGGCACCCAGGAAGGCGGCCGCGCCGCCGAACTGAGCCTGACGCAGGCCCCCGCCGAGCTGATCACGACCGACGGGCTCGCGGCGCTGGAGCATGCCGTGGACATCGGCATCGCGGCGGTATGCGCCGAGGCCGTGGGCGTGATGGACAAGACCCTGGCCGTCACAGCGGAATACCTGAACACCCGCAAGCAGTTCGGCGTAGCAATAGCGAGCTTCCAGGCGCTGCGCCACCGCGTGGCCGACATGAAGATGCAGCTGGAGCTGGCGCGTTCCATGAGTTATTACGCCTCGCTCAAGCTCACGGCCGAGCCGGCAGAGCGTCGGCGCGCGCTGGCCCGCGCCAAATACCAGCTTGGATGCTCGATGCGCTTCGTCGGACAGCAGGCGATCCAGTTGCATGGCGGCATTGGCGTGACCGATGAATACATCGTGAGCCACTACTTCAAGAAGCTCACGCAACTTGAGCTGAGCTTCGGCGATACCGCCCATCACCTGGGCGAAGTCTCGGCGCGAATGCAGGACAGCGCGGGCGTTTTTGCATAGTTCTTGCACGCCGCAGACTTGCAATTAGCTTGCATGTCTGCGGTAGGCCGCGCCGGCCCTTGAGTCGGAATTTTCAGAGGGGAACAAAAACAGAATACCGATCGCAGTTTCAGCGGTCCGTATGTTTTTTTCCTGTAGTTTTTCACTCTCGCTCCGATGGATTGGCAATGCGGCACTGCCGCTGCTGCTGGCCTGCCTTTCGGCCGGCGCCTGGGCGCTGCCCTCGGCCTGCACGGCGACCTGGGGCACCTCGGGCACGACGCTGCGCTACTACAACACGGCCAGCAGCCAGTGGGTGAACACCGTCTCGCTGGGTGTCAGCGGCAACGCCTTGGCAGGCTCGGAGCAGGATGGCGCGCTCTACTATGTGAGCGCCGTCGATCCGCCAGCGACCATGTACCGCGCCAGCTTCGACAACGTGCAGGGAACTGTCACGGTGGCCCAGGTAAGCGCCGCCCAGATTTCGGTCCCCGCCGCCATGACCTACACAGACAACACCGGGCAGCAGCGCACGGTCGGCCTGCCCGGGCTGGTGGGTGCATCGATGGACCGCGACATCACCCACCGCCGCATGTTCCTCTACGCCACCTCGGGTGAGCCAACCGTCAGCCTGCCGGTCAACGGCACCAATACCGGCAACGTGATCGCGATGATCGGCCTGCTTGACCCCGAGGCGCCAGGCGCCGTGTCCTGGTCGGTGCTGTACCAGACCAGCGCCACCGGCACCATCACCTATCCGCTGCTCGGCTCCAGCGGCGACATCTTTGCCGACCAGCAATCCGGTGCGGTCTGGGTGGTCACCAACTCCACCCCGGCCCGCATCCTGCGGATCGGCCTGAACTACAGCGGCTATGCGCTGCACAGCGCGCAGGTCACAGGCACCGCCACCATCCAGCTCGGTGGCACACCCCTGAGCGCCAGCGTCGGCGCGGTGGCCATCAGCCCTTACAACGGCGCGGTCTACATGTCATCGTCGGGGTTGAACAGCACCTGGGCTCTGGCAGACCACACCACGTCATCCCCCTCCGCCACGCTCGTGACCAACAGCAGCGGCGCATCGGATGCCGGCAATTGCGTGGCTCCGCCCGACCCGCCGGCGCTTCTCAAATCCTTCAACCCCGTGACGGCGACCGCTCCGGGACTGACAACCCTGACGCTCGTCCTGGGCAACCCCAACAAGGCGCCGATCTGGACCACAGTGGCCCTGCAGGACACCTTGCCTTCGGGCATGCTGATAGCAAACGCACCCGGCATCGCGGCCAACTGCTTCAGCAATGGTGCGGCGGCCACACGCCCCGCGTCGACCACCCTCACCGCAGCGGCGGGCGCCGGCAGCCTGACTGTGCCGGTGGGCGCGATGATTCCCGGTGGCAGCACCAGCGGCGGCAGTTGCTCGTTCAGCGTTCAGGTGTCGGCCACCGTGGCCACGTTCTACGCCAACACCCTTGCGGCCGGCAGCCTGCAGACCACCGTGGGCAGCAACGCCGCCGACAGCACGGCCACCTTCCGCCTGCAGAGCAGCGCGCTTCCGAATGCGCCGACCATCGCCAAGAGCTTCAACCCGACCACCGCCACAGGGGCTGTCGGCACGACCACATTGACCATCGTCATCAACAACCCCAACACCTCGACCAACACGCTCACCGCCTCGCTGATCGATGCGCTGGGTGCCAATCTGCGCATCAGCACGCCTTCGCTGCTCACGGTCACGTGTTTCAGCAACGGTGTGGCGACGACCCGCGTTTCCGCGACGACCGCCACCACCACCAGCAACGCCATCACGATCCCGGGCGGCGCACCCATACCGGGCGGCGCCAGCACGGGGGGCAGCTGCAGCTTCAGCCTGCGGCTCACAGCCACCACGGCGTCCTTCAACCTCAACACCATTGCCGCCGGAGGCCTGGACACAGTGTCGGGCTCCAATCTGCACGCGGCCACGGCTGGCTTCTACCTGGGTGTGAGCGACTTTTCGGTCGTCAAAAGCCAGCGGGTGGGTGCAAACGGCGCCACCACCACCGGCGTGCTTGATGTGCCCTCGGGCAACACCCTCTCTTACGTCATCCAGATCCGCAACGGCGGCGGCATCGCCGGCACGCGAACGTTCTCCGACTCCCTGCCCCTGCTGATCACCCCCACGCTGTCGCTTGCAACCACAACGTTTCTATCCTCGGGATGCAGGGCCGTCACCGCGACCGTCTCGGGCGCGACCGTCGTCAGCGGCACCGTGAGCGCGGCGCCAACCGGCGGTGGCTGCGACATCACCGTGGTCGCCCGGGCCAGCGCGACCTCATCCATCGTGAGCGTCATCAACTCGGTGGGCATCTACACCGTGACCGGCGCGGTCGACTCCAGTCTTGCGAACAACACCTCCAGCGTCACCCTGAACATCAAGCCCTCGGTCAACCTGACTGTCACCAAGACCGATGGCAAGACCACAGTGACCGCTGGTGGCACCAACAGCTACATCATCACGGTCGCCAATGGCGGGCCTTCCGCCGCCGATGGCGCGGTGCTCAGAGACCCGCAAGCCAGCGGCCTGAACTGCACCAGCATCAGCTGCAGCGAAACAGGCGGCGCCGCATGTCCGCTACCCACGCAGTTGTTCGTAAGCTCCCTGCAATCGGGAACGGGGCTGTCGATACCGGTCCTGCCGTCCAACAGCTCCGTGAGTTTTGTCCTTACCTGCGCAGTGACGGCAACCGGCCTGCCCTGAGCCGGACCACGACGCCCCCCCTCCCCCCCCCTCCCCCTCCCCCTCCATCCCCGCTTCATCCCTGGAGGCGTGGCCCGGCCCTGTGGCCTGCGTGAAATTTGACACACATTAGCGTCGTAAAAGAAAGACATATTTCATTACATTGCAACGTTTAGATACATAATCCGCACAGGAAAGCCCGGCCTTAAAGACATCTGAAATAACCGGGTCTTGGGAAATGTATTCATGCCGCACCCGGCCCGTCTGCTCCGTTTTCTTGTCGCCACGCTCCTGGCTTTGCTGGCCTTGCTTGGTGCGGGTGGGGTGCAGGCCGCACCATCGGCGTGCGGCGCGCTCTGGGGAACCGCCAACACGCAGTTGCTGTATTTCAATTCCAGCACCAACTCGTGGCTGACGGTCACGACCACCCCCGCCTCGCTGTCGATCAACGCCTTGTCTGGCTACGAGAACGACGGCACGCTGTACTTTGTAGACAACGTGGACGTGCCGTCGAACATGTACAAGGCGGTGTTCTCCAACGCCACCGGCACCATCACGTTCACCAACAACGGCGCGATATCGGTTACGCCGGCCATCACCTACACCACCTCGGCCGGCGCGCTGGCCACGGCCACCAGCCCGGGCCTGGTGGGCGCAACACTGGACCGCAGTACGACCAGTCCGCGCATGTTCTTGTATGCCACCAGCCTGAGTTCCGCGGCCAGCATGCCGGTCAACGGCACCAATGCGGTCAGCTACGCCGCAATGATCGGCCTGCTGAACCCCGAGTCGCCGGGGGCCGTATCCTGGACCACGCTTTACCAGACGACCGGCACCGGCACGGTGACCTACCCGCTGCTGGGCAGCAGTGGCGACATCTATGCCGACCAGCAAAACGGTTACATCTGGATCGTCACCAACTCCAACCCCAACCGCATCCTGCGCCTGAACCTGGACTATGACAGCGTGGGCAATGTCATGCGCAGCGCCTCGGTGCTGAGCACCGCCACGATCGAGGTCGGCGGCGTGGGTCTGAATGCGGCGCTCGGCGCCGTCGCGGTGGACCCGCGCACCGGTGTCGTCTATGTCTCGAGCAAGGGTGCAAACTCGACCTGGGCACTGACCGATCACACGACCAGCCCTGCCGTCGCAACCCTTGTCACCTCGGGCTCGGGCGTCTCTGACGCGGGCAATTGCGTGGCGCCGCCGGACAGGCCCACGGTCTCGAAGTCCTTCAGCCCAACGACCGCGACCACGCCCGGCACCAGTTCGCTCACGATCACCATCACCAACCCGAACAAGGTGCCGATCTGGACGACGGCGGCCCTTGGCGACACCTTTCCTGCGGGCATGTCGGTCCACACCACGCCCGCAGTGCAGGTCACCTGCTTCTCGAACGGCACGGCGTTGTCGACACGGCCCACCTCGACGACACTGGTCGCCACGGCGGGACAGACGGTGGCCACGGTGTCATCCGGATCGATGATCCCGGGTGGAACCAACGGGGGGAGTTGTTCCTTCAGCGTGGTCGTTTCAGCCACAACGGCGGCTTTCTACAACAACGACATCCCTGCCGGCGCCGTTTCGACCACGGTGGGCACGAATACAGTGGGCACCACCGCGACCTTCCAGATTCAGTCGCCCTCGCTGCCCAATGCACCGACGATCGCGAAGAGCTTCACCCCGACCACCCGCACCACCAGTCCGGCAACGACCTCTTTCACCATCATCATCACCAACCCCAACACCTCGACCAACACGACCACTGCAGCACTGATTGACGACCTGGGGGCCAACCTGCGGATCACCACGCCTTCGCTGCTTTCGATTTCGTGCTTCTCCAACGGCGTGGCGACGACGCGCGTGTCGGCAACCACGGCGACCACCAGCAGCACCGCGCTCACCATACCGAGCGGCGTGCCCATACCGGGGGGGGCCGGGGCGGGAGGGAGTTGCAGCTTCAGTGTCAGGGCGTCGACCACAGTTGCCTCCTACAACCTCAACACCATACCGGCGGGCAGCCTGACCATGGTGTCGGGGGCCAACGCCACTGCCGCCACAGCGACTTTCTACCGCAGCGCCAGTGATTTCTCGGTGGTGAAATCCCAGCGCCTGGGAACCACGGGCGCCACGCAGACCACGGTGTTGGACATTCCCTCGGGCAACACCATGTCGTTCATCCTGCAGATCCGCAACGATGCGGGGGTGGCGGGCACCCGCACCTTCACGGATACCTTGCCGGCGCTGATCACGCCCACCATATCGATCGCGACAGCGACCTATCTTGCGACCACCTGTCGCTTCGTCACAGCGACTGTGGGCAACCAGCTACGGATTACCGGAACAGTGCTCGCAGCCCCTGTGGGAGGGGGGTGCGACTACACCATTGTGGCCAAGGGCAGCGTCACGTCCTCGGTGCAGGCGGGGACGAATTCAGTCACGCTGGGGGTGCCCGCCGGGGTCGCGGAATCAGACCTGACGGACAACACGGCATCGGTGCCATTCAACATCAAGCCATCAGCCAATCTGCAGATCACCAAGACCGACGGCACGACTACGCTGATCGCGGGCTCAACCACGTCTTACACCATCACTGTCACGAATCTGGGGCCCTCTGACGCGACCAATGCGGTTGTGAAAGACCCGGCGGCGACGGGCTTGAGTTGCACAAACGTGGTTTGCAGTGCATCGAGTTCGCCGCTGGCAGAGTGTCCGCAGCCCACCCAGCTGGGAGACCCCGGCGCGCTGCAGTCGGGGACAGGGGTCACATTGGGAGCGTTCCCATCGGGGTCGACAGTGACCTTTGTGCTGACTTGTACGGTGACAGCCACCGGCTTCTAGCGCCCTGCCCCGCAAGGCTTACTGCGCAGGGCTTACTGGTGCAGCCGCGAGTTCCGCGGCAAATGCGCCACCAGGAATTCCATCTGATCGGCCAGGATGCGCCGGTTGCGCAGGATGAAGTCTTCCCACAGGCTGGGCACGTAGGGCGTGTAGAGCAGGGGCATGCGCGCCTGCTCGGGTGTGCGGTTGCTCTTGCGGTGGTTGCAGGCACGGCAGGCGGTGACCACATTCATCCAGTGATCGCGGCCATTCTGCGCAAAGGGAATGATGTGCTCGCGCGTGAGCTCTTCTTCATGGAAGTGGCCGCCGCAGTAGGCGCAGACATTGCGATCGCGCGCGAACAGCTTGCTGTTGGTGAGCCCGGGCCGCAGGTCAAAGGGGTTGATGTTGGGCACGCCGCGCGTGCCGATGATGCTGTTGACGGTGATGACGGATTGCTCTCCCGTCAGGGCGTTGTGCCCGCCGCGAAACACCGCGACTTCGGCGCCAGTCTCCCAGCGCACCTCGCGGGCGGCGTAGTGGATAACCGCCTGCTCCAGTGAAATCCAGGACTGGGGCAGTCCTTGGGCCGACAACTTCAAAACCTTCAAAATACGCCTCCATGAACGGTGCAAGACACCAGGGACCCGGAACGCAAAGCTCTGAACGACAACAACAGCAACGCATCACAATATACCTCATGCAAATTTTCAGAGGCTTCAATCACCCAGGCGTGGCGCCAGCCTGCGCACTGACCATAGGCAACTTCGACGGCGTGCATCGCGGCCACCAGGCCATGCTGGCGCTGCTCAACAGCGAAGCGCGGCACCGCGGCGTGCCGAGTTGCGCCATGACCTTCGAGCCGCACCCGCGCGACTATTTCGCCGCCCTGGCCAACAAGCCCGAACTCGCGCCAGCCCGCGTGGCCACGGTGCGCGACAAGCTGACCGAGCTGGCGCGTTGCGGGGTGGCGCAATGCGTGGTGCTGCCGTTTGGCGCGCGCGTTGCCGCGCTGTCTCCGCAAGCCTTCATCGACGAGGTGCTGGTGCGTGGCCTGGGCGTGCGCTACGTGCAGGTGGGGGACGATTTCCGCTTCGGCGCCCGGCGTGCGGGGGACTATGCCCTGCTCGACGCCGCTGGCTCGCGCCAGGGCTTCGATGTGGCCCGCATGAACAGCTACGAGGTGCACGGCCTGCGCGTGTCGAGCTCGGCCGTGCGCGCCGCCCTGGGCGCGGGCCGGATGGACGAGGTCGCGCGCCTGCTGGGCCGGCCCTATTGCATCAGCGGCCATGTGGCGCATGGGCGCAAACTGGGCCGGGAGTTGGGGTTTCGCACGCTGAACCTGCGCTTTGCCCACTGGAAGCCGGCCGCCAGCGGCATCTTTGCGGTGTGGGTGCACGGACTGGCCGGCGCGCCGCTGGCCGGCGTAGCCAACCTGGGGGTGCGCCCCTCGCTGGACCCCGACGATGTCAACGGCGGGCGGGTGCTGTTGGAGACGCACTGCCTTGATTGGCCCGCCGCCCTGGGGGCTGAAGGGGCATACGGTAAAATCGTGCGCGTGGAACTGCTGCACAAACTACACGACGAGCTGAGGTACGACAGCCTGGATGCCCTGACCCAGGGCATTCTGCGGGACTGCGACGAGGCGCGCGCGTATTTCGCCTCGCTGCACGCAGAGACCCATCGCCAGACCACGCGCGACCGAATTTAGACGATCCGTCGCACGGTCGCCGCCCCTACGACAAGCTCAGGGCGCCGGCTTCTTCTCCCCCCGCCTGCCCGCCGCACCTGCCACCGGGCTGAGTTTGTCGAAGCCTTCTTGAATTGCCGCCATGTCTGACACCCCCACCGATTACCGAAGCACGCTGAACCTGCCGGACACTCCGTTCCCCATGCGCGGCGACCTGCCCCGGCGCGAGCCGCAGTGGGTCAAGGAGTGGGAAGACCAGGGCATCTACAAGAAATTGCGCGCCGCGCGTTGCGGCGCCCCGCGCTTTGTTCTGCACGACGGCCCGCCCTATGCCAATGGCCAGTTGCACATGGGCCACGCCATCAACAAGATCCTCAAGGACATGATCGTCAAGGCGCGCCAGCTCAAGGGCATGGACGCCATCTATGTGCCCGGCTGGGATTGCCACGGCCTGCCGATCGAAAACCAGATCGAGAAGACCTTCGGCCGCAAGCTCAGCCGCGACGACGTGCAGGCCAAAAGCCGCGTCTACGCCACCGAGCAGATCGCACAGCAGATGGTCGACTTCAAGCGCCTGGGCGTGCTCGGCGAATGGGACAACCCGTACCGCACGATGGATTTTGCCAATGAGGCCGACGAGATCCGCGCGCTCAAGCGCATCATCGAGCGCGGCTTTGTCTACCGCGGCCTGAAGCCTGTCTACTGGTGTTTCGATTGCGGCAGCTCGCTGGCAGAGTTCGAAATCGAGTATGCGGACAAGAAGTCCCAGACGCTGGATGTGGGCTTTGAATGCGCCCAGCCCGACCGGCTGGCGGCGGCCTTTGGCCTGCCTTCGCTGGACAAGCCCGCCTTCGCCGTGATCTGGACCACCACCGCCTGGACGCTGCCGGCCAATCAGGCGCTCAACCTGAACCCGGAGCTCGATTACGCGCTGGTGGACACGCCGCGCGGGCTGCTGCTGCTGGCCGAATCCCTGGTCGAAGCCTGCCTGACGCGCTACGGACTGGAGGGCCATGTTGTTGCGACCACGGCCGGACGCCATCTGGATCGCATCGAGTTCAGGCATCCGCTGTATGACGTGGACGCAGGCTACCGCCGCCATAGCCCGGTGTACCTGGCCGACTACGCCACCGCCGAGGACGGCACCGGCATCGTCCACTCGGCGCCCGCCTATGGCGTGGATGACTTCAACAGCTGCGTGTCCAACGGCATGGACTACGACGACATCCTGAACCCGGTGGGGGCGCACGGCCGCTATGCCGACGATCTGGCCTTGTTCGGCGGCCTGAATATCTGGAAGGCCGTGCCCGAGGTCATCGCCACGCTCAACACCGCAGGCCGGCTGTTCGCCACTTCAGAGATCACGCACAGCTACCCGCATTGCTGGCGCCACAAGACGCCGGTGATCTACCGCGCCGCCGCGCAATGGTTTGTGCGCATGGACGAGGGAGAAGGCGTGTTCACCAAGGACAAGGCGCCGCAGACGCTGCGCCAGATGGCGCTGGCCGCGATCGAAGAAACGCGCTTTTACCCCGAAAACGGCAAACTGCGTCTGCGCGACATGATCGCCGGGCGGCCCGACTGGTGCATCTCGCGCCAGCGCAGCTGGGGCGTGCCCTTGCCCTTTTTCATCCACAAGGAGACGGGCGAGCTGCACCCCGACACCATGGCGCTGATCGACCGCGCCGCCGACATGGTGCAGGCCGGCGGCATCGAGGCCTGGAGCAAGGCCTCGGCCGAGTCGCTGATCGGCGCGGACGCGGCCGACTACATCAAGAGCAACGACATCCTGGATGTGTGGTTCGACTCGGGCACCACGCATTACACGGTCCTCAAGCGCAGCCATGCGGAGCAATCGACCTGGCCGGCCGACCTGTACCTCGAAGGCCATGACCAGCATCGCGGCTGGTTTCACAGCTCGCTGCTCACGGCCTGCGCGATGTACGGCCATGCCCCCTACAAGGGGCTGCTGACGCACGGGTTTACCGTCGACAGTCAGGGCCGCAAGATGAGCAAGAGCCTGGGCAACGGCGTGGACCCCCAGGAGACCAGCAAGAAGCTGGGCGCAGAGATCATCCGTTTGTGGGTGGCCGCCAGCGACTACTCCGGCGACATCGCCGGCGACGACAAGATCCTGGCGCGCGTGGTGGACTCGTACCGCCGCATCCGCAACACGCTGCGCTTCCTGCTGGCCAATGTCAGCGACTTCGACCCCGCGCGCGACGCCGTGCCCCTGGAGCGCATGCTGGAGATCGACCGCTACGCCCTCAGCCGCGCCGCGCAGTTGCAGGCCGACATCCTGCGCCATTACGAGGTTTATGAGTTCCACCCGGTGGTGGCCAAGCTGCAGACCTATTGCAGCGAAGACCTGGGCGCTTTCTATCTCGACATCCTCAAGGACCGGCTCTACACCACGAAGGCAGACTCGCTGGCGCGCCGCAGCGCCCAGACTGCGTTGTGGCACATCACCCAGGCCATGCTGCGCTGGATGGCGCCCTTCCTGAGCTTCACGGCCGAGGAGGCCTGGCGTCTGGCCGGCACATCGGAGTCGATCTTCCTGGAAACCTACAGCGATCTCGGCGCTCCCGACGAGGCCTTGCTGGCCCGCTGGACACGCATCCGCGAGATCCGCGACGCCGTCAACAAGAACATCGAGACGCTGCGCGCCGAAGGCCTGGTCGGCTCGTCGCTGCAGGCGGCCGTGTCGCTGACTGTGCCGTCCGAAGACCATGTGCTGCTGTCGGCCCTGGGCGAGGACCTGAAGTTCGTCTTCATCACCTCGACGCTGAATCTGCTGATGGGAGAGGCGCTGGACATCCAGAGCGCGCCTTCGGCCGCACCCAAGTGCGAGCGCTGCTGGCATTACCGCGAGGATGTGGGCCACGACGCAGCCCACCCCACGCTGTGCGGCCGCTGCACCAGCAATCTGTTCGGCGCCGGCGAGTCCCGCCGCTTCGCGTGATGGCCAAGTCCTCTTCCACCGGATTGATGCCCTGGCTCGGGCTGGCGCTGATCCTGCTGATCGCCGACCAGTTCACCAAGATTCTGATCATGGGCTACTACCAGCTGGGCGACAGCACGCCGGTGCTGAGCTTCTTCAATATCGTGCGGGCACACAACTCGGGGGCGGCGTTTTCTTTTCTGGCGGGCGCCTCGGGCTGGCAGCGCTGGCTGTTCACAGGCATCGGTCTGGCGGCCGCCGGCCTGATTGTCTGGCTGCTGCGCTCGCACTCCGGACAGCGGCTATTCTCGTTCGCCCTGGCCTGCATCCTGGGTGGCGCGCTGGGCAATGTGATCGACCGCATGCTGCATGGCTATGTGGTGGACTTCCTGGACTTCCACTATGCGGGCTGGCATTTCCCGGCCTTCAATGTGGCCGACAGCGCCATCACGGTGGGCGCGATCTGCCTGATTCTGGATGAACTGCTGCGTGTGCGCAGGGGGCGCTAGCCAGCCGCTACGCGACGGCCCGAACCGCCCCCCTGCCGAAGGCCGCTTCGCAGGCGTATAGTAGGATTTCTTATCCATGAAGCACCTGTTGAATCTGCTGGCCGCCATTGCGCTGCTGGTCTGGGGTACCCATCTCGTTCGCACCGGCATCCTGCGGGTGTTCGGCGCCAGTCTGCGCCAGGTGCTGGCGCGCAGCATCAGCAACCGCTACACGGCCGCCATCTCGGGCATCGGCGTGACGGCGCTGGTGCAGTCGAGCACGGCCACGGCGCTCATCGTCTCTTCGTTTGTCGGCCAGGGCCTGGTCACACTGCCCCTGGCATTGGCCGTGATGCTGGGCGCCGATGTGGGCACCAGCCTGATGGCCGTGGTGTTTTCCTTCGACCTGTCCTGGCTGTCGCCGCTGTTCATCCTGGTCGGCGTGGTGCTGTTCATCACTCGCCAGGACACCAGTCTGGGACGCCTGGGCCGTGTGCTGATCGGCCTGGGGTTGATGCTGCTGGCGCTGCGCCTGGTCACGGCGTCGACCACGGTGCTGACGCAGGCGCCCGCCGTCAAGGCCCTGCTGGCCACGCTGAGCAGCGATCTGTTGCTGGAGATCACCGTGGGTGCGGTGCTGGCCGTGGTGTCGTATTCGAGTCTGGCCATCGTTCTGCTGACCGCGACGCTGGCGGCCTCGGCCGTGATCCCGCCCGAGGTGGCGCTGGGCCTGGTGCTGGGCGCCAACCTGGGCAGCGGGCTGCTGGCGGTGCTGACCACGGGCAAGTCGGCGGTCGAAGTGCGGCAGGTGCCGCTGGGCAATCTGGTGTTCAAGGTGCTGGGGGTGCTGATCGTCGCGCCTTTCAGCGGGCTGTGGCTCACACATGTGCGCCCCCTGATGCCCGATACGGCCACCATGGTGGTGCTGTTCCATCTGGCTTTCAATGTGCTGGTGGGCTTGCTGTTCATCGGCCTCACGCAATGGGTGGCGGGCTGGGTCACGCGCTGGCTGCCCAAGTCCGGCAAGGCGACGCTGGCAGACCGGCCGCACCACCTGGACCCGAGCGCGCTGGCCACGCCTTCGCTGGCGATCTCGTGCGCCGCGCGGGAGGCATTGCACCAGGCCGATGTGGTCGAGACCATGCTGCTGGGCATGCTGAGGGTGATCCGCGACAGCGATCAGCGCCTGTCCGAGGAGCTGCGCAAGAAGGACGACACGGTCGACGAGCTGTACTCGGCGATCAAGTACTACCTGACGAAGATTTCACGCGAGGCGCTCAGTGAGGCTGAGAGCCGGCGCTGGACGGACATCATCAGCTTCACGATCAATATGGAGCAGATCGGCGACATCATCGAGCGGGTGCTGATGGATATAGAGGACAAGCTGATCCGCAAGGGCCGCAGCTTCTCCGACGCGGGCATGGGCGAGATCTGCGAGCTGCATGCGCGCCTGATCGACAATCTGCGCCTGGGCATGAGCGTCTTCCTCAATGGCAATGTGCGCGACGCGCAAAAGCTGCTGGAGGAAAAAGTCCGTTTCCGCGACCTGGAGCGCGAGTACGCCAGCACGCACCTCGTGCGGCTCTCGGACAACACCATGCAAAGCATAGAGACGAGCTCGCTGCACATCGACCTGATCAGCGATCTCAAACGCATCAATTCGCACATCTGCTCGATCGCCTATCCGATCCTGGACTCCGCTGGCGCGCTGGCGCCCAGCCGTCTGCGCCAGCCTTCGCTGACCGGCTCGGAGAACGATTGAGCTGAGCCCCGGCCAGGAAAATCATTCAGCGACCGAAAAGATCCTCGCACAGGATCAGCGCCGCCTCGGTAGTGAAGGCGCCGCGGTGCAGCAGAGCCAGCAGCTCAGTGCGGTCCATCAGGCGGAAGCATTCGACTTCGCCATCCTGGTTGTCGGGCGTCAGATCGTCGGGCACGACGCAACGGTACCAGTCGATGTCTTCGACCACATAGCCCGCGCCGCCGCCGTCGTCGCTGGGGCGGCGGATGCGCACGCAGCCGCCATACTCGACCTGCCGCAGCCGCTCCAGCTGCAGGCCCGCTTCTTCCCAGGTCTCGCGCGCGAGCGCCGTCCCCAGCGTGTCGGCGGCGGCGATCATGCCGCCCATCAGGGTGTCCCAGAGTCCCGGATCGTTGGGCTTGTTCAGGGCGCGCTGCTGGGCCCAGACACGCTGCTGTGCGTCGTGGCCCACGAGGTGCACGGCGCGCGTCGGTATGCCCAGCGGGCGCACGACCGCACGCTCGATGCTGGCGATGCGCCGCCCCCGCGCGTCGGTCACCGCCAGTTGCTCGTCGCGCCAGGCATGCGCCAGGCCTGCATCGCACAAGGCCAGCGCCAGTTGTGCCAGCGCGGCCGTGGGCTCGCCCAGCACCTGCCAGCCCTGCGCATCGGCGCGCCGGGTGCGCTGCACCACAGCCCGTGCGTCCAGCCGGCAATCGGCCTGGACCGCCTCCAGGAAGTCGGGCTCGACCGAGCCGATGAGGGCTTCGCCCGCCCATAAGGGCCAGCGGGGCCGCCGGGGTGCCTGATCGGCTTCGGCGCGCAGCGCCGCATGCCATGCCGGATCGGGCCCCTCGACCTGCGCGCTCACGGAATGAGAATGCTGCTGCCCGTGGTGGTACGGGCTTCGAGGGCTCGGTGCGCCTCGGCCGCATCCGCCAGCGCATACCGCTGGTCGATGCGGATCTTGATCTTGCCCGATTCGACCATGGCGAAGAGGTCGTCGGCCATGGCCTGCGCGCTCTCGCGGCCCGTCAAGTGGACGAACAAAGTCCCGCGAGTGACGTACAGCCCCTTGTGGGCGAGGATCGCTGGCGCGAAGGGTGGCACAGGCCCCGATGCGTTGCCAAAGGTGCACATCAGGCCCATGGGCGCCAGGCATTCGAGAGACCGGTCCCAGGTGTCCCGGCCGATGGAGTCGTAGACAACCTTGACGCCCTTGCCGGCCGTGATCTCCTTGACCCGTGCGACGAAATCCTCGGTACGGTAGTTGATGGCATGCGTCGCGCCATGCTCGAGCGCCAGCGCGCACTTGGCATCGGAGCCTGCCGTGCCTATCAGCCGCAGCCCCAGCGCACGGGCCCACTGGCAGGCGATCAGGCCAACGCCGCCCGCGGCCGCATGGAACAGAACGGTGTCGCCCGCCTGCAGTCCACCTGGCGGCACGTTTTTCTTCAGAAGGTATTGTGCGGTCAACCCCTTTAGCATCATGGCCGCGCCGGTCTCGAAGGAGATGGCATCGGGCAGCCGGCACACCAGCGCCGCCGGCATGACGCGCACATCGCAGTAGGCACCGGTGGGGCCGGCATACACGGCGCGGTCGCCCACCTTGAGGTGGTTCACGCCGGGGCCGACCGCCTCGACGACGCCCGCGCCTTCCATGCCCAGGAACAGGGGCATGGGCAATTTGTACAGGCCGCTGCGCTGGTACACGTCGATGAAGTTCAGGCCGACGGCCTTGTGACGGATGCGGATTTCGCCGGGGCCCGGGTCGCCCACAGGGACGGTGACAATTTTCAGTTCTTCGGGCCCGCCGTTGCGCTCAATGCATACGGCTCGGCCGGTAAGGGTGCTCATGTCGGACTCTCCTGCAATGTGGCTGTGACAACGATACGCATCCTGCCACGAATCGGCGGCGCATGCGCGCCGGCCTTGGCAGCGCGCCGCATGTCGAATGCCGACGACCTCATTGTGCCTTCAAGGCGTTGATGCGATAGCGCAGATCGTCGAACTGTCCGCGCGTCCGCGCCACATGGGCCAGGACTGCAGCGCCTACGCCGGATTCGAGTTCGGCCTGGTGGCCTTGAGGGAATTCGATGCGCTCGCCGTGCGGGCGGGTCCGCGCCAGATAGCGGTCGGTGTGCGAGCCCGCATAAACATGGTGGCGCACCAGAGGCACCTCGGCATGGGCCAGCGCAAACGCATAGCTCAGGGTGTTGCGCAGGGCGATGTCTTCTCCCGCATAGGCGGTGCGGAACTGGGCGCCCACCGGAAAGCCGCCGCAGGCCCAGAAGGTGGTGCGGCGCATCAGGAGGTTCCAAGGCACGGAGGCCTGGATCGCGCTCAGGCGGGGGTCCTCGGGCGCCAAGGCGGGCGCACCGTCGCGCCACAGTTCCAGAGCGCCTGTCACCGCGCCCAGCAAGGGGTTGGCCTCCAGCACGGCGAGACACAGCGCATGGGCGCCTGGCAGGCATTCGTCGTCCTGATCGAGAAAGCACAGCGTATCGGACTGCGTTGCCGCCACGCCGATGTTGCGCGCCGCACCGGGGCCGTGGTTGCTTGCCAGGCGCACCAGCATCAATCGGCCCGCCCGCTGCGCCGCGGCGCCAGGGCCCTCGACAAAGGCCTGGACGCTGCCGTCGGTGGACGCGTCGTCAACCAGCACCACCTGCGAGATGCAGTCCTGCGCCAGCGCCGAGGCCGCCGAGCGCTGCAGCAAGGCGCCCGGATTGTGGGCCGGAATGATGCAGGCGAGCGAAGTCATGAGGCCCGCCGCGCAGACTCAGAGCGTTCCGGGGTAGGTGCCGCCGTCGGCCAGCAGGTTCTGGCCATTGATGTAGGCGGCATGCACGCTGCACAGGAAGGCGCAGATGGCGCCGAATTCCTCCGGTGTGCCATAGCGGCCGGCGGGAATCCCCTTGAGGCGCGTGCCGCTCGATTGCTCGAATGTCACGCCGCCGGCCTCGGCCGTGGCGCGGATGGTGGCCATCAGGCGGTCGGTGGCGAAGGAGCCAGGCAGCAGGTTGTTGATGGTGACACCGGCGCCGGCCAGGCGCGGGTTGCGCGCCACCCCGGCGACAAAGCCGGTGAGACCGGTGCGCGCGCCGTTGCTCAGGCCCAGGATGTCGATCGGCGCCTTGACGGAGTTCGAGGTGATGTTGACGACGCGGCCGAAGCCGCGCGCAGCCATGCCGTCGACCGTGGCCTTGATCAGCTCGATCGGCGTGAGCATGTTGGCGTCCAGCGCCTTGATCCAGATGTCGCGGTCCCAGTTGCGGAAGTCGCCTGGAGGCGGGCCGCCCGCATTGGTGACAAGGATGTCGAAGTCGCGGCGCTGCGCGAACACCGCTGCGCGCCCCTGCACAGTGGTGATGTCGGCGGCAATGTGAACCACTTCGGTGGCCGCCGGGCGCGCCTTGTCGGCAAGCAACCTGGCCGCAGCGGCGTTCAGGGCCTCGACGCCGCGGGCCACGATCAACACGTTCGCGCCCTCACGCACCAGCGCCTGCGCGCAACCGAAGCCCAAGCCCTTGCTGGCGCCACAGACCAGCGCCCATTTGCCCGTCAATCCCAAGTCCATAGTGTCTCCGCCTGCTGTTCAAGATGAAGGGGAATGATACGTCGCTGCGGCAACGGGATTGTGGCGTCGGCTAATCTGCCCGGGTGCGGGTCACGACGTAAATCCCCAACATGACCAGCACGGTGCCGGCCACCAGCCAGCCGGTGAACGGCTCGTCCAGCAGCAGCACACCCATGAACACCGTGGCCAGCGGCCCCACCATGCCGATCTGCGAGGTCAGGCCGGGGCCGACTTTCTCGACCGCCATCATGATCATCACCACTGGCAGGGCCGTGCACACGGTGGCGTTGAGCAGGGAGAGCCAGACCACGGGCACCGGCACCGCGAGCGCCACGGAAATGTCGCGCAGCACGAAGAACTGCACGATGCAACATACGCAGGCCACGCAGGTGGCCAGGCTGGCCAGGCGCATGGCGCCCAGCCGCTGCACGATTTCGCCGCAGTAGACGAGGTACACGGCATAGGCCACGGCGCTGGCAAACACGAGGGATGCGCCAAGGAGAACCGCCCGCCCGTCCAGTGTGGCCTCGAAGCCGAAAACCATGAACACGCCAACGTAACTCAGGGCCGTGCCATATACCTGGATCGCGGTGATCGGCCGCCGGTACATCAGCCAGCCCATGAGCAGCACCAGGGTGGGCGTGAGGTAGAGAATCAGGCGCTCCAGCGACGCCGAGATGTATTGCAGACCGAGAAAGTCCAGAAAGCTGCCGAGGTAGTACCCGAGGGCGCCCAGCCACACCACATTGAACCAGTCGCGCCCGCTTAGCGCCACCTTGCCGCGGCCCGCCCACCACGCCATGAACGCGCAGATCGGCAACGCAAACAGCATGCGCAGCATGATCACGGTGACCGCGTCCACGCCGTAGCGGTACGACAGTTTGACGATGATCGCCTTGGCGCTGTAGATCAGCGCGCCGACCAGGGCCAGCAGCACGCCGGCCGTGCGCAACTTCATCAGTAGCCCGCAGCGAGCCCGTCGCGGCGGGGATCGCTGGCGGCGACGTAGCCCTGCACGGCAGGGTCGCCGGCGCGCCAGATGAACTGGCCTGCGCCGAAATCCTGGTAGGGATCGTCGATGACTTCCATGCGGTGGCCGCGCTGCGCCAGCGCCTGCACGGTGGCCGGGTTCATGGCGGACTCGACGTTGATCTCCAGGCCAGCGTTGTAGCGCCAGCGTGGCGCGTCGCAGGCGGCCTGCGGGTTCTGACCGTAGTCGAGCATGCGCACCAGCGTCTGCATGTGGCCCTGCGGCTGCATGTTGGCGCCCATGACGCCGAAGCTCATGACCGGCTGGCCGTCACGGGTGAGAAAGGCCGGAATGATGGTGTGGAAAGGTCGTTTGCCGGGTGCCACGCAATTGGCGCTGCCGGCCTGCAGGTTGAAGCCGTGGCCGCGGTTTTGCAGGCTGATGCCGAACTCCGGCTCCACGCAGCCCGAGCCGAAGCCCATGTAGTTGCTCTGGATGAAGCTGACCATCATGCCGCTCTCGTCCGCTGCGGTGAGGTAGATGGTGCCGCCCTTGACCGGATTGCCGGCACCGAAGTCCTGGGCTTTTTTCATATCGATGAGCCTGGCGCGCGAGGCCAGGTAGGCGTCATCGAGCATTTGCGCCGCAGTGACCTCCATCGAGGCCGGCTCGGCCACGTAGCGGTAGACGTCGGCAAAGGCCAGTTTCATGGCCTCGATCTGCAGGTGTTGCGAATCGACGCCATCGACCGGCAGGCCGGCAACATCGAAGCGCTCCAGGATGCCCAGCGCAATCAGCGCCGCGATGCCTTGCCCATTGGGCGGAATCTCGTGCAAGGTGTGGCCGCGGTAGTTTCTGGCGATGGGTTCGACCCACTCGGGCTTGTAGCGTGCGAAGTCCGAGGCCTTCAGGGCGCCGCCCTGGCCGGCGGAGAATTTCTCGATGGCCTGTGCGATCTCGCCGCCATAGTAGGCCGTGCCCTTGCTGCGGGCAATTGCGCGCAGCCCCCGCGCGGCGGCCTTGAACTGGAACAGCTCCCCCACCTCCGGCGCCCGGCCCCAGGGTAGAAAGCCCTGGGCAAAGCCCGGCAGGGTTTTCAGCTCGCCAGTGGCCGCCGCCCATTTTTGCTGTACCACGGTGGGCAGAAGGTAGCCGCGCTCGGCGATGTCGATCGCCGGCTCCAGCAGATCGGCAAACGGCAGCTTGCCGAAGCGCTCGCTCATCGCCACCCAGGATGCGACTGCCCCGGGAACCGTTACCGAATCGATGCCGCGCTTCGGAGGATTGAGCGCGCTGGCGCCGTACTTTCGGTGAAAGTATTCAGGCGTCCAGGCGTCGGGCGCCCGGCCCGAGGCGTTGAGGCCGTGCAGCTGTTTGCCATCCCACAGGATGCAGAACGCATCGCTGCCCAGGCCGTTGCTGACGGGCTCGACGATGGTCATGACAGCGGCGGCGGCAACCGCCGCGTCCACAGCGTTGCCGCCCTTGTACAGCATGCGCAAACCCGCCTGCGCAGCCAGCGGGTGCGAGGTTGACACGATGTTGCGCGCGAACACCGGCAGGCGGGTCGAGAGGTAGGGATTGCGGAAATCGAATTTCATGCGGGGATTATCGCCGCGCAGGCGCATAAAAAAACGGCGCCCGAAGGCGCCGTTCGTGCAAGCATCAGGATGCTCAGTCTTCGACGAAAGCCTCTTCGCGCTTGCTCTTCACGGCTGGCAGCAGCACGATCACCAGCATCAGGGCAGCCACCGCCAGCAGGCTGGCAGACAGCGGCCGCGTCACGAACACGCTCCAGTCGCCACGCGACAGCAGCAGCGCGCGGCGCAGGTTCTCTTCCATCATCG
>JAURZS010000061.1 GCA_030653255.1 Burkholderiaceae bacterium | reverse complement strand
CTGCAGGCCGGGCAGGGAGTCGCCCATTTCGCCTTCGAGCTCGGCCTTGGGCGTGAGCGCGGCCACCGAGTCCACGACAATCAGGTCTACCGCGCCGGAGCGCACCAGGCTGTCGACGATTTCGAGGGCCTGCTCGCCGGTGTCGGGCTGGCTGATCAGCAGTTCTTGCAGATTGACGTGCAGGTTCTGGGCGTACTGGGTGTCCAGTGCGTGTTCGGCATCGACGAAGGCGCAGGTGCCGCCGAGCTTTTGCATCTCGGCAATGACCTGCAGCGTCAGCGTGGTCTTGCCCGAGGATTCAGGGCCGTAGATTTCGATGACGCGGCCGCGCGGCAGACCGCCCACACCCAGCGCGATGTCCAGACCCAGAGAGCCGGTGGAGACCACCTGGATATCGGCAATGGCCTCGCCTTCGCCCAGGCGCATGATTGTGCCTTTGCCGAACTGCTTTTCGATCTGGGCCAGCGCCGCCTGGAGCGCCTTGGCTTTTTCGCCGCTGGCTTTGTCGTTGGCCTTGTCACCGGCCGAGCCGCTGACGGTGGAACCCCTGACCTGTGCATCCATGAAAATTTCCTTTGAAGTCGATGTGTTGCCGGAAGACACCCAGTGGCTTTAAGTACAGGCTGGATGCTTGAACAGTAGTTTAGAAGGGGGATTAGGAGCTGTAAACCCTATTTTTCGTCAGTTTGCCTTACTATCTCGGAATGAACGAAATCAAGGCCGATAGCCGGCTCGACGACGGCTGGCGACAGACCCATCTGGGGCGGCTGCTGGGACATGCCATGCGCCGCTTCGACGCACGCGTGCTGGCACTGATGGCGCATGACATCGCGGTGCCGCTGGCGTTGTCGAACCTGGCTGCACGCGCACAGGTCAGTGCGGCCCACATCCACATCACGCGGCACCTGGCCCTGGAGGGTACGCGCCTGGGCGAGCTGGCACAGCGCGCCGGCATGAGTAAGCAGGCCATGGGCGAGCTGGTCGACCAGTGCGAGGCCTGGGGTCTGGTCACCCGCGAGCCCGATCCGCACGACGGCCGCGCGCGTCGTATTGTCTTCACGCCCTCGGGCCTGCTGTGGCTGCAGGCCTTCCGGGATGCCGTGGCCCGGGCCGAGGCCGAATTCCGCTCCGAGGTCGGCGCGCAGGTGGCCACCGTGATCATGCTGGGCCTGGAGGTCTATGCCGCACAACAGGTCTGACCCCCACGGGGCCATAATTTGTCCAGAACAGCCCCCCGAGGAGACAGCATGCGGATTTTGATTGCCGAAGACGATCAGGTGCTGGCCGACGGCCTGATGCGCACGCTGCGCAGCTCCGGCGCCGCCGTGGACCATGTGGCCAGCGGCACCGAGGCCGACGCCGCGCTGATGACCCACCATGAATTCGATCTGCTGATCCTCGACCTGGGCCTGCCGCGCATGCATGGTCTGGAGGTCCTGAAGAAATTGCGCGAGCGCGGCTCGGCCCTGCCGGTGCTGATCCTTACTGCGGCCGACAGCGTGGACGAGCGCGTCAAGGGCCTGGACTATGGCGCCGACGACTACATGGCCAAGCCGTTCTCGCTGCAGGAACTCGAGGCGCGCGTACGTGCGCTGACGCGCCGCGGCATGGGCGCGGCCAGCCCGACCATCCGCCACGGACCGCTGAGCTACGACCAGGCCGGGCGGGTCGCCACCATCGACGGACGTATGGTCGAGCTCTCTGCGCGCGAGCTGGGCCTGCTCGAAGTGCTGTTGCAGCGCGCAGGCCGGCTGGTCAGCAAGGATCAACTCGTGGAGCGGCTTTGCGAATGGGGTGAAGAGGTCAGCAACAACGCGATCGAGGTCTACATCCATCGCCTGCGCAAGAAGATCGAGAAAGGACCGATCCGCATCGCCACCGTTCGCGGCCTCGGCTATTGCCTAGAGAAGATTCCTTGAAGCTGTTCCAGCGCGAGCAACGTTCGCTGTTCGGCGAGATCCTCGACTGGATGCTCACGCCGCTGCTGTTGTTGTGGCCGATCAGTCTGGCGCTGACCTGGCTTGTGGCCCAGAGCATCGCCGGCAAGCCCTTCGACCGCGCGCTGGAGTACAACGCGCAGGCGCTGGCGCAGCTGATCACGGTGAGTGCCCAGCATCAGGTGCAGTTCAACTTGCCTGCCCCCGCGCGCGAAATCCTGCACGCCGACGAAGCCGATCTGGTGTACTACCAGGTCCGCGGCACAAGCGGTGAATTCCTCAGTGGCGACCGCGACATGCCCATGCCCCTGAGGGCCGAGCGGGCCGAGCCGGGCGAGGTGCGGCTGCGCGATGACGAGATGCGCGGCGTCGAAGTCCGGGTTGCCTACGTCTGGGTGCGGCTGGACGTGCCGGATGCGCAGCTGGCACTGGTTCAGGTGGCCGAGACGCGCGAGAAGCGCTCGGTGCTGGCCACCGAAATCATCAAGGGCGTGATGCTGCCGCAGTTCGTGATCCTGCCGCTGGCCGTGCTGCTGGTGTGGATGGCGCTGGTGCGCGGCCTCAAGCCGCTGAACCAGCTCGAAGAGCGCATACGCGCGCGCAAGTCCGACGATCTGAGTCCGCTGGACGACAAGACCGTGCCGCTGGAAGTCGCGCCGCTGGTGATGTCGGTCAACGGGCTGCTGACCCGGCTCAAGGAGTCGATCGCCACGCAAAAGCGATTTCTCGCCGACGCCGCGCACCAGCTCAAGACGCCCCTGGCGGGCCTGCGCATGCAGGCCGATCTGGCGCAGCGCGAGGGCGCCGATGCGGCGGAGCTCAAGCGCTCTTTGCAGCAGATCGGCCGCGCCAGCATACGGGCCACGCACACTGTCAATCAGCTGCTTTCGCTGGCGCGCGCCGAGGGCGCGGCGCGGCAGGAACAGCCCTGCGACCTGGCGCTGCTGACCATGGAAGCGGTGCGTGACGCCGTACCCCGCGCCCTGGACCGGCACATCGACCTGGGCTATGACGGCGCGACCCCAGGCGCGCCCGGCGTACAGGTGGCCGGCAACCCGACCCTGCTCGAGGAGCTGGTCCATAACCTGCTGGACAACGCGCTGAACTACACGCCTTCGAGCAGCGATGCCCCTGGTGTGATCACCGCCCGGGTGCTGTCCGACCCTTTCGGCCATGTGCTGATCCTGCAGGTCGAGGACTCAGGCCCCGGTATTCCGGTGGCAGAGCGTGCGCTGGTGTTCCAGCCCTTTTACCGTGCGCTGGGCACCGACGCCGACGGCTCGGGCCTGGGGCTGTCCATCGTGCGAGAGATCGCCCACCTGCATGGCGCGAGCGTGACCGTCGAGGACGCGCGGCCGGGGCACGTGCCGCCGGGCGCGCGCTTTTCCGTGCGCTTTTCTTCGATGGAAGACACCCAGCCCGCCGGCTGAGCGGCGTCATTTGCAGGGTCGCAGCGTCTTGCCGGCAAGGGCGGTCTTGAGCACGTCGAGCCGCAGGCGCAAGGCCTCGTCCACCAGCGGCAGGCGCAGCTGCAGTCCCCGAACCTCGGCCCGCTCCTGGAGCACCCGCGCCGTGCGCACGCCGCGCTGGGACAAAAGCTCCAGGCGCAGGTTGGCTGCAGTCTGGCTGTCGAAGGACCCCAGCGACAGGCCGGGCTCCAATGCGGCACTGCCCGGCGCCTCGAAAACAACGTTGCGCTGCCGCAGCTCGGCCTTCTTGCGGTTGAGCTGCTCAAGGTTGGCGTAGCGCCCCATGTAGACGATCCAGCGCGCGGGCTCGCTCGCCGGCTCCAGACTCCAGCTGCCGACCGGCAAGGCTGCCGTGCCCAGCGCCTGGCGCAGGGCGGCGGCCTGCGGCTCGGTGTACAAGCCGGCCGCCAGGCATTCGGCAGGACGTGCGGCGGCGCTGGCAGGGGCCTCGGCGCGCAAGGCGTCCTCGGCACTCAACAGGCGCAAGGCCTCGGGCCGCATCTGTTGTGCCAGGCGTTGCGGCTCGGCTTGCTGCACCGGACCCAGACCGTATTCGCGCAACAGCCCGTGCGACCAGGCGTAATAGCCGCCATTGGCCAGCAGAAGGAGCAGTGCAAGCAGCCTGAGCATGGGCGGATCAGGCTGGCGCATCGCCCAGAGGGCGTACGCTGACTTCCGAACTATGGATGTGTTTCATGCCGTCCGGAGTATGTACCAGCAAGGCGCCGTCCTCGGCAACCCCGGCGGCCAGGCCCTGGAGTGTCCCGTGGATGCCCTGGCTGACCGTGACGGTGCGCCCGCGCAACAGATCGCGCGCGGCGAAGCGGGGCAAAAAGGCCGCAAAGCCCAGCCGCTCGAAATCGAGGACGGCCTGCACCAGTGGCCCGGCTATGCGTTGCAGCGCCGCTTCAGCATCGACTGCGGGCTCGATCTCGCGCAGCCAGGCGGGTGCCACCGAGGCACCGGCCGCCGGCCGCGGCGCGATGTTCAGACCGACCCCGATCACCACGTAGCGCCCGGGCAAGCCGGCATGGCTGGCGGTCTCCACCAGAATGCCGCCCAGCTTTCGTTCGCGCAGCCACAGGTCATTGGGCCATTTGAGCTGCACGCCCGCGTGCCCACCTGAGTCCAGGCTTTCGGCCACGCTCACGCCCACGGCCAGCGACAGGCCGGCCCAGTCCATGGGCGCCAGCTGCAAGCCCAGGGAAAACGTCAGGGAGTCGCCGGCGCTGCTCAGCCAGTCGCGGCCCATGCGGCCGCGCCCGGCGGTCTGGTGCGTGGCCGCCAGCAGGACCGGTTCGATACGGCCGGCGCGGGCGCGGCGCATCAGTTCGCTGTTGGTCGAGTCGATCTGCGCAATCCGCTCGAAAGGGATGGCCCCCACGCTCGTCACTTCCTGCGCTGCGCTGCGCCCCGAGTTCATATCCTGTCCTCAGCGTCCGCGCTTGGGCGCGAGCAGGGTGCTGCGGCAGTTTTTCGAGCCGCACCAGCAGGGGTATTCGGCCTTCAGCTTGGGCGTGTAGCGCTCGTCGATGATCAGGCCGTAGTCGTAGCTCAGCTCTTCGCCGGCGTGGATGTTGCGCAGGGCCTTGATGAACACGCGGCCGTCTTCTTCGTCGGCTTCGCAGTTCGGGTCGCAGGAGTGGTTGATCCAGCGCGAAGAGTTGCCGCCCTGCTTGGCGTCGATCACATGTTTCTCATCGACGTGGAAATAAAAGGTATGGTTCGGGTCCTTGGGGTCATGGGGATGGCGGCGCTGGGCTTCCTTCCAGGTGATGACTTCGCCCACATACTCGATGATGGTTTCCCCTTCAGCGATATCCTGTACAGCGAAAACGCCTTTGCCATGAACGCCGGAGCGTCGGGTCTGGATGCGGCGGGCGGAATTCGGTACTGCTTTTTGAACCATCGGCAAAACTCTGGTAAGTTGAATATGCACACATGCGCGCGTACGCGTGCGTGCGCGAGAACCGCAGATTGTAGGAGCCCCGTCATGCTGACCCGCCGAAGTTTCGTTGCCAGCGCCGCCGCCACGGTAGGCGCGGGTGCGGCCATCACCTCGCTGCCGGGCCTGGCCCAGAGCGAGCGCAAAAGGGCCGAGCCGCCCCTGCCGACGCTGGGAAGCCGCCTTGCGCTGACTCCCGTGCGCTTGCTGGACGACAGCGTTTTCCAGCCCGCTGCGGCCGAGGGCCAGGTGCTTGTGCTCTACTGGTGGGCCAGCTGGTGCCCGTTCTGCGCCGTGCAGAGCCCCCATATGGAGAAGCTGTGGCAGGCGCAGCGCGGTCGCGGCCTGCAGATGCTGGCGTTGTCGATCGACACCCGGCGCGAGGCGGCGCAGAGTTATATGCAGAAGAAGGGCTACACCTTTCCGGCGGGCATGGTCACACCGGCGGTAGCCCGGGTGCTGCCCAAGCCGCGGGGCCTTCCGGTCACGCTGGTGCGGGGGCGCGACGGCACGGTGATCTGGGCCGAGAGCGGGGAGATGTTTCCCGAAGATGTTGAAGGATTGGCAAAGTTTCTATGACAAAGACCCTGGTAATTGCGGAGAAGCCTTCCGTGGCGCAGGACATCGTGCGCGCGCTCACCCCGACGGCGGGCAAGTTCGAGAAGCACGATGAGTATTTCGAGAGCGAGCACTATGTAGTCACCAGCGCCGTGGGCCATCTGCTGGAAATCCAGGCGCCCGAGGCCTATGACGTCAAGCGCGGCAAATGGAGCTTTGCCCATCTGCCGGTGATACCACCGCACTTCGACCTCAAGCCCGTCGAGAAAACCAAGACCCGGCTCAATGCCGTGGTACGCCAGGCCAAGCGCCGCGACATCACCGAACTTGTCAACGCCTGCGATGCGGGCCGCGAAGGCGAGCTCATCTTCCGTCTGATCGAGCAGTACGCCGGGGGCGCCAAGCCCCTGGGCAAGCCCGTGCGCCGGCTGTGGTTGCAGTCGATGACGCCCCAGGCCATCCGCGACGGCTTCGCTTCGCTGCGCAGCGAAAAGCAGATGCAGGGCCTGGCCAATGCAGCGCGCTCGCGCTCCGAGGCCGACTGGCTGGTGGGCATCAACGGCACGCGGGCCATGACGGCCTTCAACTCGCGCGATGGCGGTTTCTTCCTGACCACCGTGGGGCGCGTGCAGACGCCGACCCTGTCGATCGTGGTCGAGCGTGAAGAAAAGATCCGCAAGCACGTGTTCCGCGACTACTGGGAAATCCGGGGCAGCTTTGGTGCATCCGCAGGCAGCTACGACGGCAAGTGGTTTGATCCCACCTTCAAGAAGGACAAGGGCGCGGCGGATGGTTCGGCCGAGGCAGAGCTGAAGGCCGACCGCGTCTGGAGTGCCGACGAGGCCCAGGCCATCGCCGATGCGGTGCGTGGCAAGACCGGCTCGGTCACGGAAGAGGCCAAGCCTTCGACCCAGGCCAGCCCGCTGTTGTACGACCTGACCACGCTGCAACGCGAGGCCAACTCGCGCTTCGGCTTCAGCGCCAAGACCACGCTGTCGCTGGCCCAGGCCCTGTACGAAAAGCACAAGGTGCTGACCTACCCGCGGACCGACTCGCGCGCGCTGCCCGAAGACTATGTGGACGTGGTCAAAGAGACCATGAAGATGATCTCCACCGAAGACATGCCCGGGCCTTTGCGCGAGCTGGCCCAGCACGCCAGCAAAGCCTTGAAGGAAGGCTATGTGAAGCCCGTCAAGCGCGTGTTCGACAACGCCAAGGTGTCGGATCACTTTGCGATCATCCCCACGCTGCAGGCGCCCAAGAGCCTGACCGAGATCGAAGCCAAGCTCTACGACATGGTCGTCAAGCGCTTCCTGGCGGTGTTTTACCCGTCGGCCGAGTTCATGGTCACCACCCGCATCACCAAGATCCCGGCGGCTGGCAAGGAGCACCACTTCCAGACAAACGGCAAGGTGCTGGTCAAGCCGGGTTGGCTGGCTGTTTACGGCAAGGAAGCTCAAGACGACGACGCCACCCTGGTGGCCGTGCAGCCCGGCGAATCCGTGCTGAACGAAGACGTGGTGGTCAACGCTTTGAAGACCAAGCCACCCGCCCGCTACTCGGAAGCCACGCTGCTGAGCGCCATGGAAGGCGCTGGCAAGCTGATCGACGACGAAGAGTTCAAGGCCGCGATGCAGGAAAAGGGCCTGGGCACGCCAGCCACGCGCTCGTCCATCATTGAAGGCCTGATCATGGAGAAGTACATGATCCGCGAAGGCCGCGAGCTGATCCCCACGGCCAAGGCTTTCCAGCTGACCACATTGCTGCGCGGCCTGGGTGTGGAAGACTTGACCAAGCCTGAGCTCACCGGCAACTGGGAGTTCAAGCTGTCCGAGATGGAAAAGGGCTTGCTCAGCCGCGAAGCCTTCATGGGCGAGATCGCGGCGATGACCCAGCGCATCGTGCAAAAGGCCAAGGAGTACGACCGCGACACCATCCCCGGTGATTACGCCACCATGGCCACGCCTTGCCCCAATTGCGGCGGCACGGTGAAGGAAAACTACCGCCGCTTCACCTGCATCGGCAAGGGCGGCGTGTCGGCCGATGGCACCGAGGGCACGGGTTGCGGCTTCTCGATCAGCAAGAGCCCGGCGGGCCGCAGCTTCGAGTTGCCCGAGATCGATCGTCTGCTGCAGGACCACAAGGTGGGGCCGCTGGAAGGCTTCCGCTCCAAGGCCGGTTGGCCCTTCACGGCCGAACTCAAGCTGGTGCGCGACGAAGAGTTGAACAACTGGAAGATGGAGTTCGACTTCGGAGATGCCGCCCGGAAGGAAGAAGAGGCTGGCGAGGCGGTGGATTTCAGCGGGCATCAATCGCTGGGCGCCTGCCCCAAATGCAAGGGCCACGTCTACGACCATGGCAGCAACTACATCTGCGAGAACGCCGTGGGCGTGGCCACCTGCGATTTCAAGAGCGGCAAGATCATCCTTCAGCAGCCCGTGCCGCCCGAGCAGATGACCAAGCTGCTGGCCACGGGCAAGACGGATCTGCTGGAGAACTTCGTGTCCAACAAGACGCGGCGCAAGTTCAAGGCGTTTTTGAGTTGGGATGCCAAGGCGGGCAAGGTGAGCTTCGAGTTCGAGCCGCGCGCGCCACGTGTGCCAGCCGCCAAAAAAGCCGCGGCCAAGAAGGCGGCCTGACCCCGGGGCAGCGCCAGGATCGGGGCGGGTGTAAGGTTCGGGGCTGGATCGACGACTGAAGTGTTGTCGCGCCATGCCCACCGGAGTTTTGCCATGTCCCTGATCCGAATTCCCCAGCCTTCACAGCCTGCGACCAGCGAAATCACGCCGCAGCAGGTGTACCAGCAACGCCGCGATGTGCTGCGCCAGATGGCGGCGGGTGCCGCAGGTTTCACATTGAGCGCCTGGACGGGCCAGGAGGCCTTGGCCCAAAGCGCCAGTGTGGTCAAACGCCCTGGCAAGCTGACGGCTTTGGCCGGTGCCCGCAGCACGGTCTCGGGCGCGCAGGTGGCCGACAAGCTCACCCCCTACGAGGACGTGAGCAGCTACAACAATTTCTACGAGTTCGGTACCGACAAGTCCGACCCGTCCCAGGCCGCCCACACCCTCAAGCCCAGCCCCTGGTCGCTCGTCATCGAGGGCGAGGTGGGCAAGCCGCAAAAGCTGGGGCTGGAAGATCTGCTCAAGCTGGCGCCCATGGAAGAGCGCATTTACCGCCTGCGCTGTGTTGAAGGCTGGTCCATGGTGATCCCCTGGGTGGGCTATTCGCTCTCCAGCATCATCAAGCGCGCCGAGCCCAACAGCCGCGCCAAATACGTCGAGTTCGTCTCGCTGGCCGACCCCAAGCAGATGCCCGGCGTGCGCTCCAGCGTGCTGGACTGGCCCTATGTTGAAGGCCTGCGCATCGACGAAGCCATGCACCCTTTGACCTTGATGGCCTTTGGCCTGTACGGCGAGGTCTTGCCCAACCAGAATGGCGCACCGCTGCGCCTGGTGGTGCCCTGGAAATACGGTTTCAAGAGCGCCAAGTCCATCGTCAAGATCCGCTTGGTGGAAAAGCAGCCCAAGTCGTCGTGGGAAAAGGCCAATGCATCCGAGTATGGTTTTTATTCGAACGTGAACCCGAAGGTCGACCATCCGCGCTGGAGCCAGGCGTCCGAGCGCCGCATTGGCGATGGCGGCCTGTTCACGCCGCGCAAGCCCACCTTGATGTTCAACGGCTATGAAGCGCAGGTGGGCCAGCTGTACGCCGGCATGGATTTGAAGAAGAACTATTGAGATGAACCGTTTGCTGATCAACCAGTGGCTGATGAAGCCCTGGGTCAAGCCCCTGGTGTGGATGGTTTGCGCCGTGCCCGCAGTGGCTTTGCTGGTGGCTGCAGCAACCGACAACCTGGGCGCCAACCCCGCTGAAAAGCTCATCCGCGAAACGGGGGAATGGACCTTGCGCTGGCTGTGGCTGACCTTGGCGATCACGCCTTTGCGCGAGGTGACTTCACTGGCCGGTTTGCTGCGCTACCGTCGTGCGTTGGGGGTGACCACCTTCATCTACGCCCTGCTGCATTTCATGAGCTACGCCTGGCTGGACAAAGGCTTCGTGGTGGATGACATCTGGCGTGACGTCATCAAGCGCAACTTCATCCTGGTGGGCATGGTGGCGTTGATCCTGATGACCCCGCTGGCACTGACCTCGTTTAACCGCGCGATCAAGGCCCTGGGCGCCAAGCGCTGGCAGGCGCTGCACAAGCTGGTCTACGCGGTGGCCTTGCTGGGCCTGCTGCACTTCTACTGGAAGAAGTCCGCCAAGAACGACCTCAACGAGGTGTGGGTGTATGCCGCCATCCTGGCCGTGCTGTTGGGTTGGCGCGTGGTGCGCCAAGGCGGTGTGATGGGGATGCTGCGGGTTCGATGACCGGTCTGCTGTTGTTGTTCGTGCCGTTTTTTGCCCTGGTCCTGCTGGGTTGGGGCGCGGCCCGTGGGCGCTTGCTGCCGCTGGAAGGCATCCCCGCCATGAACAGCTTTGTGCTGTTCTTCGGCCTGACGGCCATGCTGTTCCGGCTGGGGGCCAGCGGCGCCTTGCACCAGAGTGGTCTGCTGGGATTGTTACTGGTTTACGGCGTGGCGGGGGCCGTGGTCACGGGGCTGGCCTTGGTGTGGGGTATTCGCCAAGGCTTGATCCGGCGCGACAGCGGCCTGGTGGCGCTGGCCACGGCGTTCCCCAACACGGGCTTTCTGGGCTTGCCCTTGCTCACGGGCTTGCTGGGGCCACAAGCGGCGGGCCCCATCGCGGCCACCTTGCTGATCGACGTGCTGCTGCTGAGTTCGCTGTGCCTGGCCTGGGCCCACTCGCACGCCGCGCGCGAAGCCCCGGGCGACGATCCGGCCGAGGCTTGGCATGCCGCGCAAGCGTCGCTCAAAGGCGCCTTGCGCAACCCGCTGTTGTGGTCCATGGCCTTGGGCATGCTGGTGTCCTGGTTGGGCTGGACCTTGCCGCATGCGGTGGACGAAACCATCCGGCTCCTGGGTTTGGCTGCCACGCCCACAGCCCTGTTCACCTTGGGTGCAATCCTGGCGCGTGCGCAGATGCAGCCTGCCCGTGTTGCTGCGGCCTCGGTGCCGATTGGTGTGCCGCTGTTGCTCAAGCTGGTGGTCCATCCCCTGCTGGTGTGCGGCGCGGGTTGGGCGCTGGTGCAGGCTGGCGTGGCTTTGCCCCCTTCAGGCTGGCTGACCGTCATCCTGGCGGCCGCTTTGCCGTCGGCCAGCAATGTGTCGATGCTCGCAGAGCGCGAGGGCGCGAATACCGCCTTGGTGGCCCGGATCATCTTGTGGACCACCGCTTGTGCCTTGCTGAGCCTGACCTTGTGGGCCAGTGTCCTTCACGGACCATTTGAAACAATTCATTTCTAATTCCCCCAAGAGCGGGTCAGGTCGAGGTTGCCTTTTATTGGATGATGGCGGGCTGTTGTCCTTCCATTAAAAAATCCAGGGGAAACCATGATCTTGCCTCCGATCAGTGGCGGAGCTTTGACGTCGTCGCTGTCAGCATTGGGCGGCGAACTTGTCTCTCGGCTGCGGGCGGCCTTGACCCTCGGCCAGCACACGCGTCTGGTCCAGATCGACACCGCTTTGCCCGCCAACACGCTGGTGGTCGAGCGCTTGCAGATCACTGAGGCCGTGCATGCCGACGAGCCCTTGTGGGCCGAAGTCGATTGCGTGAGCACCTCGGCCTACCTGGAACTCAAAGCCCTGACTGGCGAGCCCGTGACCGTGCGCCTGCAACAGGCCGATGGCACATGGCGCAGCTGGCACGCGCACGCCGTGCGGGTGGCGCAACTGGGCGCCGATGGCGGCTTGGCCCGTTACCGCCTCACCCTGGCCGCCTGGACGCACTGGCTGAGCCAGCGGCGCGACACGCGCATCTTTCAAGACAAGACGGCGCAGGACATCACCGGCGACGTTTTCAAGGCTTACCCGCTGGCCAAAGTGCGCTTTGAGGTGGTCGCACCGGGCTCGGTGCGGGCCTTGACCACGCAGTACCGCGAGACCGACTGGACCTTTGCATGCCGCTTGATGGCGGAAGAAGGTTGGAGTTGGCGCATTGAGCACGCGGCCGATCACCACACCCTGGTGGTGTTTGACCAGCAGGCCCAACGGCCCGACCTGGGCGCTGTCCGCTTCAGCCGCCCGGACATTCGCAGCAATGGGTTCCTGGGCATCGGTGCCGGCTTGGTGGAAGACACCATCACGGCCTGGAGCGTGGGGCAACGTGTCGGCACCAACGCGGTGACCCTGGCGGCTTGGGATGAACGCCAGCTGGCGGGCGTCTCGGCGCAGGCCATGACCATGGGCCAACCTGTGGCCGTGCCTGCGCTGGAAGTTTACCGGGGTCATGGAGAACGTCGGCACGCCGATGGCCCGGTGGGCACGGCTCAGCCCGCCAGCGGCGCGGTGGCAGATGCCCGTGCCGCAGCCTTGATGGCCGCGCACGAGTTGGGCCACCACGCGGTTGAAGGACAAAGCGCGGTGCGCGCCTTGCAGCCTGCGGCCACCTTCCAGATCACCGAGCACAGCTTGTACGGGGGCCTGGGCGGCGCTGACAACGCCTTTTGCGCGCTCAGCATCACCCACGAAGCGGCCAACAACCTGGGCGCCGAG
>JAURZS010000052.1 GCA_030653255.1 Burkholderiaceae bacterium | reverse complement strand
GACTGGGCCAGCATGCTGCTGCGCCAGTACCTGCGCTATGCCGAGCGCAAGGGCTTCAAGACCGAGGTCATGGAAGAGTCCGCCGGCGACGTGGCCGGCATCAAGAGCGCCACGATCAAGCTCGAAGGCGAGTACGCCTTCGGGCTGCTGCGCACCGAGACCGGCGTGCACCGGCTGGTGCGCAAATCACCCTTCGACTCCTCGGGCGGGCGTCACACCTCGTTCGCGTCGGTGTTCGTCTACCCGGAGGTGGACGACAACATCGAGATCGACATCAATCCTGCCGATGTGCGCGTGGACACCTACCGCGCCAGCGGCGCAGGCTGCCAGCACATCAACAAGACCGACTCGGCGGTACGCCTCACGCACATACCGACCGGCATCGTCGTGCAGTGCCAGAACGACCGTTCGCAGCACCGCAACCGCGACGAAGCCTGGCAGATGCTGCGCTCGCGCATGTACGAGCACGAGATGCGCATCAAGATGGCGGCACAGCAAAAGCTCGAAGACTCCAAGACCGATGTCGGCTGGGGCCACCAGATCCGCAGCTATGTGCTGGACCAAAGCCGCATCAAGGATTTGCGCACCAACGTCGAGATATCCAACACCCAGAAGGTACTGGATGGCGATCTCGATCCTTTCATCGAAGCCAGCCTGAAGCACGGCGTTTGAGAAAACAAACCGGAGACCTCCCATGTTTCGTGAAGGCCAAGCCATCGCCGTGAACCGCGCCGACTACACCGCCCCGGCCTACTGGATCGACACGGTCGAGTTGACCATCGACCTCGATCCGGCCAAGACGCGGGTGCTCAACCGCATGAGCCTGCGTCGCAATCCGCAGGTGGCCGCACAACCGCTCAAGCTCGACGGTGATGAGCTCACCCTGACGCGGGTGCTGGTCGATGGCCAGGGCTGTGCCTTCCGCATTGAAGGCAGCCAGCTGGTGCTCGACGGCCTGCCCGAGGCCTTCGAACTGGAGATCTTCACCACCTGCGCACCGGCGCGCAACACCAAGCTGATGGGGCTGTACGTCAGCAACGACTCCTTCTTCACGCAATGCGAGGCCGAGGGTTTTCGCCGCATCACCTACTTCCTGGACCGCCCGGACGTGATGGCCGGCTACACCGTCACGCTGCGCGCCGACAAGGCCAAGTACCCGGTGCTGCTGTCCAACGGCAATCTGGTGGCACAGGGCGACCTGCCGGGCGCCGAGAACGCCGGCCGCCACTATGCCCGCTGGGTCGATCCGCACCGCAAGCCCTGCTACCTGTTTGCGCTGGTGGCGGGCCGGCTGGTGTGCCGCGAGCAGCGCATCCGCTCGCGCGGCGGCAAGGAACACCTGCTGCAGGTCTATGTGCGCCCCGGCGACCTCGACAAGACCGGGCACGCCATGGACTCGCTCATGGCCTCCGTGGCCT
>JAURZS010000050.1 GCA_030653255.1 Burkholderiaceae bacterium | reverse complement strand
GGCCTATTTCGACGTGCTGGTCGCACGCAGGAATCTGACGGTGGCCAGGCACCAGGTGGAGGCGATTTCGCAGCAGCTTGAATTGGCGCTACGCAATTTCGAAGTGGGCGTCACGACCATCACGGACACCCATGAAGCCCGCTCACGCCACGATCTGGCAAGAGCCCAGCGTGTGGCGGCCGAAAGCGAGCTGGAGGTCCGCAGCGCAGAACTCGAAAAAATCGTGGGGGATGCGCCTGGCCCATTGCGTGCCCTGCCCGATGATGCCGTACTGCCTATGCCCCAGCCGGCAGACGTTCAGTCCTGGATCACCCAGGCATTCGACGGAAACCTGCAGGTCCGGGTACAGCAGTTGACGGCCCGGGCCGCCGACACGGAGATCGACCGCGAACGCGCAGGCCATGCCCCCACACTGGATCTGACCGCCGCCACGGGGCGGAATTTCAACGCCGGCAGCCTCAGTTCCCCCACTGATATTGCAGCACGCTACCGCAGCACGCAAGTAGGCCTGCAGCTGAACATTCCCTTGTATGCCGGCGGCGGCGTCAGCTCCAGGGTGCGTGAGGCTGTGGCGCGTCGGGACAAGGCCCGGTCGGAGACCGATGCGGCACGCCGTCAGGCCATCGCCGCCGTGCGTCAGGCTTTTGTAGGGGTTGTGCATGGTCACGCGCAGATCGACGCGCTGAGTTCGGCTGTCAGATCCAGTCTCAGCGCGGTCAATGCCAGCAAGATTGGCTACAAAGCAGGGACCCGGATCAATATCGACGTACTTAACGCCGAACAGCAGTTGTTTGCGACCCAGCGCGATCTGTTCAAGGCCAGGGTCGACACGCTCATGCAAGGACTTCGTCTCAAGGCTACGTCTGGCGCCCTTCAAACCGGGGATGTCGAGGCCATCAGCGCCTTGCTGACAACCCAGGACTCCCCAAACCCTTAGTCCCCATTGAACAAGGATCTCCCATGAACACACCGACGCCGGTCGAAGTGAAGCCCAGCTCGTACAACAAAGCCGATATGAGTTCGCAAGACATTGACCATTTGATGCAACGGGCCAAGGCCGAAGCGAAGAGTTTCCTGGGCAGGCTTCCTACGCTGGGGCCCATCGTCTGGCTGATGATGCAGCAAAGCGCCACGCGCCATACGCTGCTGAGCGAGCTGGAATGGCGGGTGCTGCCCGCACTGATGCACAAGCAAGCCAAGCTGTACATGCGCGACGAGAGCCCGCTGGCCTATGTCTCCTGGGCCAGGCTGTCGGACGAAGCCGCCACACGCTACCGCCAGTCGCCGCACCATCTGACGGCCCCAGACTGGAACTCCGGTGACCAGATCTGGCTGATCGACCTGCTGACGCCCTTCGGCGGAGCCAAAGAACTGCTGGAGGAACTGCGCCGCGAGGTCTTCCCAGGGCAGCCGGTCCACCAGCTCGCACCCGCCGGCATCACAGCGCAGCCGGCCCGTGTCATGACCTGGCCGGCCTGAATTTCAGCGCGACCGGCTGTTGACTATATGGTAAGACCATATCATACTTAAGGCCTTACTATTCAGCAGGATCAAAATGCACATCGTGACAGTGGGCGCCGCCATCGAAGCGACTTTGGACGAGGTTTGGGCCGTCATCGGCGATTTCGGAAAGATTGGGGACTGGAGCCGTACAGTCCTGAAGTGCAAGCTGGACGAGGATGCGACCGGCACTTGCCGGACCTTGACGTTCGCAACAGGTGAAGTGCGCGAGCAATTGATCGAGCGCGACGCCGCGGCCCGGCGTATCAGCTACTGTGTGGTGACTGGCTCGTTGCTACCGGTAAAAGACCTGCAAGTGTGGATCACCCTGACACCTGCCGGAGGGAATGCCTGCCGCGTTGAGTGGCGCATCGAAGGCGAGCCATTGGCGCCAGCAGACCTTGTCGCTGGCCAGCTTCGCGCTCGATACTCGGCGCTATTGGAGGAGCTGCGTGAGTACCTTGCCAAAGGAGAACTTGCTTGCCGACGCACCCTTCTCATCGTTGCTCACCCTGACCCCAAGAGCTTTGGAGGGGCGCTGGCGCAGGCCTATGTTGACGGCGCGATCGAATCCGGTGCGCAAGTCGAGGTGATGCATCTGGGCTCCATGGACTTCGATGCCACTCCAATGGGGCGGCCGGGCCCGCTGGAGCCGGATCTCCTGAAGGCGCGTGAACAGATTTTGCGTGCGCAGCACCTGGTGCTGGTCTACCCGACGTGGATGGGCGCAATGCCTGCGCGCATGAAGGGTTTCTTCGAGCGTGTGTTCGGCGACAACTTCGCCTTCCGCTTCAAGGAAGGTTCGCGTCTGCCCGAAAGGCTCCTCAAAGGCCGCACGGCGGACGTGCTGGTGACGATGGACACCCCACCTCTTTTGTACCGCTGGCTGCTGGGTGCCCCGGGACACAAGCTGGTGAGCCGCGCCATCCTCGGCCCGGCGGGCATCGCTCCGGTGCGCATCTTCTCGTATGGGCCGCTGCGTGGATCCAGCGAGAAAGGGCGAGCCCGCTGGCTGGAGGCAACCCGTGATCGCGCCTATAAAAGGTTGCGCAACCCCGGATCTGCAATGACTCCGCGTGTCAGTCCGTGATGTGTTGGGCCAAGCCGCCGAAGGGCCGTTGCTGGCCTGGCAGGCTGACTCATCCTTCAGCGTGCCCTGCCCCGCCTAGCTCTTCGCCGACATCCCCAGCCGCTCTATCGTCGCCTTCTCCGCCGCATAGGTCTCGCGCGCAAACTTGGTGTAAGCCGCCGTGTCCATGTAGATCACGGACTGGTCGTATTTGTCAAAGCTGGCTAACACCGCCGGGTCGTCCAGCGTTTTCTTGAAGGCGTCGTGCAGGGCTTTGACGATGGCCGGGTCCATGTTCTTGGGGCCGCACACACCGAAGGGGGAGTCGGACACGGTCTGGTAGCCCAGTTCGTTCAGGGTCGGCACGGTGGGCCAGCGCTTGGTGCGTTTGCTGCCGTAGGTGGCAAGCAGGCGCAGTTTGCCGCTGTCCAGATGGGGCGCCCAGCCTGTGGCGTCGCTGGCGCCCATGACGTGGCCGCCCAGCACGGCCTGCATGTTGTCGGCATTGCCTTTGAAGGGCACGTGGGTGAGTTTGATGCCCGCGCGCTGCGCGAATTCCTCCACCGCCAGGTGCGGGCTGGTGCCGGTGCCTGTGGAGCCATAGGTGAATTTCTCGGGGTTGGCTTTGGCGTAATCGACCAGGTCTTTGATGCTCTTGATGGGTGATGAGGTGGGCACGACCAGGCCGAAGGTGTAGCCGGTGAGGCAGGCGATCCAGGTGAAGTCTTTGAGCACATCGAACTGCACTTTTTGCATGTGCGGAATACGGAACACGCCATGCGGCAGTTGCGACAGGGTGTAGCCGTCGCCGCGGGCGTTGGCCAGTTCGTTGGCACCCAGCAGGCCGCCCGCGCCGGGTTTGTTCTCCACGATGATGGTCGCGCCCAGGGCCTTGCCCGCGCTTTCTGCCAGGGTGCGGATGACGGCATCGGTGGAGCCGCCTGCCGGCCAGGGGCAGATGTATTTGATGGGGCGCGAGGGGAAGCTCTGCGCGCGCACCAGTGAGGGCATGGCAATGCCTGCGATGGCGGCCGAGGATGCGGCCAGAAAGCTGCGGCGTTGGGTCATGGCGCGTCTCCGTTTCTTGGGGGTTGATCGGCGCGATTCTAGGAGTGCTGCGCCAGACGTCCATTGCGGTCAACCCTGCCCGGTGCTGTCGCCTTGGCTACACCCGGGCACTAACCGCTAACCGCTAGCTGTTGAGCTGCACCCAGACTTTGTCGAGCCGCTTGACGCTGACCGGCTGCGGGGTGCGCAGTTCCTGGGCGAAGAAGCTCACGCGCAGTTCTTCGAGCAGCCAGCGCAGTTCCTGCATGCGCTCGCCCATGGCGCCTTTGCGCTCGGCCAGCAGGCGCCAGAAGCGTTGTTCTTGCGGCCGCAGTTCGCTCATGCGGGCAGCATCGCGCGCCGGGTCTGCGCGCAGTTTGTCCAGGCGCAGGGTGATGGCCTTGAGGTAGCGCGGAAAGTGTTGCAGCTGCGCCCAGGGCGTGAGCGCAATGAAGCGCTTGGGCATGAGGCGCTGCAGTTGCTGGGTGACGTCGGCCGAGGCTTCGGCATGGTTGCGGGTGTCCCTGATCTTGCGGCTTGCGGCGGCAAATTCAATGAGGATGGTGCCGGCCAGACGGGCCACTTCGTTGGCGATCAGGGTCAGGCGGCCGCGGCCTTCTTCGATGCGCTGTTTGAACTGGGTTTCGTTGGTGGGCAGCGGGTCTTGCAGGAAAGCGCGGTCCAGCGCGAGGTCGATGATTTGCTGGCGCAGTTCTTCGCTGGTGCCCAGGGGCATGTAGGCGACCGCCATTTTCTGGAGGTCGGGGATGTTTTTTTCCAGGTATTTGAGCGCGTCCTTGATCTGCAGGGCGAACAGGCGGCGCAGGCCGGCGCGATGTTTGGCAGCGGCGACTTCGGGTTCGTCGAAGACTTCGACACACACGGCGTCGCCCTGATCGGTCAGCGCGGGGAAGCCGATCAGGGTCTGGCCACCTTTGCGCACTTCCATCAGTTCGGGCAGTTCGCCGAAGGACCAGTGGGTGTGCTGGAGGTTGGCGTCGGCGGTGGGCGCGTTGGGCTGTGCGCCGCCGGGTCGGCCCGGTGCGTCGGATCGGGCCGGGCCATTGGTGGCCCCTTGCCCTGCACCGGCCTGCCCTCCCGCAGCGGATGTAGCGGATGTAGCGGATGCAGCACCAGGCTGCGCGCCCTGCCCCGCCCCCGCGAGTTTCATGCCCGCCAAGGCCTGGAAGGCGCCGCGGGCCTGCGCGCCGAGTTCGGCCTTCAGGGCGCCGAGGTCGCGTCCGGTGCCGAGTTGTCGGCCGTGTTCATCGACCACGCGGAAGTGCATGAACATGTGCGGGCTGAGTGTGTCGAGCTTGAAGTCGGCGCGCTTGATGTCCAGGCTGGTGGCTTCGCGCACTTGTTTGAGCAGGGCATCGGTCAGGGAGCCGGCACCGAAGTTCTCTGGCGTGCTCAATGTCTGGGCCAGTCGCGCCGCCGACTCCGGCAGGGGCACGAAGCGCGAGCGCGGCCGCTGGGGCAGGCTCTTGAGCAGGGCCTGGATCTTGTCTTTGAGCATGCCGGGCACCAGCCATTCGCAGCGCTCTTCGCTGACCTGGTTGAGCACGAACAGGGGCACGGTCACGCTCAGGCCGTCTTTGGGGTCGCCGGGCTCGTGCAGGTAGGTGGCCGCGCAGTCCACGCCGCCCAGGCGCAGGCTGCGCGGGAAGGCGTTGCTGGTGATGCCTGCGGCCTCGTGGCGCATGAGTTCTTCGCGCGTGAGCAGCAGCAGCTGGGGCTGGCGTTGGGTCTCCTGGCGGTACCAGGTCTCGAAGGTGTGTCCGTTGTAGACGTCGGCGGGCAGTTGCTGGTCGTAGAAGGCGTAGATGAGTTCGTCGTCCACCAGCACATCCTGGCGGCGCGATTTGTGCTCCAGTTCTTCAACCTGCGCGATAAGTTTGCGGTTGGCCGCCAGAAACGGCAGGCGCGTTTCCCACTGGCCGCCGACCAGGGCCTCGCGGATGAAGATTTCACGCGCGGCCGCCATGTCCAGGCGCGCATAGCTCACGCGCCGGCCGCTGTAGATGACGATGCCGTAGAGGGTGGCACGCTCCAGGGCGGTGACGTCGGCGGCTTTTTTCTCCCAGTGGGGGTCCAGCAGTTGTTTCTTGAGCAGGTGGCCTGCCACTTGTTCGATCCAGGTGGGCTCGATGGCGGCGATGCCGCGGCCGAACAGGCGTGTGGTCTCGACGAGTTCGGCGCAGACGATCCAGCGTCCCGGCTTTTTGTTCAGGTGCGCGCCCGGGTGGCGATGAAAGCGGATGCCGCGTGCGCCGAGGTAGGCCTCTTCGTCTTCGAGCTTGTAGCCGATGTTGCCCAGCAGGCCGGCCAGCATGGACAGGTGGATTTGCTCGTAGCTGGCAGGCAGGGTGTTGATGCGCCATTTGTGCTCGGCCACCACGGTGTGCAGCTGGGAGTGGATGTCGCGCCATTCGCGCACGCGCCGTATGTTGACGAAGTTCTGGCGCAGCAGTTGTTCGTACTGGCGGTTGCTGAGTTTGTGCTCGGCGTTGTGGCCGCCGCGCGCCGTGTCCAGCCATTTCCACAAGCGCAGGTAGCCGCTGAATTCGCTTTTCTCGTCGTCGAATTTGGCATGGGCCTGGTCGGCGGCGGCCTGGGCTTCCATGGGGCGGTCGCGCACATCCTGCACGGACAGGGCGGCAGCGATGACCAGCACTTCGTCCAGGGCCTGGCGGCCGCGCGCCTCCAGGATCATGCGGCCCACGCGCGGGTCCAGCGGCAGGCGGGCGAGTTCGGCGCCGGTGGGGGTGAGTTCGTTGGCATCGTCCACCGCGCCGAGTTCGGCCAGCAGCTGGTAGCCGTCGGCGATGGCGCGGCGCTGCGGCGGCTCGATGAAGGGAAAGTCCTCGACCGAGCCCAGGTGCAGGGATTTCATGCGCAGGATCACGCCGGCGAGTGAAGAACGCAGAATTTCCGGGTCGCTGAAGCGCGGGCGGCCGTCGAAGTCTTCTTGCGTGTACAGCCGGATGCAGATGCCGTCGGCCACGCGCCCGCAGCGGCCGGCGCGTTGGTTGGCCGCTGCCTGGCTGATGGGCTCGACCAGCAGTTGCTCGACCTTGCTGCGGAAGCTGTAGCGTTTGACGCGCGCCGTGCCGGCATCGATCACGTAGCGTATGCCGGGCACGGTCAGCGAGGTCTCGGCCACGTTGGTGGCCAGCACAATGCGCCGGCGCCCGTGCGGCTCGAAGATGCGGTCCTGCTCGGTCTGGCTCAGCCGCGCGAACAGGGGCAGCACGTCGGCGTCGCGGTGCAGCGGCTGATGGCTCAGGTGTTTGCGCAGGTGGTCGGCGGCCTCGCGGATTTCGCGCTCGCCGGGCAGGAACACAAGGATGTCGCCGCCCTGGCGCGGGTCGCGCCAGAGTTCGTCCACGCCGTCGGCGATGGCGTCGTTGAGGTCGTACTCGCGCGATTCCTCGAAGGGCCGGTAGCGCTGCTCGACCGGGAACATGCGCCCCGACACCAGGATGACGGGCGCCGGGCCGCGCGCCGAGGCGAAGTGGTCGGCAAAGCGCTGGGCGTCGATGGTGGCCGAGGTGACGACGATTTTGAGGTCGGGCCGGCGGGGCAGGATTTCGCGCAGGTAGCCCAGCAGGAAGTCGATGTTCAGGCTGCGCTCGTGGGCCTCGTCGATGATGATGGTGTCGTAGGCCTTGAGCAGCGGGTCGGTCTGGGTTTCGGCCAG
>JAURZS010000048.1 GCA_030653255.1 Burkholderiaceae bacterium | reverse complement strand
CACGGTGATGTCGTTGTCGGCAACGATCAGGCGATCGCTGGTGGCGAGGCTGGTCGTGACACTGCCCGGCGTCTCATCACCAACGCCGCTGATGGTCCAGTTCGTGGGATCGAGCAGCCACAGGCCGGTCTTGCCTTGGGGAGCCAGCGTATTCACCCGGGTGGTGTCTGCAAGAACCAGCTGTTTGCCGGACGTCTCTATCAAGCCGCCATTGCCCGACTCCGCGCCGCCGCGCGCGCTCAGCGTGCCATCGATGGCTGCGCTGTCATCGGCCCAGACGATGATGCGCCCGCCATTGCCGGCGCGAATCGCATCGGCTTGAATCGACGTGCGGCCATCCAGCGCAATGCGCCGGGCATTGCCTTCAGGGCCCGCGCCCTGCAGATTGCCGCCCGCGAGCACCGTGCCCCCACCGGCATCTCCCGACGCATTGATGGACGCCCCGGCAAGGTCCACGGCCTGCGCAAGAATCCGCACCGAGCCGCCCGTCTGCCCCGGGGCCAGCCCGGAGACATCCAGCGCGCCGCCGACCTTCACCGCGCCGGTCTGCATATCGCCCAGCAGACGGATGCTGCCGTTGCGGCTTTCGATGCTGCGCGCCTGGATCACACCGCTGGTGTTGACCACGGTCTGCAACAGATCTCCCGCAGAACGCGCGCTCAAGACCACCTGTCCGCCATCGGCACGGATCAAACCGCCGTTTTCAACCAGCGCATGCACGGCCGCCTGGTCCACCGCCACATTGAGCAGGCCGTCGCCCGCCATGTCCAGTGTCACGGCGCTGCCTGCGGCCAATGCCACGGTTCCCAGGTTCGCGGAAATCACGCCCTGGTTGTCCACGTTGGCGCCCAGCAAGGCCACATAACCGCGGTCTGCGGATATTGACCCCTGGTTGACGACACTGCCGCCGCTGCCGGCAAAGCGATAGCGGCCGGCCATGAAGTCACCATCGGTGAGATTCAGCGTGGATGCGACCAGACCACCCACGTTCACCTGCGCCGACGGACCGAAGAGAATGCCGTTGGGATTGACGAGGAACACCCGTCCGTTGGCCGACAACGAACCGAGAATGTTCGAAGGGTCGGAGCCCAGCACCCGGTTCAGCGCGACTGCGCTGCTGTCCGGCTGCACGAAGCGCACGCTCTCGCCATTGCCGATGCTGAAGCCTTGCCAGTTGATGACTGCCCGGGCGCTGGTCTGCTGGACTGTCATGGCGCCAGCGCCGCCGCTGATCGCGGCGTTGCCTGCAGCGACGACGCCCCCAACGGGCAATGCATGGGCGCCCTGCCCGAACCCCAGCAACATGGCCGCAGTCAAGGCCTGCAGGGCCAGGCCGGCACCCGCGCCCAGCCTGCCACCGCCTGCGGACGCGCTTTTGCCGCGGCTCGCGGTGTTCTCTGCTGCGGCAACGTAGGTGCCCAGCTTGTCATTCCAGATCGATCGGTAAATGCAATTCATGGTGTTCTTCCGCAATGCTCAGAAATACTTGACGAGTTGGAGCCAGAAACGGCCCCTTGAATCAGGCGCAGAGACAGCCGCCTCGTTGCCTAGTTTCTGGGCGTAATACGCGCTGACTGAAAAGTTGTTGTAGTCGGCCCAGGTCAAGCCCACACCCGCGCCGCTCAGCGTTCTGTGATTGTTGCCGCCGGTCCAGGGATTCTTGTTGATGGTCACCGAGCCGGCGTCCACGAATCCCACCAGATGCACCCGACCCGGCATGCCAGCCGAAGGGGTCGGGAGCAGCAGCCTGACCTCCAGATTCACCAGCACACCTTGATCGGCGTAGGCTTCCCCCGTGGGGTAGGCACGCACCGCATAGGCGCCGCCCAGGCCCATCTTCTCGGAGATGTCCAGATTCTTCGATGCGGCCTGCCCGCTGATCGAGCCGAAGAATGAGACCGCATTCGAGACCCGCTGCAGGCGCGACGCGCTGAAGCTCAGTTTGCCGAAGCCGCCATCACTCTGCGAAGTGGCCGCCACCAGCGCCTGCGCCGCCGGGGTCTGGATTTCGACGCGCCCTGCGGTCAATGCAAGCCAGTAATTGCTCAACCCACCGCCGCCCACCTGGTCCCGGAAATTGCCATTGAGGCTGGCGGTCAGTACCTGAGCCCGCTTGTCCGTGACCAAGCCGGTGGAGTCCACCTTGTCCTGGAACTTCTTGAGGTCCAGATCGACCAGCGCATACAGATTGGTGTTGCGCGAGCGGATCAGCGGATAGCTGCCATAGAGACTGGCAATCTGTGCGCTGCCGTTGGCATCCAGGCTGGCGAATTCGCGGCCCAGTTCATAGCGCAGGCTGGCAAAGGCAACGCCGATCTTGGCCTTGCCGGTCTGAATCTGGTAGGAGGCCCGCCCGTACACCAGGCCGGAGCCGGAGGTCAAGCCTCGGAAACCCAGCACATCGCCATTGCCGGTCGGATTATTGATGTATACCGTCGCACCGACACGGTTGGCGCCGGTGTAGCGGTTGCCGGCGTTGTCCGCTTCCACACTTCCGGTGACGCGGCGCCCGGGCTTGACATCAATCAGCAGGTCCGACGTGCCCACAGACGCGCCGGGCGCCAGCGTCGACTGGACGCTCACGCCCGGAATGTCGGACAGCAGCAGCAGGCGGTTCTCCAGCGGCGCAATAAGGATGGGGTCGCCAGCGTTCAAGCCGCCCAGCAAACCATCCGGCAAGGCATTGTCCAGCCCGCTTTCGTTGCGCAGACGGATGGCTCCGTAGCGCCCTTCCATCACCTGGATGGTGACAACGCCGTCCCTGATCTCCTGCGCCGGCAAAAAGGCTTGTGCCACGACATAGCCGTTGCGGTGCAGGTAATCGGAGATGCGCCAGGCCATGCCGCGCAGATCGCGCAGGTTGAGTTCAGTGCCAGGCACGAAGCCGGTGATGGACAGCAGCTCGGCCTCGGAATAATGGGTCTGCCCCGTCACGCGCAGGGAACGCACCATCACCTTCGTCGCATCTGCGGCGGCGTCCACCGGCGCATTGGGCGGCGCCACCCGGATTTCCGGCACGTCCCGCTGGAGGCTGGGTGGCAGAGGTATCTGCTGAAGCTGTCCACCCGCGCTGGGTGGATCGGCGGCCAGGACATATTGGCCTGCCGTCAACAGGGCAATGCAGACGATTTTATTTTTCAACATGGACGATCTCGCGCAATCCAGCCGAACTCCGGCAGGGGTCGGATACCCCGGCATCCGTCGACCTTGTCCGCGAGCATGCACTGATTGACATATGCAGTCGGTGCGTTACCGAACATTGCACTGTCAGCGACATCGCAGCCCGGACTGCGCAAACGGAGGCACAATGGGCTGAATCTCTCCCGGAAACTCAGCCATGCGTCACGCACTTTCCAATCAGCGGGCCAGCCTGACAACGATTGCCACACTGGCGATGTTCAGCCGGGGGCTGGAGCCGGAGTTTCCCCATGCCGTGCAGCAGCAGCTCGCCAGGATCAAGGGCGCAGTCATCGAATCCGGCAACGACATCCGCGACCTGCGGGCCCTGCCCTGGTGCTCCATCGACAACGACGATTCGCGCGACCTCGACCAGTTGACAGCCGTCGAGCCGCTGACCCGGGGTGAGCTGCGGGTGTTCGTCGCGGTGGCCGATGTCGATGCCCTGGTCAAGAAGGGCTCGCCCATCGATGCCCATGCGCGCATGAACACGACCTCGGTCTATACCTCGGCACGCGTGTTCTCCATGCTGCCCGAGCGCCTGTGCACCGATCTGACCTCGCTCAACCCGGACCAGGACCGGATGGCGCTGGTCATCGAGATGGATTTCAGCAACGATGCGGTGCTGGTCCAATCCTCCCTGTACCGGGCTGTGGTGCGCAACAAGGCCCAGCTTGCCTATGACGCCGTATCCGCCTGGATCACCGGCGACGGCGAGCTGCCCGAGCCGGCGCACCGGATACCTGGCATGAACATCCAGATTCGCATGCAGGATGAACTGGCCCAGAAGCTGCGGGTCCTGCGTCGTTCGGCAGGCTCGCTGGAGTTCGAGACCTTCCAGCCCAAGGCCCTGTTCCAGGGCGACCGCATTGCCGATATCCGGCAGCAGGAGCAAAACCGCGCACGCCAGTTGATCGAGGAGTTGATGATCGCCACCAACGGCTGCACGGCGCGCTACCTGACGGCACAGGGCAGCCCCTCGCTGCGCCGCGTGGTTCGCTCGCCGGAGCGCTGGCTGCGCATCGTCGACGTGGCCCGGGAGTACGGCGTGGCCTTGCCGCCGCAACCGGATGGCATAGCACTCGAAGCCTTCCTGGCCGACCAACACAAGACAGACCCGCTGCGCTTTCCCGACCTGTCTCTGGTGATCGTCAAGCTCATGGGCTCGGGCGAATATGTGGTGGAACACCCCAAGGGAGCACCCATCGGCCACTTCGGTCTCGCGGTGCAGAACTACATGCATACCACTGCACCCAACCGCCGTTTTCCGGACCTCATCACACAACGCCTGATCAAGTCGGCGCTGGCGCATCAGCCGCCCGCCTACTCCAACGAAGAGCTCGAAACCCTTGCCGAGCACTGCACCGCGCAGGAGGATGCCGCGCAGAAGGTCGAGCGACAGGTACGCAAGTCGGAAGCTGCGCTGCTGCTGCATTCGCGCGTCGGCCAGCGATTCGACGCCATCGTGACCGGCTACAGCGCCAAGGGCTGCTGGGTGCGCATCTTCGAGCCCCCGGCCGAAGGCAGGCTCACGGGAGACCTCCCGGCGCTGCGCGTGGGGCAGACCTTGCGGGTCAAACTGGAGTCCACATCGGTGGAGCGCGGCTTCATCGATTTCTCCTTGTCGGCCTGAGACTCCGAAGGATGCAGTGACGGCACGCCTGACCGCCGCTCAGTGCGTCGCAGCCTTGCCCGCGTATTTGAAGCGGATGGCCGGCTTCTCGATGAAGTGCCACGAACATGCGGCGCAGACGAAGGTCAGGGCTGTGCCGAGCAGTACATAGGCCGCCGTCCCCAGGGTATGCGCTTGATATTGGGTCAATAGCTGCTGGATCGGGAAGGCGTACAGGTAGGTTCCGTAGGACCAGTCGCCCATCCGCTGCGGGAGTTGCGGCAGGAATTTTCCGTAGAGCGCCAACCACAGGATGAACACGGGGATGGCCGCCGTATAGAGAAACAGCTGTGGCACGCCAAATGGGAGCACCCACGCAACCACGAGCACCAGGAGGGCCATCACGCCCATTGCATGCCACGCCAGGGGGTTAAGTCGCTCCCGCCACGCCGCAAGCGAGGCGCCGATGGCGAACATCAATCCGAGCTTGGTGTCGTAGTAGTCAAGCTCGAAGAAAGGGGTTGCGACACTTGCGGGCGGCACCAGGGGCCGGGCCATCATCAACATGGACAAAACCCCCACCGCCAGCAGCGCCTTGATGCGTATGCTCAAAGGCAGCAGCGACAACACAGCCAAGGCGATATAGCAACGCAGTTCGATAGGCAAAGACCATAGCGAGCCATTGACGGCGCCGCGCGCCGGATTGCCCTCGAACACTCCGGGCAGTGCATAGATGATTTTCAGACCGGTTGCGGTTTCAAGATAGTTCCAGCTCGCGCCACTGGAAAAATAGCCCCGCAGCGGCAGTGTCGTCACCAGGGGCCCCAGCACCAGCATGCAGATCAGGGTCACTGCCACGAGCGCAGGATAGATGCGCAGAACCCGTCGACGCAGAAAGTCCTCCAGCGAGCGGCTGTTCTGCAGGGAAATGGTGACCAGATACCCGCTGACCGCAAAAAAGATGGCGACCCCCAGGCCGCCAGAAGTGTCGATTTTCAACCAGAGCGTGAGTGGATCTGCGCCCGCCAGGCCCGCAAGCGGATAGGCATGGTTGAAGAGGACAAGCCAGGCGGCAAACAGCCGCAAAATATCAAAACGATTGTCCTTGGACATGAAGGGGGGGGCACAGCGCTCGGCAAAGAAGATACGCTGGAATTCTAAGGGCTGGGTCGCCCCAGCCCCCTCACGCCATGGGCTGTGGCGACCTTGCCCCCTCACGCGAGGTCGAAGCGATCCAGATTCATGACCTTGTTCCAGGCTGCAACGAAATCGCGCACGAAGGCCGGCTGCGCGTCGGCACAGGCATAGACTTCCGCGATGGCGCGCAACTGGGAATTCGAGCCAAAGACCAGGTCGACAATGGTGCCTGTCCACCGGACTTCCCCGGTCGTCCGGTCGCGCCCCTCGAGCACACCTTCGGAGGCGGCAGATTTTTGCCACTTCGTGTTCATGTCCAGGAGATTCACGAAGAAATCGTTGCTCAATGTCTCGGGCCGCTGGGTGAAGACACCATGCCGGGACCCGTCAAAATTGGCGTTCAGGGCGCGCAAGCCACCGACCAGAACCGCCATCTCAGGGGCGGTCAGCGTCAGCAACTGCGCCTTGTCCACCAGCAGTTCCGCCGCAGAGGCCTCCAGGCCATTTTTTGCGTAGTTGCGGAAGCCATCCGCAGCGGGCTCCAGCACTCCAAACGAGTCCACATCGGTCTGCTCCTGCGAGGCATCGGTGCGCCCCGGCGCAAAAGGAACCGTCACGTCGTGACCTGCCTTCTTCGCCGCAGCCTCGATGGCCGCACAACCGCCCAGAACGATCAGGTCCGCAAGTGAAACCCTTTTGCCCCCCGACTGTGCGCCATTGAACGCCTTCTGGACCGCCTCCAGCTTTGACAGAACATTGGCCAATTCGGCGCTCTGGTTGACTTCCCAATCTCTCTGCGGCGCCAGTCGTATGCGCGCGCCATTCGCACCGCCCCGCTTGTCGCTGCCCCGAAAGGTCGAGGCCGAGGCCCAGGCCGTCCGTACCAACGAAGCGATGCTCAGGCCGCTTGCGAGCAGCTGGGCTTTCAGGGCGGCGATGTCCTGTGCCTCGATCAGCTTGTGGTCCACCGCGGGTACGGGGTCCTGCCAGATCAGCGTTTCCCTGGGCACCAGCGGGCCCAGGTAGCGGGCGATCGGCCCCATGTCACGGTGCGTCAGCTTGAACCAGGCCCGGGCGAAGGCATCGGCGAACTGGTCCGGGTTCTCTAGAAAGCGCCTCGAAATTTTTTCGTACGCCGGGTCCATCCGCAATGCAAGATCGGTGGTCAGCATGGCAGGCGCATGGCGCTTTGACGGATCGTGCGCATCCGGCACGGTCCCGGCCCCCATGCCGTGCTTGGGTGTCCACTGGTGCGCGCCCGCCGGGCTCTTGGTCAGCTCCCATTCATAACCGAACAGGTTCCAGAAAAAGTTGTTGCTCCACTTCGTGGGCGTGGTCGTCCAGGTGACTTCCAGCCCGCTGCTGATGGTGTCGCCACCATTGCCGCGACCATAGCTGCTCTTCCAGCCCAGGCCCTGCTCCTCAATGCCGGCGGCCTCCGGCTCCGGCCCCACATGCTTTGCGTCGCCTGCGCCATGGGTCTTGCCGAAGGTGTGGCCGCCCGCGATGAGCGCGACTGTCTCTTCGTCATCCATCGCCATGCGCGCGAAAGTCTCGCGGATGTCCCGCGCTGCGGCGAGCGGATCAGGCTTGCCGTTCGGTCCTTCCGGGTTGACGTAGATCAGGCCCATCTGCACAGCGGCGAGCGGGTTCTCGAGGTCGCGGTCGCCGCTGTAGCGCTTGTCGTCCAGCCACTTGCTCTCATTGCCCCAGTAGGTGTCTTCTTCCGGCTCCCAGATGTCCGGCCGGCCGCCGGCAAAGCCAAAGGTCTTGAACCCCATCGATTCCAGCGCGACGTTGCCGGTGAGGATCATCAGGTCGGCCCAGGAAATCTTGTTGCCGTACTTCTGCTTGATCGGCCAGAGCAGCCTGCGCGCCTTGTCGAGGTTGACGTTGTCCGGCCAGCTGTTGAGAGGCGCAAAGCGCTGATTGCCCGAGCCCGCCCCGCCTCGGCCATCGGCAATGCGATAGGTGCCGGCGCTGTGCCATGCCATGCGCACGAACAAGGGGCCGTAATGGCCGAAGTCTGCAGGCCACCACTCCTGCGAGTCGGTCATCAGGGCATGGAGGTCCTTGATCAGGGCTTGCAAGTCCAGCTTCTTGAACTCCTCCGCATAGTTGAAGCCCTGGCCCATGGGGTCGGACTTGGAGGAGTGCTGGTGCAGGATACCCAGCTTGAGTTGATGGGGCCACCAGTTTGCGTTGGTTGGCGCGCCGGCTGCCGTGTGGGGGCGCACGCTGCCCGAGAACGGGCATTTAGCTTCTGTTGACAAGACTCTCTCCTAAGGTTGATCACAATGACTGAGGACTCAGTCTAGGGGCTGCAGAGGCATCGGGCAAATTGGTTTTTGCAATGCGCGCCATAGCGCCGCCTTTCAGAATCCAAGCGTCGCGCCTGCACCCAGCAAGGTTGCCATGCCCAGCAGCGCGAAGATCGCAGCGGCAATCGAGTGAACCAGCTTCATGGGAATCCTGTTTGCCAGCTTGTCGCCGATGAACACAGCGGGCACATCGGCGATGAGCATGCCCAGCGTCGTGCCGATCACAACCAGCAAGGGCGCTGCATAGTGCGCGGCCATTGCGATGGTGGCGATCTGCGTCTTGTCGCCCATCTCGGCAAGGACAAAGGTGATCAGCGTCGCGCCAAAAACACCGAAGCGATGGGCGACCCGCGTTTCTTCCTCTTCGATCTTGTCCGGAATCATCGTCCACACCGCCATGCCGATGAACGACAGGCCGAGCAGCCACCGCAAAACCTCGGGGCTGACCGCGCTGGTGATCCAGGCGCCCAACGCGCCCGCCAGGCCATGGTTCACCAGGGTGGCAACCAGAATGCCCATGATGATCGGAACAGGCTTCTTGAAACGTGCCGCGAGAATGAAAGCGAGGAGCTGGGTCTTGTCGCCGATTTCCGCAAGGGCGACGACTCCAGTGGAGACGAACAGGGATTCCATGAAATTTCCCAGGCCGGATGCAAACGATTGACCACCACGCATCTCCGGCCGAATCGGATGCGTTGTGGTCAAAGGTCTTGCCAGGTACGGGAACTGCATACGCCATGACCTGCGGGCCAAGTGTGTTGACGTAAGCCTCTTCCAAACGAAGAGCGGCTACTCCCCAATGACGCGCCGAGTGTAGCAGTTGGGATATTTGCCGCACGGCCTGCCGCAAACATCCATGAAGTCGCAATCGCATTACCATGAGCCTCTTTAGATCGAACGCCTGATCCGACGGATCGAGGCACAGTGACCGCAAGGTGATCGTGTCTGCCCGGATGAACAAAGAAGCAACAACATGGAATTGCGCCACGGCATCGGCCACAATCTGGAGCAGTTTCTTCACCAGCTTTTTCAAGTGCTGCTGGTGGGTCTCACCATCGGCATGACCCGCACGGTTGTGCCGGCCCTGGCCGAGTCCGACTTCGGCGTTCCCAAGAACTCCTTTGTGTTGCTGAGCTCTTTTGTCGTGGCTTTCGGGCTGGTCAAGGGTGCCATGAACTTCATCGCGGGGCGCCTGTCCGAGCGGATCGGCCGCAAGCAGGTCTTGTCGCTGGGATGGCTGGTCGCGCTGCCTGTTCCGGTCATGATCTGGTACGCGCCCAACTGGAACTGGATCGTGGCAGCGACTGTGCTGCTGGGGGTCAATCAAGGGCTGACGTGGTCCATGACACAGACCTCCAAGCTCGACATCACCCGCCTCGAAGAACGCGGCCTGACTCTTGGACTCAACGAGTTTTCAGGCTACGTGGGCGTGGCTCTGGCGGGCATCGCCACGGCCTACATGGCGGCCCACTTCGGCGCGCGACTGGGCATACTGATCTTTGGCTTGACCGTCATCGTCCTCGCCCTGGTTCTGACTCAGCTTTGGGTCAAAGACACGCTGCCCTGGGCCAAGGCCGAAGCAGCCAGGCACGCGCCAGGCGCCACCCAGACCTCGCGCCCACGCTACCCCAAGGGAATTTCATCCAACCCATCGACCCGGGAAATCTTCATGCTCATGAGCTGGCGCGACAAGCGCTTGATGGCCTTGAGCCAGGCCGGGATGGTGGAGAAATTCGTAGATGCCCTGGTGTGGATTTTCTATCCCGTGTTCCTGTACCAGAAGGGTGTGAGCCTGCCCAACGTGGGCTGGATCATCGGCTTTTACGGCTTTGTGTGGGGCGGGTCGCAGTTGTTCACCGGCAAGCTTTCAGACCGCGTCGGGCGGCACCTGCTCAACGTCTGGGGCATGTGGATTTGCGGCGCAGGCGTTGCCGCCATGATGCTGGCCGACGGCGTCGCATTATGGGCGGCATCTTCTGCCCTGTCGGGCTTTGGCATGGCGCTGCTGTATCCGAACCTGTCGGCGGCGGTGGCGGACATCTCGCACCCGGCCTGGCGCGGCTCGGCCATCGGAATCTACCGCTTCTGGCGCGATCTGGGCTACGGCATCGGCGCTCTGGGCTTGGGCCTTGCCGCCCACTTCACGGGCCAGATGCAGGCTGCCTTCTGGTTTGTCGCAATGTCCATGTTTGTATCGGGCGCCGTGCTCTGGCGGCTGGGTGAGGAAACGCACCCCGGATTGAATCCGGCGGGCTGAAATGGCTTCAAGAAGATGGTCCAGCGGCCTCTTCACCTACGGCCGCAGGAGCTTGCGAGCGGTGAGTGGCAGCAATAACCCTGCGCGCGCGCGCCAACCCGCTTGGCTACACTCAAGTCCTCCCAGACATATTTCGAATTTCCGATGTCAAAACTATCGAAGCCAGCCGCGCCCGAACCCAGGCAAAACCAGATTCTGGCGGCCCTTCCAAAAGCCGAGTACGAGCGTCTGCTGCCCGATCTGGAACTGGTTGAGATGCCGCTTGGATGGACGATGTCGGAAGTGGGTGACCATGTTAAGTACCTGCACTTTCCGATCTCCGGGATCATCGCGCTGATATATGCCCTCGAAGATGGGTCTTCCAGTGAAACGGCCCTGGTCGGAAGCGAAGGTTTGGTGGGTATTTCGATTTACATGGGAGGGGAAAGCCTGCCGAGTAGCACCGAGGTGCAAAGTCCCGGCCATGCCTATCGACTCAGCCGGAAAGTCATGAAGCGCGAATTCGAGGAAGGCGGCCAGCTGCAACGCCTGGCATTGCTGTACACACAGGCGTTGATCTGCCAGACGTCGCAGACGGCAGTCTGCAACCAGCATCATTCTGTGGAGCAGCAGTTCAGCCGATGGCTGTTGATGAGTTTTGACCGCTTGCACAGCACAAAGATGATGATCACCCACGAGCAGATTTCGCACTTTCTGGGTGTTCGGCGCGTGAGTGTCACGCAAACGGCGGGCAAGCTTGAGAAAGAGGGCTTGATCACCAAGGCCCGAGGCAGCATCACGGTGGTAGATCGTGCCAGGCTGGAAGAGGTGACCTGCGAGTGTTATGCCGCAGTCAAAGCGGAGTGTCAGCGTCTGCTGCCGCAGCCCAAGACGTCACACGACGAGCCCGCTGGCGCGACCTGACCCAGCATCGGGGCGTACGTGGGCGCTGGCACCAGCCCTGGTCCACGCGGCACCTGCGGAATACATATGCGCACCTGGGTCTCATGGCGGGCCTGATGCAGCGATCGCTGGCGCCTTGGATAATGGGCAACTTGAAAAATTTCCGTCACCAGATGCGCGCGGTTCCTGTCATCTGCCTTGTCCTTGCTGTTCAGGCTGGTCTGGCGCAGGACCGCTCTCAGGTCTCCGACGTGCCGAGCCGGAGCTGGGCCACCGCGTCAAGACAATCAGCGGGAATCGCTCCGGACCCGGCGCAGCGAACCGATCTCGCCATCGTCCAGGTCTACGCCGCACCGACATATGGTTGGCGCGGTTTCTTTGCGGTGCATCCCTGGATCATCTACAAGCGCAAGGGCGAGACAAGTTATACCCGCTACGACGTGGTTGGCTGGCGCAAACCGCAGGTGGTTCAGCGCAATTACGCTGTGCCTGACGGACTATGGTACGGCTCCACTCCACAACTTCTGGTGGACCACCGGGGCGAAGGCGTTGAATCCATGATTGACGACATCGAAGCCGCCGTGGCCAGCTACCCCTATGCCGACCAGTACGCCAGCTACCCTGGGCCCAACAGCAATACCTTCCTCGCGCACATCGGGCGACAGGTGCCAGCGCTCAAACTCGACTTGCCCGCCAATGCCATCGGCAAGGACTACAGGCCGCTGACGAACCCGATCGGCACTTCTTCTTCCGGCTCCGGTCTGCAAATTTCCCTATTGGGCTTGCTCGGCGTCAGCGTGGGAATGCAGGAAGGACTGGAATTCAATGTGCTGGGACTGAACTTTGGCGTTGACCTCAACGCCCCGGCGCTGCGCCTGCCTTTCTGGGGGCGTTTGGGCTTCAAGGATGCGGTGACCCCCTCCCGTGGAGTCGCTTCGGGGAGTTGAAGTCACAGTGATTGAAAGCCTTCTCAGAGCTGGGCCATCCATGCCTCCGACCCCAGATGCGCGGTCACGTGCGCGGCTTCGCGCCGCAGCACTTCGAACAGCTTGCGGCGCCGTTTGTGGGTCATGCGCGGCGAAATGGCTGCGATGCTGAATGCTGCGATGACCATGCCGCCCGGCTCGCGGATCGGCACAGCCACAGCATGAACGCCTTCCACATCGATCACATCCATGCTTGCCTCGTGCGTCACCCGGGTCTTGAGCACCATCTTCCGCAGAACCTCTTCATTCATGCCCTTGTAGGCCCTGATGCGATCCGCATTCCCGATGATCGATGCTTCGGCCTCGTCCGCAGGCAGGGCCGCGAGGATCGCAAGGCTGCCAGCACCGATCCCGAGGGGCCGGCGGGTTCCAACCTCCACCACAAAGGTCTTGACCGGAAAGTCGCCGCTCTTGCGGTCGGCGCACACCGACTCCTGGCCCTCTCGCACCATCAGAAAGACCGTATCGCCAGTCTCGGCGGCAATGCGGGCCATCGCCGGCGCGCACAGCTTGCGCAGATCCAGGCGTTCTCCAGCCACCAGGCCAAGCTGGTAGGTCAGAGCGCCCAGGTAGTAGCGTCTCGGCTGCCCTGTGTGGCCGAGCATGCGGTGCGCGGCGAGTGCCTTCAGGATGCGATGTGTCGTCGTCCGGTCGAGTTTCAGCGCAGAGGCGACTTCGGACACCGAAGCGCCATCGTGATTCATGGTCGCGACGGCCCGCAGCACCGTGACTGCCCGTCCGATGCTTTGGGCGCCGCCCGGAGCAATTGGCGAGGGTGCAATGAGGTCGGATTTCTTTTGCATGCTTCATTGTGCACTATATGCACATACCGTTCATGCAAAAAGGATTTGCCGTCCTCGCAATCTCTGTTTTACACTCCGACCCTTATGTAGCTATTGGCAGCGAGACACCATGGATCGTCAGATGTGGCATTCTGACGAGCACATTGTGCACATCCTGTCGATATGTTGCAGATTCAATACTTTTGCAGCATTCAGGAACCTCAAAACAAGGACGAGACAAACCATGAAAATTTCCTCTCTCATCACATCCATTTTTGGTGTTGTCAGCTTGACGCTGGCCAGCACCGCCTCTCAAGCCCAGTCTTACCCCGACAGGCCGGTGCGCATCATCGTCCCCTACGCCGCAGGCGGCGCAAGCGATGCCGTGACGCGAACTGTCGCTGCCAAGCTGGCCGAAATGTGGAAGGTGGGCGTGGTCGTGGAAAACCGCGGCGGCGGTGGCGGCAATATCGGCTGCGAAGCGGCCGCACGTTCGGCGCCGGATGGCTACACGCTGCTCATGGCAACGGTCGGCACGCACGGCATCAATCCTGCCATCTTCGCGAAGCTCCCCTACGATCCTGTCAAAGATTTCGAGCCGGTGTCGCTGGTCGCCAGCACGGTGAGCATCCTGACGGTCAATCCCGCGCTGCCCGTCAGGTCGGTGCAGGAACTGGTCGCCTACGCCAAAGCCAATCCCGGCAAACTCACGTTCGGCTCCTCCGGCAACGGCAGTTCGCACCACCTGGCCGGCGAGATGCTGAACATGCGCGCCAATGTGCAGACACGCCACGTTCCCTACAAGGGCACGGCCAGCATGATGACCGACCTGCTGGGCGGCCAGATCGACATGACCTTCGACCCCATCATCTCTTCCCTCCCGCACGTGAAGTCGGGCAAGCTGCGCGCGCTGGCCGTCACCAGCGCACAGCGCGTCCCCATGCTGCCCGAACTGCCCAGCATGCAGGAGGCCGGCGTTCCCAACTACGACGTCGGGTCCTGGTATGGCCTCATGGCGCCGGCCGGAACGCCGCGCGCGATCGTCGCCAAGATTTCCGCGGACGTGGCCCGGGTCGTGGCCATGGTCGATGTGAAAGACAAACTGGTGCAGCAGGGCGCCACGTCCATCGGCAGCACGCCGGATCAACTCGGCGCGCACGTCAAGAGTGAAATCGCCAAGTGGGCTCCCATCGTCAAGGCATCCGGCGCGACGGTGAACTGAGCATGAGTCAGGAAAGCAGCAAGCGCGCCGATGGCTCCCGGGTGGGATTGATCGGGCTGGGCCAAGCGGGCCTCAGCCTGGCTCAGGCGGTGCTGCGGCATCGCGCTGTGGTGGGATACGACCTGGACGCCAATCGCTGCGAGCTGGCTCGCAAAGCGGGTGTAAATATCGCCCGGTCGGCCCGTGAACTGGCCGAGGCGTCGGACATCATCATGCTGTGCCTGCCCACGCCCCAGGCGTCGCGCGCCGCCGCAGCCGATCTCGCGGCCGCCCAGCTGAAAGGCACGCTGATCATCGAGAACAGCACCGTCAGTCCGGATGACATCGAATGGCTGGTCAGCTTCTTCGCGCCGCACGGCGCCACCATCATGGACTGCGCCATCGTCGGCGGCATCCACAAGCTGGCGCACGGCGAGGCCACCTTCCTGGTGGGCGCATCCAAAGCCGACTACGACCGGGCCCGTCCGGTGCTGGAATCCGCTGCCGAAGAAATCTTCTACCTCGGCCCGACCGGCAACGGCATGCGCGTCAAGCTGATCGTCAACGGCATCGCGCACACCACCATGGTGATGCTGCTGGAGGGGGCGGCCCTGGCCGCCAAGTCGGAAGTCCCGCTGGAGACCTTCTACAAGCTGATGCGGCGCGAGTCAGGGCTGCTGCGGCCACTGACGCACCGCCTGGGCGAGCGTGTGTTCGGGCAGGATTTCGAAGGTGGAATGAACACCGCGAATGCGCGCAAGGATTCGGCCCTGGTGCTGGATTACGCCCGTGCCATGCAGGTGCCGCTGTTCACCATGCAGGCCGCTCACACGGTCTATGAGATCGCGGTCAATGAGGGCCTCGCCGGCCAGGACTATGCCGCCATCTCCAAGCTGTGGGAGCGCTGGCTGGATGTGAGCTTCAAGGCTGCGGTACAGACGCAATGAGGACCCTGCACTGGTTCTTCCACTACCTGGACCAGATCGCCAATCTGGAGTTCAAGAGCAAGCCGGCGCAGCAAGGCGGCACGCAACTGCGCTATGCGGCGGGCCTGGCGGCCCAGGGCGGCGAGCCTCTGAGCGGCCGCATCGCGCAGGCCCTGGCGCCGATTGTTGCCAGCGGCACCGGCACGGTGGTGCTGGTCACCGGCACCGGCAATCCCACCTGGCTTCCACGCGGCGAGACCGACGGGCCGTCCGGCGTCGCCGTGCTGGCCAGGGTGCTGGGGGCCTTCGGCCTGCGCTCCTGCATCATGACGGAGGCGCCGTTCGTCGATGCCGTGCGGGCATCGGTGCTGGCGGCAGGCTCACCGATTCTGGAAGAAGCCGGCTGGGTGCAACGCGGCAATGCCGCGATGGTCCTGACCTACCCGACCGGTGCGGCGCAGGGTCGTGCATTCGTCGACGGCTTCCTCGCCCGTCAGCAGGATGTGCGCGCCGTATTCTTCATCGAGAAGCCCGGCCCGAACGCGCTGGGCGTGTTCCACAACAGCAGCGGCAAGCCCAAGGCCGACGATTGGGTGGCCCATGCGCACCAGTTGGCCGACGCCGCACGCGAGCGCGGCATCCTGACGTTCGCGGTCGGCGACGGCGGCAACGAGATCGGATTCGGCCAGCTGCGCGAGGGCCTGCTGACGACCCATCCCTATGGCACCGATTGTGGCTGTCCATGCAAGGGCGGCATCCTGAACGCGACCCGCGTCGACTACATGTTTCCGGCGTCGGTGTCGAACTGGGGCGCCTATGCCATGTCGGTGGCGCTGTGCCTGGCCAGCGGCAAGCTGGAGGCTCTGCCCGAATGGCGCGAGGTCGAAGCCAGCATCGCCGCGCCCATCGCCGCCGGCGCCTACGACGGCTACACCGGCCTGGCGGTGCCCAGCGTGGATGGCGTCTCTCTGACAGGCAACAAGGCGGTCTACGACTTGATGATGGAAGTGGTCCGCATGGCGCGAACGCCCGCCTGAGGCCCCACAAGAATCTGATCCAGGAATAGGAAAAATCCCATGAGTGCACCAGCCGCCACCAAGGCTCCCGCCCTCACCGTGCGTCAGCAGGTGAGCGACGAGGAATGGAATGCCCGTGTCGATCTCGCCGCCTGCCTGCGGCTGATCGCCCACTACGGCATGTCCGATCTGACCTACAACCACGTTACGTCGCGCGTGCCCGGCCACCACGACCAGCTGTTGATCAATCCTTACGGCATGCTCTACAACGAGATGTGTGCGTCGGACATGTACAAGGTCGACCACGACGGCCGGGTGATCCTGCGGCCCGACATTCCGTACGACCAGAATCCGGCCGGCTTCGTGATCCACGGCGCCGTCCATTCGGCCCGGCCCGATGTCGGCTGCGTCATCCACACACACACCCGCGCGGGGATGGCCGTCTCGGCCATGAAGTGCGGGCTGCTGCCTCTGACACAGACGGCCATGCGCTTTTACGGCCGGGTGAGCTACCACGACTTCGAGGGCCCGGCGATCAATCTGGAAGAGCGGGCGCGCCTGGTCGCCAACCTCGGCACCACCGATGTGATGATCCTGCGCAACCATGGCCTGCTGGCCTGCGGGCGCAGCGTGGCGGAAGCCTTCAACAATATGTACTGGCTCGAGATGGCCTGCAAGGCGCAGGTCGACGCGATGGCATCGGGTACCGCGTTGAACATGCCGGCCGAAGAAGTGGCAACACTCACCGCAAAACTGTACACGCCAGGCACACGCCGCACCTATGGCGAGCTGGAGTGGCCTGCGATGCTGCGGCAGGTCGACCGGCTGGATCGTTCGTATCGCAATTGAGGAGGCAAGACATGGCATTTGAAATCGAATACGCCAAGGCACCGCTGGGCCACAAAATCCACGGTCTGGACCTGGCCCACCTGAAAGAAGACGAGTTCCAGCAGCTCAAGAACATCTGGAACCAGTACGGCGTGGTGGTGGTCACCGGCCAGAAGCTCGCCGCAGAGCAGTTGCTCGACTTCAGCCGGCGCCTGGGAGCGCTGGAAAAGTTCATCATCGACGCCTACAACCTGCCGTCCAATCCCGAGATCTTCGTAGTCTCCAACGTGATCGAGAACGGCAAACCGATCGGCATGGCCGATGCCGGCCGGATGTGGCACAGCGACATGTGTTTCAGACCGGAGCCCTCATTCGGTTCGGTGCTCTATGCGCTGGAGGTGCCCTTGTCCGACGACGGCACGCCGCTGGGCGACACCCATTTCGCAAGCACTGCGGCCGCCTTCGATGCCCTGCCGGCCGATCTGCGCGAGAAGATCTCCGGCCTGCGCGCCGTCAACAGCTTCAGCGCCCGCATCGCAGCCGCCGCCGAGCGGGGTGCGAAGGACGCGTCCATGGACCCGGTGGCGCTGGATCACCTGAAGGCGCAGCGGGACAAAGCCAAGGCCGAAGTGCCGGACGTCGACCACCCACTGGTGCGCACCCATCCGGTCACCGGGCGCAAATGCTTGTACCTCAGTGAGCTGATTACCAGCGGGATCGTCGGCATGCCGCCGGAAGAAGGCCAGGCCTTGCTGCGCCAGCTGATGGACCACATCACCAGCGATCCATTCGTCTACCGTCACAGCTGGTCGGTGGGCGACGTCGTCATGTGGGACAACTGCTCGTCCATGCACTACGCGATCGGCGACTATCAGTTGCCGAAGCGGCGCCTGATGTACCGCACCACGATCCGGGGCACGCGCCCGGTCTGATGCCATGAATCAAGCCACAGCCCAAGCAGCTGCAAACCAAGCTCCGGCGCCGCTCCTTATCGATGGACAATGGATCGCTGAGTCGGGGGCAACACTGGACACTGTCAACCCAGCGACCGGCCAGCCCAACCGGCGCATCGCCGCAGCCACCGCCGCCCTTGTCGACCAGGCAGTGAAGTCGGCCGAGGCCGCCGCCCGCCGCCCCAATTGGCGCGATCTTTTGCCGCACGAGCGAGCGCGACTGCTGGCGAAGCTGGCCGACCGCATGGAAGCGCAGGTGGAGGACACCGCACGCCTGCAGATGCAGGATAACGGCAAGGTTCTGAGCGAGTGCCGCGCGCAGGCCAGAGGCGCGGTCGCGACCTTCCGTTACTACGCGGCCGCCTGTGAAACGATGGAATCGGCGATGTCGCCGTCGCGCGGCAATTACATGGCGATGACGACGCACGAGCCCTACGGGGTGGTGGCGGCGATCACGCCATGGAACTCTCCGCTGACCATGGAGGCGCAGAAAGTCGCTCCCGCACTGGCGGCCGGCAACGCCGTGGTGCTCAAGCCTTCAGAAGTGACTCCCTCTGGCGCCTTGGCTCTGGGCCGGATGGCCCTGGAGGCCGGTCTGCCTCCAGGCGTGCTGAATGTGCTGCCCGGCACCGGCGCACAGGCCGGCAGCGCTCTGGTGGCTCATCCGGGCGTACGCATGATCTCCTTCACCGGCGGAACAGTGAGCGGCAGGCTGATCGCCCAGCAGGCTGGCTCCAGGCTGGTGCCGGTGATCCTGGAGCTGGGCGGCAAGTCACCGCACATCGTGTTCGAAGACGCTGACCAGGATCGCGCCCTGAAGGAAGTGGCCGGCGGCATCTTCGAGGGCAGTGGCCAGTCGTGTGTGGCGGGTTCACGGCTCTTTGTGCAACGCTCCATCTTTGATGGTTTTCTGCGCCGCCTGACCGAACATGCGCGGACCATCAAGCTGGGCTTGCCGGACGTGGCCGGCTCGCAAATGGGCCCGATCGCCACCTATGGCCACCGCGAGAAGATCGAGTCCATGGTCGCTACCGCCGTGAAGGATGGCGGTCAGGTACACACGGGCGCACGCCGGCCGGCCGATGCAGCGCTGCAGGCGGGCTTCTACTACGAACCGACGATCATCAGCGGCCTGGACCCGAACTCGTCGCTGGCGCAGCAGGAGGTCTTCGGCCCGGTTCTGTGCGCCATCCCGTTCGACAACGAAGACGACCTGATCGCGCAGGCCAACAATTCCGAGTTCGGCCTGGCGGCTGGAATCTGGACCAAGGATTCGACTCGCGCCTGGCGCGTGGCGCGTGCACTGGAAGCCGGCATGGTATGGATCAACACCTACAAGCAGCTCTCGATCGCCACGCCGTTCGGCGGCTACAAGAACAGCGGCATCGGCCGCGAAAAGGGACTGTCCGGCCTGCGCGCCTATCAACAGTCGAAGTCGATGATCTGGGGCCTGGGCTGAGGTCGCCGCAAAGAAGCCCACGATGGACACGACCACCACCGCGCAGGACCCTGTGCAGCAACGCGATGCCGATGGCCGCCAGATCTTTCGTCGCCCGCCGCCGCGCAAGGACTGGCTGGCGCAGACAACGGAGCCCGTCATCGAGCCCGATCTGCCGATCGTCGATCCGCACCACCACCTCTGGACCGATGACGGCGGCTATCTGCTGGAGGATCTGCTGGCCGATACCGAAAGCGGCCACCGCATCGTCGCAACCGTATTCATGCAGAGCCATTGGGGCTACCACCCCGATGGGCCAGAGGCCATGCAGCCGGTTGGCGAGATCGCGCGCGTCGCCGCCGTGGCTCAGGACGTCGAGCGCAGAAAGCTGACGACCAAAGTTTGCGCCGGCATCGTCGGCTTCGCCAACATGGAACTCGGCGACGCTGTGGCGCCCGTGCTTCAGGCTCAGATCGAGGCGGGTGCCGGCCGCTTCCGTGGCATCCGCCACGCCACGGTGCGCGACGACCGCATCACCAACAACCCGGCGCGCTTGCTGCCGTTCGACATGCTGCGCGACACCCGGTTCCGGCGCGGCCTGGCCCAGTTGCAGGCGGCCGGACTGAGCTTCGACGCCTGGCTGTACCACGCGCAGATTGCGCAGCTGACGGAAGTCGCACGCGCGTTGCCCGGACTTCCCATCGTCCTGAACCACATCGGCGGCCCGCTGGGCGCAGGCCCCTATGCCGCCATTCGGGCGGAAGTCTTCAAGGACTGGCGCGACGCCATGAAGGATCTCGCGAGCTGCCCCAACGTTCACGTCAAGGTGGGCGGGATGGCCATGGTCGTCTTCGGATTTGATTTCCACAAACGAGCGCTGCCCCCGAGCTCGCAGCAGCTTGCCGATGCCTGGCGCCCGTACGTGGAGACCTGCATCGAGTTGTTCGGCCCGCAGCGCTGCATGTTCCAGAGCAACTTCCCTGTCGACAAGGGGTCGTGCAGCTACCTGGTTCTCTGGAATGCGTTCAAACGCATTACTGAAGGAGCTTCTCCTGATGAAAAGATGGCACTGTTCAATGGGACTGCCAGCAGGGTCTATCGGCTTGATGTTTTCACGGCCACACGAACACCGCATTGATCAGGCGACGCGCTTTCTACTGCCAGCACGATCGAACCCGCGTCCGTAGGGTGGTTCAGGCAGAGGGTTGGGCGGCTGCGTCATTTTCGACGGCAGGGTCGGTGAGCCGCCGCATCGTCAGGTCGCAGCGTTGTTCAATCAATGCGTTGATTCGCTCAACTATGGCATTCCCGGCAAAGCCTTGTCCAGGATCAGATTGGAGCTTGCGCGCAGTGGCCGGGAGCAACTTTGCCAACTCCAGAATGCGCCGTTTGGCCTGAGCCTTGGTGAATCCAACGCCTTCTGCAAACTGCTCCCAGTGCTGCGCCTGGACTTCGCTGAACTTGTACTTGCTGCCGATTTTCATCGCCATCTTCGGCGTCAGTGCTGGATACACCGCCGTCGACAGCGTGTCGTAGAACGGTGCCAGAACGGGGGTCTTGCCCGAATTCAGCAGTGAGAAATTCTTGGCGTGCGCATCATGATTGCCGATCAGCGCATTGAAGATCACGCAGTCGAGCAGTCGCAGGACCTGCGGCGCACTGGGGCGTGTCGCACGGCGCACCAGATCAAAGCATTGGGCCAGATCCGGACCACCTTCATTCTGATATTTCATTTCTGGCACCACGCCCAGGGCCTGGCAAAAATCCTCTTGATGAAGGCGTTGCCGGTGCCCTTGGGCATCGATCAGTCGGTCGTAGCGCTCAACCAGCAGAAACGAGCGATCCAACACCCAGT
>JAURZS010000041.1 GCA_030653255.1 Burkholderiaceae bacterium | reverse complement strand
CCCTTCGGATCGCCGGCAAAGGCCTGGCTGTGAGGGGGCAGGCCACCCAGCGGCTTGGCGCGCTCGCGACTCTCGGTCATGGCCAGGGTCCAGGTCTCGCGCGCCTTGGCCGGATCCTTGGGCAGCATGGCCAGCGCGCGGCTGGCCTGAACGATCGTGGCCGCATCGGTTGCGCTCGCCTTGAGCTCGCGCAGCCGCTCTTGCGCTGCGGTGCGCTCCCGGCGCAGGGCGGCGTCGACGTCAAGCAGACGGGCCTCGTACTCCTTTACGCGCTGCGCGTGAATGGCACGCACCTGGTTCTCGGCGGGGGACTCGATCAGCTTTTGCTCCAGCTGGGCGATCTTGTCGAGTTGTTTGCCGTACACCAGCGGCGCCAGCGGATTGCCCAACTGCTTGTAGGCCAGCCAGGACACGGGAATGACGAAGGCCAGCAGCAGGATCACGTACTGCGCGACCTGGGTCCAGGTGATGGCCCGCATGCCCCCCAGGAAGGAGCACAGCAAGATACCGCCCAGGCCGAGCAGGATGCCCAGTTCGAACTGCACGCCGGTCAGCCGCGAGGCAATCAGTCCGACGCCGTAGATCTGCGCGACAACATACGGAAATGAGCACAGAATGGCCGCACCCGCGGCGATCAGACGAGGCCAGCGTCCCCCGTAGCGCAGCGCAAAGTAATCCGGCACCGTGTACAGCTGCAGCCGGCGCAGATGCGGCGCCACCAGCAAGGCCACCAGGCAGAAGCCACCGGTCCAGCCCAGCACGTAGGCCAGCCCGCCTGGCTGCGACTCGGTGCCGGAAAAGCCCTGCAGATACAACCCGCCCGACAGGCTGATGAACGAGGCAGCGCTCATCCAGTCCGCCGCTGTGGCCATGCCGTTATAGACCGGCGGTATGCGCCGGCCGGCGACGTAGTACTCCTCGGTGTCCGAGGTGCGGCCATAGACGCCGATACCGGCGTAGATCATGACGGTGGAAAACAGGAACAGCGGACCCAGCCACAGGCGCGAGACACCGCGCTGCTCGGCCCACGCCATCAGCAGGAGGAAAACCGTCAGCCCCGCCACATAGACCGCGAAATTCCGGTGCAATCGCCGCTTGTAGGCAGCGTAGGCGGGACTGTTGGGCATGCGCGCTGCCGACTGGTCATCCCACCGCGAGGCGCTTCCAGGTCTCGATCACGCTGTCGGGGTTCAGGGAGATCGATTCGATGCCCTCGTCGGCCAGCCATTGGGCAAAGTCAGGATGATCGCTGGGGCCCTGCCCGCAGATGCCGACGTACTTGCCCGCAGCCTTGCAGGCGGTGATGGCCCGGCGCAGCAACGCCTTCACGGCAGGGTCGCGCTCGTCGAAATCCACCGCCAGCAATTCCAGACCGGAGTCGCGGTCCAGGCCCAGAGTGAGCTGGGTCAGATCGTTGGAGCCAATGGAAAAACCATCGAAGTGGGCAAGAAATTCTTCGGCCAGGATGGCGTTGCTGGGCACTTCGCACATCATGATGATCCGCAGGCCGTTCTCGCCGCGGCGCAAGCCATGCTGGCCCAGCAGACGCACGACCGACTCGGCCTGACCCAGTGTGCGCACAAAGGGCACCATGACTTGCACATTGACCAGGCCCATGTCTTCGCGCACCCGCTGCAAGGCTTCGCACTCCATCGCGAAGGCTTCACCGAAGTCGGCGCTGATGTAGCGCGCCGCGCCGCGAAAACCCAGCATCGGGTTCTCTTCGTCGGGCTCATAGCGCGAGCCGCCGATGAGCTTGCGGTACTCGTTGGACTTGAAGTCAGACAGGCGCACGATCACCGGCTTGGGCCAGAACGCGGCGGCAATGGTGGCCACGCCCTCGGTCACCTTGTCGACATAGAAGGCCCGGGGCGACGCGTGGCCGCGGGCCACGGATTCGACCGCCTTTTTGAGGTCGTTGTCCACGTTCGGATAATCGAGAATGGCCTTGGGATGCACGCCGATGTTGTTGTTGATGATGAATTCGAGCCGCGCCAGACCCACGCCATCGTTGGGCAGCTGGCAGAAGTCGAAGGCGAGCTGCGGGTTGCCCACGTTCATCATGATCTTGGTCTTGATCGCGGGCATGACGCCGCGTTCGACCTCGGTCACCTCGGTCTCGATCAGGCCGTCATAGATGTAGCCGGTGTCGCCCTGGGCGCAACTCACGGTCACCAGCGTGTCGGTGTGCAGCACCGAGGTGGCGTTGCCGCAGCCCACCACGGCCGGAATACCCAGCTCGCGCGCAATGATGGCCGCATGGCAGGTGCGCCCGCCGCGGTTGGTCACGATGGCACTGGCACGCTTCATGACCGGCTCCCAGTTGGGGTCCGTCATGTCGGTGACGAGCACATCGCCGGGTTGCACCTGGTCCATGTCGGCAATGCTGTGCACCAGCCGCACCGGACCGGTGCCGACCTTCTGGCCGATGGCCCTGCCCTCTGCCAGCACTGTGCCTTTGCCCTTGAGCCGATAGCGCAGCTCCGCCTTGCCGGCTTGCTGGCTCTTGACCGTCTCGGGACGCGCCTGGAGGATGTAGAGCTGGCCGTCAATGCCGTCCTTGCCCCATTCGATGTCCATCGCCCGACCGTAGTGGCCCTCGATGATCATCGCGTAGCGGGCCAGTTGTTCGACCTCGGCGTCGCTCAGGCAGTAGCGGTTGCGCTGCTCGGCTGGCACATCCACCGTCTTGACCAGCTTGCCGCTGGCCGATTTTTCCTGGGGCGTGGTGAACTCCATCTGGATCAGCTTGGAGCCCAGATTGCGGCGGATGACGGCGCGCTTGCCAGCCTGCAGCATGGGCTTGTGCACATAGAACTCGTCGGGGTTGACGGCACCTTGCACCACGGTCTCGCCCAATCCATAGCTGGCGGTAATGAAGACCACCTGATCGAAGCCGGACTCGGTGTCCATGGTGAACATCACCCCGGATGCGCCCAGATCGCTTCGCACCATGCGCTGCACGCCTGCGCTCAGGGCCACCTCGGAATGCGAGAAGCCCTTGTGCACGCGGTAGCTGATCGCACGGTCGTTGTAGAGGGAGGCGAAAACCTCCTTCATCTTGTGCATTACAGCCTCGAAGCCAATCACATTGAGAAAGCTCTCCTGCTGGCCGGCGAAGGACGCGTCGGGCAGGTCTTCGGCTGTGGCCGACGAGCGCACCGCAAAGCTGGCTTCAGGCGCTGCGGCAGACAGGGTGGCGAAGGCTTCGCTGATGGCCTGCTGCAGGTCGGCCGGAAACGGCTGGGCCTCGACCAGGGCGCGGATCTCGGCGCCGGCGGCGGCCAGCGCACGCACGTCGTCGACATCGAGCGCGGCCAGTCGGGCGTTGATGCGGTCGTCGAGGCCTTCATGTTTCAGGAAGCGCCTGAAGGCGTAGGCCGTGGTGGCAAAGCCCGTGGGCACGCGCACTCCGGCAGGGAGCTGGGAGATCATCTCGCCGAGGCTGGCGTTCTTGCCGCCGACCGCCTCGACATCGCTCATTCTCAGGTTTTCAAACGGTACGACCAGGGCGGTCGGGCTGAATAGTGCAGACATGGGAAAGCTCCAGAAGTTGAATTCAGGTCTGCACGCATGCGATCGGAGCGACTTTGTCGTTGTGGGTATGGGTCGGGGCGCGGCATGGGAGAAAATGGGGCTCCGGGATGGAACCCGGCGAGTGCACGCATTGTAGTGCGCCGGCACGCCTCCCTGACCCCCAACCGCCTCTGTACATGTCCACTCCCACCCTGCCCCAGCGCACCGTATTCTTCATCTCCGACGGCACCGGCATCACCGCGGAGACCTTCGGCAACGCCATCCTGGCCCAGTTCGAGATGAAGTCGCGCCATGTCCGCCTGCCTTTCATCGACTCGGTCGACAAGGCCCATCAGGTGGTGCGCCAGGTCAACCACACGGCGGTGACCGAGGGCCGCAAGCCCATCGTTTTCACTACCTTGGTCAACGAAGAGGTCCTGAAGGTGATCCAGGACGGCTGCCAGGGCATGTTGCTGGACATGTTCGGCACCTTCGTTCACCCCCTTGAGCAGGAATTGGGCATCACCTCCAACCACCGCATTGGCCGTTTCTCCGATGTCAGCAAAAGCAAGGAATACGACGATCGCATCGAGGCGATCAACTTTGCGCTGGCGCACGATGACGGCCAGTCCCACCGCGATCTGGAGAGCTCCGACGTGATCCTGATCGGTGTGAGCCGCAGCGGCAAGACGCCGACGTCCCTGTACCTGGCAATGCAGTACGGGCTGAAGGCCTCCAATTACCCGCTGATCCCCGAGGACTTCGAGCGCCGGCAACTGCCGCCCGCGCTGATTCCGCACCGCAAGAAGGTATTCGGACTTTCGATCCAACCCGAGCGACTGAGTGTGATTCGCAACGAGCGCCGTCCCAACTCGCGCTACGCCTCGATCGAAAACTGCCGCATGGAGGTCAGCGAGGCCGAGGCCATGATGCGGCGCGCCGGCATCCGCTGGCTCAGCACCACGACCAAGTCGATCGAGGAAATCGCGACGACCATCCTGCAGGAGATCCGTCCCGAGCGGCTGGTTTACTGACGCAGCTGCACCGAGCCCGACACCGTCACGAGCACCGTCGCCTTGCCCGGCTCCACCGGCACAGGCGCATCGGCGGGTGCCCTGGCCTCCATCGCCAGGGCACGCGGGCGCGGCCCGCCCCCCTGCTCACTGCCCGTGACCGATATCTCGCGCAAGGTGTAGCCACCGAAACCGAAGCCACGCGCAAGCTCGGTGGCCCGGGCCTTGAAGCGTTCGATGGCCAGATTCTGGGCCTCCCGCTCGACGCGCTCGCTCTGTGCGCGGCTCAGGCCGAAACCGGTGCGCACCAGCGCCAGGGTCTGGATACGGGCCGCCGCAGCGGTGATCAACCCGAAATCAGAGCCTTCGAGCACCAGCTCTGTGCTGCCCTGCCAGCCGCTGATCCGGCCGTCGCGGCCATTGCGGGGATAGACGCTGAAATTGCCGGTGCGCAAGTCCATGCGGCCTAGCGCGGCGGTCTTCTTCGCCTCGGTCAGAGCCGCATCCAGGGCCTGTCTGAGCTGGGACTGGACCGCATTGGCGTCGGCGCCTTCGCGGGTCGCGCCCAGGGTCAGGCTCAGAAGGTCCTGCTGCACCTCCACGGCACCCTGTGCCGACAACTGGAGCACATTGTGCGGACTGGCAAAAGGCAGGGGCTGGGCCAGGGGGGCGGCGCAGGCACAGACGGCCATCAGCGCCAGAAGCGATTTCTTGAACATGGGCAGGGACTCCTTGGAACGCATTCTGACGCCTGCGCACCGGGGGGTCGGTACGGCAGGCGACGCATGCCGTAACCCCTTGCCGCAGGCGGCAACATTTGTAACACTGTGTCAGTAAACCCCGGAATTTCCGATTTTGGGCTGCCGCCCCCCTCAAAATCGCCCCTGTTACAAATTTGATGGAGCACCATGACGCAAGCTGCAGTCCGCCATGACAAGGTCTTTGTCGTCGATGACGACGCCCGCATCCGGGAGTTGCTGCGCCGCTACTTGACGCAGGAGGGTTTCGAAGTCGTCCTGGCGGAAGATGGCAAGGCCCTGAACCGCATCATGCTGCGCGAATCCGCCGATCTGATCGTGCTGGACCTGATGATGCCCGGCGAAGACGGGCTGTCGATCTGCCGCCGGCTGCGCGCGGCCAACGACCGCACGCCCATCATCATGCTGACGGCCAAGGGCGAGGACGTGGACCGCATCGTCGGCCTGGAAGTCGGCGCCGACGACTATCTGGGCAAGCCCTTCAATCCGCGCGAGTTGCTGGCCCGCGTCCATGCGGTGTTGCGCCGCCGCCCGGCGCAGGAGGCGCCCGGCGCGCCGTCCAGCGACAACGAAGTGGTGAATTTCGGCCCCTTTGCTTTCGACCTCGGTGCGCGCACCTTGCGCAAGAACGGCGAGGAACTGCCCCTGACCACCGGCGAGTTCGCCATGCTCAAGGCGCTGGTGCGCCACCCGCGCCAGCCCCTGTCGCGCGAAAAACTGGCCCAGCTCGCCCGTGGCCGCGAGTTCGAGCCCTTCGACCGCAGCCTGGACGTGCAGGTCTCGCGCCTGCGCAAGCTGATCGAGCTCGATGCCGCCGCGACGCGCTACATCCAGACAGTCTGGGGTGTGGGCTATGTGTTCGTGCCGGACGGCAATGGCTGACGCAGCGCTTGAACCAGGCAGGCCCCATTGATCCGCGCAGTCACCACCAGCATCGACGTCACCGGCCCCGCGCCGCTTGAAACCGCCCCTGCGCCGCTTGAAATGCGCCCCAGGCGCATGGGCCTGAGCCTTTTCTGGCGCACGTTTTTCCTTTTGGCCCTGCTGCTGCTGGGCAGCATCGTGGCCTGGCTGCAGACCTTCCGTGCGCTCGAGTTCGAGCCGCGCGCCCGACAGACGGCGCAGCAGATTGCCTCCCTGGTCAACCTGAGCCGGGCGGCACTGGTGCATGCGGACCCGATCGCCCGGACCTCTCTGATCAAGACGCTGGCCGAGCAGGAAGGTGTGCGCATCATCCTGCGCGAGCCCGGCGACAAATATGAGCAAAGCAGAAGCGAGGCCCTGGATGATGACATCGCCTCGGAGCTCTCGCGCCGGCTCGGTGCAGGGGCCATTCTGGCTTCGCGCGTCAATGGCGAAGACGGCCTGTGGGCAGGCTTCAGGGTCGATAAGGCGTTCTACTGGCTGCTGATGGACCGCTCGCGTTTCACACCCGTGGGTAGCAAGACCTGGATCATCTGGCTGATCACCGCGGCCGCGCTGTCGCTGGCGGGCGCGGCGCTGATCGCACGGCTGATCAACCGGCCGCTCAAGCAACTGTCCTTTGCTGCCAGCCGCGTGCGCGACGGCGACTTCGACGCAAGCCGGCTCGACGAGGGCGCGGTGACCAGCGAAATCCGCGAGGTCAA